>CAUZOB010000088.1:0-19032 GCA_963581185.1 Planctomycetota bacterium | reverse complement strand
CAGGCGATGGTTTCACTCGGCCAAGGGGGAGAAGCCGAGGGCGAGACGAATGCGGCCGACGTTGGCATGGCGCGACATTGCATCGACATGCTGGCACTGCTCGAGGAGAAGACCGAGGGCAATCGAACCGACGCCGAAACTTCCATGCTCGCCAATATGCTGCACCAGCTGAGATTGCTCTGCCTGAATATCGAGTCACTGCCACCAGAGAGTGGCGATGCGTCGGGTGAAAGCTAGCACTGGCTTCATTGCCTGTCACCGAGCGCCAGCGTTCTGCCGGTCCTTCGGACCTCATTGACTTGTGCCGGCCATTCCCACGGCGGCCCGTCTGGCGTGGCAGTGTGGCGAAAACAACAGATGGCTGGCCCGGCTATGATTCAACTTGTTGTGGCATCCTTGCCACTCGCACCCGTTCCCTGGTTAAATGCATCCCGACATCGTTACCCAGGTGTTGGTTACGAAATCCTTACTTTCATAGCGCGGACCAGCGCATCCGTGTTCCTTTCCCACGGGTAAGTCGAGGGCGAACCTCAACCCCGCGTTGTCTTGAAAATGGCAGCCTGTTACTGGCCACTAGCTGCTCAGTTGCTCGAAGAGCCCACAAAATCCCGGCATTTCCTCTCGCAGGTACTCTAACCAGGCCTGCGGATGCCAGATCTCGACGCAGACGGCAGCTCCCACGATCATCAGTGGATCGCCAGCTACCACACCGAGAAACTCTCGAAATCCCTCGGGAACCAGCAGTCGCCCTCGGCCCATCAACTGCACGTCGCAATGACGGCTGGAGAGCAATCGTCCCAGCTTTTGCAGGCTGCCGTCCTGCGGCGTGACCTTGCCGGCAGCATACCGATCGCTGACCCAGCGAAGTCCCTCGTCGTGCTGCTGTTGCCAGGGATCGCGATGCCAGAGACTGAGTGCTCCCGGCCGCTGCTTGACCAGCACCCAGCGGTTGTCCCCCTGCTCGGAGAGAAAATCCGGCGGGACAGAAAGCCGATATCGCTCGTCGAGCGAGCGTCGAAACTCGCCCAGCAGCAAGGACGTTCCTGGTATTGGATTTTCGCTCGACATCGGCAGGACGGCCACGGAGTGGCACGAAAAGGGGTACTTGGTCGCAACGGGTGGTCTCTGTCACGTCTTGTCCCTACCTGGACATCACTGTTCTTCCATGAAATGGGTCTGAAACCCATTTGACTAGACTCTTCATCCCTCTTATGGGCTTTAACCCCACAAACAGCAGTCTAACGCCATGCCTCGGACTTGCAAGGGTTTTATTGGGAAAAACGCCATCACCGTATTCTGGACAACTGGGCAACTCTGCCCCCCTTCCCATCTGACCTGTAATCTTCGCGGTGAGTCCTTTAAGAGCTGACACAGTGACCACAGTGAGAGAGATCGAAGACCATCGATCCGCAGACTACAATGGCCGTACCCGATAACCGATGGCTTGGCCGGTCCAACGTGCTCGATGGCAGAATCCCCGCAAACCACACCGAACAATGCCTTTCAGCAGGCGGCGGAAAAAGCACGCCAGTTTCCGCAATCACCGGGCGTCTACCTGATGAAGGATGCCAGCGACCTGGTGATCTATGTCGGCAAGGCAGCCAATCTGCGCAGCCGTGCTGGCAGCTATTTCCTCAAGTCCGCCGCTGACGATTCCCGCACCGGATACTGGGTCGGAGAGATTTGCGATATCGACTGCCTCGAGTGCGACAGCGAGGTGGATGCTCTGTTGATGGAGTCTCGCTTGATCAAGGACATTCAGCCCCGGCACAACAAGGGGCAGAAGGACGACAAGTCGTTCCCCTACTTGATGATCACCGGCGGGGAAGATTACCCACGTGTGGAAGTCACCCGCGAACCGCCCTCCAGTGGCGCCAGGTTATTCGGTCCCTTTACCAGTGCCGGAGCCTTGCGCGGTGCCGTACAGGTGTTGCAGCGGATCTTCAAGTTTCGCACATGTGGCCTCGATATTGATGCCGACGACGAGAAGTGGAAGTGGTTTCGCCCCTGCCTGCTGGCCAGCATCAACCAGTGCACCGCACCCTGCAACCTGCAAATCTCTGCTGAGGACTACGGGCGTGACATCAAGCGGCTCAAGCTATTCCTGGACGGCAAACGCACGTCCCTGCTCAAGCAGATGAAGAACGACATGCAGCAGGCATCGACTGATCTTGAATTCGAACAGGCAGCTCGGCTGCGTGATGAAATTCACATGCTGGAGACGCTTGACCAGCGGGGCGAACTGGACACGCATGCCCAGCCGGAGGTGTTTTATATCGACCCCAAGAAGGGGTTGGCCGGCTTACGGCAGGTCCTGCGACTGAAGCAGCAACCGCGCACAATCGAGGGCATCGACATTGCCCACCTGGGTGGCGGTCAGACGGTTGCCGGGCTGGTCCAGTTCATTGACGGCCTGCCCTTCAAGCCGGGCTATCGACGTTACAAGATCCGCGGTGTCGAGGGGGTCGATGATTACCGCAGCATTCACGAAGTGGTATCGCGGCGTTACACACGTCGTGACGACTCCGATGTCGTCTTTCCGGACATTCTCTTGATTGACGGCGGCAAGGGACAGCTGACCGCCGCCCTGGCAGCTTTCCGGGAACATCGGATCGAGCCACCCACACTGCTCTCGCTGGCTAAGAAACAGGAAGAGATCTTCCTGCCCGGCGAGTCCGACTCGATCCAGTTAAGCCGACGGTCGTATGCCCTGCGGCTGTTGCAATATGTGCGAGATGAGTCGCATCGATTCGCCCAGCACTACCATCATGTGCTGAGACACAAGAAAACGTTCGACAGCTAAACACCTGGCGGGTGGTCGCTGGCCCGCTTCCGTCACGGCAGCAGCACAATTTTTCCGGCCAGCGTCCCGCTGCCTGAGAGCGTGTTGTCCTCCTGCAGGCGATGGGCATCGGCGGTCTGCGAGAGCGGCATGGTACGGCCAATCTGGCTAACCAGTGAACCATCGGCCAGCCAGCGATTGATATCCTCGGCCGCCGCCAGCATTTCTTCCGGGCTGGCTTTGAACATCGCAAAACCATGAGCTGAACAGCCCTTGACGTAGAACGGGCCAACCGGGAACGACGGCCGGGCATCACGACCGGCCATCAGGATCAGCCGTCCTCGCTCGGCCATGACCTCCACGATCCCTTCCAGGTTCGGTTCTCGCAGCGTTTCCCAGAAGATGTTAACACCATCCGGTGCAGCCGCCAGGATGGCCTGCTGCTCGTCCTGCTGCTTGTACTGGATCACCACGTCCGCTCCCAGTTCACTACATCGCTGAGCCTTCTCTTCGCTCCCGGCGGTTGTGATCACGCGTGCCCCCACCGCCTTGGCCATCTGCACAACCATTGCACCTACGCCCCCCGTGCCACCGTGGACAAAGACGGTTTCGCCTGCCTTCAGTCCGGCTTCACGAAACAGCCCCAGGTGAGCCGTCACACCAACCAGTGCACAGGCGGCGGCGTCCACGTCCGACACGCCAGCGGGTACTGGATAAAGCCAGCACTCGTCGACAGCACAGTATTCGGCCGAGGTCCCCTGCCGGCCCAAAAGGCCCTGATTCGTCCCCCAAACTCGGTCTCCAACGCTCAATTGACCGGCCTCCGGTCCCAGCTCTTCGACCACACCTGCCAGGTCACAACCGAGGATAAAGGGGCTGGGCATTTCCCATGAAATCGCCCCGTTGCGGACATAGGTATCGACCGGATTGACAGCGATAGCGGTCGTTCTCAGCAGCACCTGGCTGCCAGTTGGCTGGGGCCGCGGCAGGTCGCCGTACTGAATTTCGTCGGCACCGCAGGGCTGATGGATAAAGGCAGCTTTCATTGTCATCGATCGCTCCTCTGCTTGTGGTCCGGTTCTGCCAAGGTCGGGTTCTAGAGACCTGCCAGCTGCTGCATCTCTTTTTCCACCTGGTCCATACGGGCTTGCAGCTCCGCCAGGTCTCTGGGCAGGTCACTGAGCTGTTCTGCGGGCCGGTAGGCAAAGCCATAGAACTTGATCTTCGGCTCTGTACCCGACGGTCGTACGGCGACCAGGTTACCTGTCTCTTCAAGTTCCATGATCAGCAGGTTTCCGTGAGGGCCAGCCAGCGACTGCTGGCTACCGTCCGCCTCTCGACGGATCTGCTGCAGGTAGTCGCGTATGGCGACCACCTGCTGGCCACCAAGCTGGCTGGGAGGCTGCTGGCGGAATTGACTCATCAGTTCTTGCATCCGCTGCATACCCTGTGAGCCTTCCATACGGATCGTCCAGAGACGTTCATCGTGCAGGCCATGCTGCCAGTAAAGCGAATCCAGCTTTTCCACCAGAGACTGCCCGGCAGCCTTGGCTTTGGCAGCCAGCTGAGAAATCGCCAGGCAGGCGTTCGGTCCATCCTTATCACGGACATGCGTACCGGTCAGGAAGCCATGCGACTCTTCCGTACCATAGAGAAAGTGCTGCGGTCCGTACTGGTCGATAGCACTGCAGATCCACTTGAATCCGACCAGCAACTGGTCCCGAGTTTGAACTCCATAGGACTCCGCAATACGGCGGACCATGCCGGTCGTGACCAGCGTGGTGACCACGTAATCCTCGTCCGACAGCGTACCCGCGTGCTGGTGATGCTACAGGACAAAGTCTGCCAGCAAGGCGGACAGCTGGTTACCGTTGAAGACCTGCCACGGTCCGCTGGTATCCAGCGTCAGCGGCGCCGCGCAGCCCATCCGATCGCAGTCCGGGTCGGTGGCCAGCACGATATCCATCGCGTGTTGCCGCGCGTACTCAATTGGCTTGTCAAAGACGGCAGCATTTTCCGGATTGGCGACATGGTCAGGGACATTGGGGAAGTCGCCATCGGGCTGGGCATGGTCGGGATAAAGTTCCAGCTCGTCAAAGCCCTGCTGGCTCAGCAACGGTGGCACAGCACTGGCGCCGACGCCATGCAGTGGTGAGTAAAGTATCTTCAGATCGTTACCTGCCGGCATGCTCAGCCGGGAGAGGGCCACAAGGTACTCGCCGTCGATCTCCTCCGTACAGGGGATGACCTGGCCAGCGGAAACAGCCTGCTGATAGTCGACCGTCTCGATCAGCTGCACGTCGGCAACCTGCTGGATGATCAGCTGATCATGAGGAGGGACGATCTGGCCGCCACTGGACCAGTAGACCTTAACGGCGTTGTCGCTGGGAGGATTATGGCTGGCTGTAACCATAATGCCACAGTCGCAGCTCCGCTGGCGGACAAGGAAAGAGAGTTCTGGAGTCGGTCGTGGTTGATCGAGGATATAGACGGTAAAACCTTGCGCCACCATGATGCCGGCGCAGAGCTCGGCAAAGTGGCGTGAACGATGGCGGGTATCAAAACCGATTGCACAGCTCAGCTCGGCACCATCCGCTGCCTGCTGCTTCACATATTCGGCCAGGCCAGCGGCACTTTCACCAATCGTGCGGTCGTTAATGGCGTTGCTGCCGATCGGGTACATACGGCCGCGACGGCCGCCCGTGCCAAAGGGGATGACCGTCCAGAAGACATCGTCCAACTGCTGCCACTGACCCTGCTGAATGTGTTCCGCCAGGGATTGCTGGAAGTCGGCGTAACGCGGCTCGTCGAGCCATTGCTGGATATTCTCAGCGGCGCTGGATGTAAGCTGTCCAGCTGCTGTCGCCTCGGTCACCCGTTCGATCAATTCGGACCGTTGGTCAGCCTCAAAAGTGCTCATGACCCACAGAATATCACGATTGCCGGCGGCAAGTCAGTGGCCAGTACTTTCGAGCTGACCACAAAAGACGATCCCCTAATCGCTCATCTGCAGCCACTTCTCTTGACCCTGTCGGGCTAGATTCCCTATACTCCCGCCTCATAAATATGACGGCACTGCGTGATCAGGGAGGATGCACGCCATGGTGAGCAGGGATGCAGCCAGCCAGTGGAAGAAACGAACTGCCGTTATCGGTCTCGCGGTCGGCCTGGTTGTCACCAGCCTGCTTGTCCGCCAGCTGATAATGAAACCTGGTCTAGCGGAGGCCCAGGGGAAGGGCCAGCCCAAGCTGATCAAGCCATCGGCGCAGGCCCAGCCGCTGCCCAAGTCGGCGGTCAGGCCCCAATCGGCGCCCCCGGCAACTGCCACGGTTGCTGACAACACTCAGCAGCGCACACTAAAAGTAGTGGCAATGGTCAATGGCCAGAAGATCTCGCGCCAGCAACTTGCGCGCGAGTGTCTGTTGCGTTACGGCGAGGAAGTTCTGCAGACGGTGATTAACAAGCACCTGATCCAAGCAGCCTGCCAGGCCAACGATGTGGCCATCAGCAACCAGCAGGTGATCGAGGAAATCGATCGCATGGCCAGCAAGTTTGGCCTCTCGAGAGACCTCTTCCTGCGCACGATCCAGAACGACCGCAAGGTTCCCTTGCATGAGTTCCGCCAGGAGATCTGGGGACGCCTGTCGCTGAAACAACTGGCTGCCAAGAGCATCCAGGTGAGTGAGCAGGATCTGCAGCGCGCTTTTGAGACCGAATACGGACCACGCGTACGTGTCCGCATGATTGTCACATCGACGCTGGACAAGGCCCAGCAGATTCACCGGATGGCGTTAGCAGCACCGGATCGATTTGGGGACCTGGCAAAGGACCATTCCGAGGACCAGAACAGTGCCAGCGTGCGTGGCCTGATTTCGCCGATCCGCAAACACGTGGAAGATCCGCAGATCGAACAAGCGGCCTTTTCTCTCAACGAGGGTCAGATCTCGCCGGTCGTCCAGGCAGCAGGGAAGTTCCTCGTGCTGAAATGCGAAAAGCGACTGCCACCCGTCTATGTCGCCCGACAGTTTCAGGCCGATGCACGTCGCCGCCTGGGAGATCGAATTCAATTCGAGAAGTTGCGTGCGGCGGCAGGCTCGTACTTCCAGAAATTGCAATCCGCTGCCAGCATCACCAACGTCTATAACGACCCCCAGCTCAGTAAAAAGATGCCGGGCATCGTGGCACTGGTCAACAACGTCAAGATCAGCGAACGGGAATTGGCAGAACAGTGCATCTCGAACTATGGCGACATCGTGCTGGATGGCGAAATCAACCGCGCGCTGCTGGCCCAGGCGCTCCAGCAGCGTGGTTTGCAGATCAGCCGCAGCGACCTTGACGCAGAAATCGCCCGGGCAGCCGACTCCTTTGGCTTCCTGAAAAGTGATGATAGTCCCGATGTGGCTTCCTGGCTGAAGAAGGTCACTGTCGAGGGGAATATCTCCGTCGATCTCTACGTCCGCGACACGATCTGGCCCACGGCAGCGCTGAAAAAGCTGATTGGAGATAGTGTCCAGGTCAGTGCAGAAGACATGCAGAAGGGCTTCATCTCACACTATGGTGAGCGAGTCGAGGTGCTGGCGATCGTGTTGGCCAACCATCGGCAGGCGACCACCGTCTGGGACCTGGCCAAGAACAATCCCACCGAGTACTACTTCGGTCAGCTGGCCGAGCAGTACTCAATTGAACCGGTTTCACGCTCCAATGCCGGCCGTGTACCACCAATCCGACAGCATGGTGGCCGCCCCTTGATCGAAAAAGAAGTCTTCCGGCTCAAAACCGGTGAACTCTCCGGCATCGTCTCGATCGCGGACAAGTACATCATCATGCGATGCCTGGGACGAACCGAACCAATGGTCAGCGAGATTTCCGAAGTTCGGCAGGAGCTGTACAAGGATCTCTATGAGAACAAGTTGCGTCTGGCCATGAATGACCGCTTCGATGAACTGAAGATCAAAGCGGAAGTCGTGGATTTTCTTGACCCGGTGAATTCCATCGCGCCCGTCCGAACGAGCCGTACGATCCAGCCGATTCAGCGGTAGTGCTCGAGCAGGGGGTCCGGCATGTTGACTGACAAGACAGCCATCGTGACAGGCGGTGCCTCCGGCATCGGCCGTGCCACCGCCATCCTGTTGGCCGAGCAGGGCGCCTCGGTCTACGTCGGCGACCTGCAGCAGCTGGACGAGACCGACGAGCTGTTCGGCCCACTGCAGATCGTCCAGCGGGAATGTGATGTCAGCGTGGTAAGCCAGCTGGCCGGGCTGGTTGAACAGGCAGCCGCCCCCTCAGGTCACATTGACATCCTGGTCAACTGTGCTGGAATTGGCATGGTCAAGCCGGTCATCGACGTCAGCGAACAGGACTGGGACCGCTGCATCGACATCAATCTGAAGGGCGCTTTTTTTGCCTGCCAGCATGTGATCCCCTACATGCGGCCGCGCGGTGGCTCGATCGTTAACATCTCCAGCAATGCCGGGCTGATGCCCCGCAGCCAGGATCCTGTCTACTCGATCAGCAAGGGTGCCTTGATTGCACTCACCCGCAGCCTTGCTCTTTGTCACAGCGTCGACAAGATCCGTGTGAATGCAGTCTGTCCGGGGCCTGTCGGTCCGACCGGGATGATGGACGAGGGCATCAACTCAGCCGACGACCCCGTAGCCGAGCGGCAGGCGATCATCAACGCCAGTCCTATCGCCCGGGCACTTGGCACAATGAACTCGCCCGAGGAGATCGCCCAGGCTGTTCTCTATCTCTGCAGCCCTGCCGCCACAATGGTGACCGCGACGTCCATTGCCATTGATGGTGGGAAATCGATCGGTGTTCCACCCGCTGCGGCAGGTTGAGAGTAACTAAGACCGTCGTCAATTTCCGGCTCTCTGCCGACCCCCGAAGCGAGTCGGCCAGCTACAGCTGTAGCAGCTGGAATCGCACACCAGCTGCCTGCAGCCGCTCGACAACCGCTGGCCGGCACCAGGCGCGTATTCGCCAGGCCTGGTCTGCAGGGTCTCTCAGGTCGATCACCACCGGCTGGTAGAGCTGCTGGAATTCTGCGGACCGTTCAAGCCCATCAAGTGCCGTGTCCCAGAACTCCCCCACCGGTGGCAGGAACTGGTCCGGCGTAAGCGGCTCGGTCATCTGCGGCTCCAGCAGCGTCGGCCTCACAATGTCCGGCAACTGTTCGAAAAACACCTGCCGGCTAAAGGCCGCATGGTTCTTGCCCCCTTTGCGATCACCGGCCGAATGACCCATGGCAACATTATTCAGTCCCAGCAGGTCGATGACCGGCCCCTCGTACGCCAGTCCCACGCCACCGGCCGTGCCAACTCCGATGGAAACATCCTGCTCCGGAAACAGGTCATTCAGCAGCGCCCCACGTATCCGTCCCTTGGCTGCAATTCTGAACTCCACCCGTATGCCCGTATCGCCATCCGCCAGTTCATTCCAGCGCGGAAACTGGATGTTGTAGAACAACAGTGCGATAGCTGCCGCAGCAGTGACAACAGCCAGTGGCATACTCCTCAGGCCTGGTGACCTGGCCAACCCGCGTCCAGCTGCCACCAGCATGGGCAGGGCCAGCAGGACCCAGACTGGCTGAAAGAAGCGAAACAGGTTGAAGTGATCGCCACCTGTCAGGACCGGGATTACCAGGCAACAACCGACCGACGCTGCCAGCAAACTGACTGGCGGGGAAGCCGGCGAGTCCCGCCGTAAGACTCTAACGAGCGACTTGAAGGAGACCAGCGTCACGACCAGAAGGGCTGGAATCATCAATAGCTGGGTCGCTACAAAAGTGAGGAAGTACATCAAGCCCAGCTTGAGATTGTAAAACAGGTCGGGTGAGACCTTGGCGTAGAAAGTATTCGGAAGCGGGTAGCCAAAATAGAGCACCCGCAGCAGCGTCAAAGCGGCTAACACGAATCCGTAGGTCAACAACGGGCAGCGCACGTTGCTCCAGCACTGGCCAATCCAGGATCGCTCCTGCTGGCCACTTTCACCGTAACGCAGCAGGGCCAGCAGAGAGATCCAGGCCAGCACCACAAGCATCGACTCGGGGCGGGTCAGCATCATCACAATGGTCCAGCCGACGAGGCACCGGTCTGACCGCCAGCCAGCGGCAGGTCGCAGCGTGGCCCGGGCAAATGCAATCGTCCCGCAGGTCAAAGCAGCACACCAGAGCCCGGTATCCATCAAGGTGACGGTTGTCCAGACCATGAATCGAGGTGTTGCCAGCAGCCAACAGGCGAGCAACGCCAGCACCAGCCAGCGGGGCCACTGGTTGTACAACGTGCCTGGCGAGCTGGCAGTCATCTGCCAGAGGAAAACGCCAGCCTGGTACGCCGCCAGGGCAACCAGCAGCGTATTGAGACCCAGCAGCAACGACTCAGGCTGCCCGCTCACGAGGAAGGCCAATGCACAGATCAGTGTCCAGGCCAGTGAGGTAAACCCCTCAACCCGTTCACCGCCCGCGTTGTAGACGAAACCCTCCCCAGCGGCCAGGTTGTCGGCATAGCTGAAGAAGATGTTAGCATCATCAATACCGGTCAATGGCTGGTCGATATGGACCACTGCCAGCCAGCAGCCCAGCACGGCCACGACCAGGCAGATCGCTGCCCAGGCGACGCGCTGAGATGTACTGGGTCGGCTATCAAGGTCTGTGTTCATACCTGTTTCATCTTTCCCTGTTACAGCCTGCCGGCTTCAGACATCGACGATACCCAGTCGCCTCGCCTGGGAGGACGTGAACAGGTTGCCTGGATCCACCCGCTGCTTGACCTGTTTGAATTCAGCCAGCCGCGGGTACATGGCCGCAAATGTCTGGGCGTTCGTGACGGCGTCCTTGGCCATGTACAACCGCCCGCCATGCTTGAGGAGGATCTTATCGAGTTGTTGAAACAGCCGTTCCGTGGCCTGCCCCTGGTAGGGGAAATCCAAAGCCAGCGTATGGCCAGGGTAAAGATAGGAGAGGTGTCCCGGAGTGGCCGGACCGCTGCTCTTGAGCACGGCCAGGAAACTGGCTCGCCGCGAGTGGGCGATTTTCCCCAGCAACTCAATCAGACCGGCCCGCGATGTTTCACGAGGAAAAAATGCCTGGTACTGGACAAAGCCACGGCGACCGTAAACTCGGTTCCAATGACGGATCGTGTCGAGTGGATAGAAGAAGGAGCGAAAGTCGACCAGCCGATTACTGTTCCCGTGCCGGGCGTAATAGACGGCGTTGAAGGCTTTCACGCTGAGCGGATTGAGTACGAATCCCGGCATCGTGAAAGGCACGCTCTTGTTCCAGCGGCGCGGCAATTCAAGCGCTGCCGGCTGAAGTTCGCCAGGCAGCTGATCCAGCCGGGCGTCATTGGCCAGCATGACGACGGAGCGACCGAGTCGAGCACCGCGGGCCAGACAGTCGATCCAGGCGACGCTGTAGTCGTACGACTGGTCCTGTTGGGAAAACAACTCGAGCGTCTCATCAAGGTCGCCGGTGCGGCGCTCGTGGACATTGCAGTAAGCAGTTTCCACAGGTCGCAAACGGAAACGTGCATCGAGGATGATACCGGTCAGTCCCATCCCGCCAATCGTGGCCCAGAAGACATCGCTGTTCTCTTCCCGGGAACAAGTCAGGATCTCGCCGGAGGCGGTTAACAGCCGCAGTCGCTCAATGGCGTTTCCCAGCGAACCATGCTGATGGTGGTTCTTGCCGTGCACATCAGCGGCAATGGCGCCGCCCAGCGTGACATGTTGTGTACCCGGCGTGGTGGGCAGGAACCAGCCGCGCGGCAGCAGGTGATCGATGATCTCCGAGAGGGTAACGCCCGCCTGGCATTCCAGCAGGCCGGCTCGTTCATCCAGGTCCAGGAAACGACTGCGCCGAGTCTGCAGAATCACTCCCTGGCCCTCATTGAGCGCCGAGTCACCATAGGAGCGACCCAGTCCGCGAGCAATGTAGCTGTCAGCGTTGCCGCTCTTGAGCATCGACCGTAGCTGCTCAACCGATTCACAGCTGCCCAGATGACAGGCCTGCGCAGCCAGATTGCCCCAGCCGCTGATACGCTGTTGCGTCAGCGGCTGTGCTAGGTCACGCGGTCTGTCAATCGGTGACTTCATGGTCTGTTGGTCGGTGAGAAAATGTCAGGGCAGGCTCAGCCGGCCGCCCAGGGGGCTGCTGCCACAACGGCCATTGCACCCACAAGTAATGCTACGAGAAGACTGACCGGATCGGTCACAGCAAAAATCACCGGATCCTCGGGCAGCTTGCCTCGTCGAGCAAGTAGCCAGAGGCGGCTAATCCAGTACAGCAGCAGCAGCGCGATGATCCAGAGCGGCCAGGTATAGGTGTAGAACTCCTCGCGGCCATCACGGTTGATATAGAGGGCAAATACCAGCACGGACATGTAGCCAGCCACCGGCCCCATCACCTCGACAGAGCCGATATCCGATACCCTGTAGCCCCGACGGGCCGCGACGGTTTCATCGCCAGAACTTGATTCATTGGCTAGTCTGCTCAGCTCGGCATGCCGCTTGGAAAATGCCAGCGACGTGAACAGGAACATGGAGAATGCCAGCAGCCATTCCGAAACCTCGACATCAGCCGCCACTCCGCCGGCAATTAAACGCAGGGTGTAAAAACCGGCCAGCATCAGCACATCTGCAATCACCACCTGCTTGAGCCAGCAAGAGTAAACCGTGGTCGCCGCCAGGTAGACAGCGATCAGGGCCAGCAGCGATGTTGAAACAAACAGAGCAGCTGTAATGCCGCCAGCTGCCAGCAGGGCTATCGCAACGCAGCCGGTGGCTATCGACAGATCACCGGCCGCCAGCGGACGATGCCGCTTGGTGGGGTGAAGTCGGTCAGCTTCCACGTCCAACAGGTCGTTGATGACATAGACCAGCGAGGCGATCAGGCTGAAAGACAGGATAGCAAGCAGCGTCGGGCCGAGACGGCTTGTATCTGACAGTTCGTGGGCCAGCAGCAGGGGTGCCAGCAACAACAGGTTTTTGATCCAGTGCTGGGGACGCAGTAGCCGAATCACTGACAGCAGAGAAGCTGCGCTCGACGACTCACTCGCCACGTCTTCAACAGCTTCTACTGTCTCTGGTGTTGTTTCATTCACGTCAAAATCACTTCGAGCACGCTCGATGATTACCGCGGCGGATACCCCTCTTTTTCAGTATAGCCCTCGCTTTTGGCTGTTCGGCGGCGGCGTTATTACCGAGCGGCTGAATTGCAGATACAAGCTGTGGCCGCGAGTGTCATTTTCAGCATAACGTGCATAAACAGGCAGTTTTGCAGGGCTCCAGCGCCGCTCGGACGAAGCCCGGCAAGCCCAACATGAAAACTGCCAACAGGACCCGCTGCTGTGGACAAATTGATACTTGTCCCAATAGACTGCCGTCAGATACCTTGAGCAGATAACGTTGGCGTTTTCCATGCGCCTTCTTGCCAGCTGACAGAAGCACCGCCAGAGGAACTTGGAGATAATGACATTCCAAACTCGCGCAGTTTCATTGTGGATCGGCTGCCTACTGCTGTCATTCGTCCTGCTGGGCTGCCAGAAGGACAGCGATACCCCCCAAGAGGCATCTGGTCAGCAGGCAGTATCGATACCTGCCCAGAGTCTTCCACCGACGGACCCTGCGCCTGGCACCGCTGCTGGCCTTGAAACCATCGAGTACGCTGCACCGTCTGAGGACGACCCAGCACTCATATTGGCTACAGAGGATGAAGTCATCCTCACCCAGGAGGCAACCGAGGAGCGTGTGGCTGTCGCCCAGCAGCCGGCCACTCAGCTGGACGAGCCGCAAGAAGCCAAGCCCGATGGCTTCGATTACTACGCCATCTCGCTCGATCAGCTGCAACTGGACGATAACAAGCAGCTACCGCCCGTTTTGTTAGGAGCCGGACCCCAGACACGATGGCTGATTGCTGCTGGCAGTGTGCGACTGATGATGAATACGCCGGCAGAGGGATATATCGCCGGTCTGGATAACACTTTTGACGTGCGGAGAAATGCCAGCTCCCGAGTCCTGGAACGCCGTCGGCGGATCAATACTGAGCTCATGATCCGCATACCGAAGGGCAAGGCCGCGAGCGGCGCACTGCTGGTGAATGTGGAGCGACTGGAAGACTCACGAGCGCCTGAAAATGTCTTCACGGTTTTCCGATTCAGCACCGCAAAGGGTACCGCTGCCACGGCCCAGGAAGTGCGAGATTCTTACTGGCTGGCCCGGGCGAATCATTACAGGATAATATTGGATGATGACACCCCCGGTGGCGCCTGGTTCCGCTACCAGTTGCAGCGTTCGCGGAGCGAACTGCCGATGCTGGATTTCGAACCCAACCGGGTTGGGCGTCGGCCGATCGGAAGCAGGGGCAATGAAATCGGTGATACCTATGCGCTGATGTCTGGCGGCCGTGCACTGTCGGAAAACCTGCAACTGGACCGCCAGTTGCCTCCCTCGGCTGATCTCGAGGAAGTTATCCCTCTCTCGACAATTGCCGGCATCACGATTCGTGAGTTCGACTGGCAGCCGCTGATCCAGGGACTCGATCCCAAACTGGATCCACTCTCGCCCCTGATCCCAGCGGATCAGCACGTGCTCTTCTTCCCCAGCTTCAAGGCACTTATCCGGGTCGCCGACGAGGCCAGCATCAACGGTGCCGCGGTCTTGAATTTCACCCAGGTCCGTGCCGAGGATGCTGAGTCGCAAAAGCGTTACGAAACCCAGTTGGGTTTTTCTCTGGACGCCACGGCCCGCCTGCTGGGACCCACGATCATTCGCAGTGTTGCGATCACAGGGGGCGATCTCTACCTGCGGACCGGAAGCGACGTGGCAGTGTTGTTTGAAGCAGTCGATGCTCCGGCGCTGCTCGCGATCCTGCTTTCGCAGGCAGAATTGAAAACCGCGGATTACCCAGGTAGGACAGCCCAGCAGGGCACGATTGGCGGTGTTCGGTACGACGGTTTCGCTTCGGATGATCGCGTCATATCCAGTTACATGACGGTGCTGGGAGATGCCGTGGTGGTGACCAATTCAACTGTGCAGCTCAAGCGGCTGATCGACACATTTCAAAACAAGCAGCAGAGCCTGGCTGAGCTGGATGAATACCTGTTTTTCCGTGACCGTTATCCGCTCGACAACCCCGACCAGGCCGGCCTCTTGATCCTCTCGGACCAGACCATCCGCCGCTGGTGCGGACCACGCTGGCGGATTGCCAGTGCACGTCGAACACAGGCAGTTGCCAGGATGACACAACTGCAAGCCGAGCTGCTTGAGCAACTTGTTGCCGGCGATCTGACCGCCCGCCAGCTCAACAAGCTATCGGACGGCCAGTTTCTGCTGTCGACTGGCGGCATCAGTTCAGCCCAATACGGCACACTTGAATTTCAGACGCCGATTAACGAAATGTCGCTGGACAAGGTTAGCTCCGAGGAGCGGCAGTTCTACGAGCGCTGGCGAAACGGCTATCAGAGTCAGTGGAGCAACTTTTTTGATCCGATCGCCATTGAATTCACGCTCAGCGATCAACAACTGGGTGCTGACGTAACGGTCATGCCGTTGATCGATGGCACAGAGTACCGCGAGATGATTGCCGTCTCGCGTGGAGCCACGCTGGCAGACGATTCCGGCGATCGGCACCCCGAAGCGATCGTCCATGCGGTGCTGGCGATCAACACAAAATCTGACGTGCTGCAAGAAAACGTCAGCGCGGTGAGTAACTTGTTCCCACAGCTGACGGTCAATCCACTCAGCTGGCTTGGCGATGAGGTGACCATCTACGCGGACAAGTCAGATTTCTGGGATCAACTGGCCGCTTTGAGTGTAGAAGAAATGGAAGAGTTCTTGGAAGAAAACATCCACCAGCTGCCGATCGGGGTCGGAATTGGCGTCAGTAACGGTCTCAAGCTGACATTATTCATGACCGGTGTGCGTGTATTCATCGAACAGGCAGCCCCTGGCATGACAACCTGGGGGGTCGTGAAGTACAAGAACCACGCCTACGCGGTGATCCGACCCAGTGCACAAGTTCGTGGGGACCTGCCCAATCAGGAGATCGCCCTCTACTATCGAACATCGGGAAAGCAACTACTGCTGTCATTGAATGAAGACATCATCAAGCGGTCCATTGATCGCCAACTGGCACAAGCTGCTGGCGACGTTGACGCCGCAGAGCCAGTCGCAGCCACGGTGTTGGCTCCCTGGATTGGGGACAATGTCGGTTTTCAGCTGGGGCCGGCGGCAACCAGTCTCTTGAAGACCATGGCCAGGAGCAGCGGCTTCCAGATGGTTCAGAGCTTTAGCTGGTCGAACCTGCCGATCCTGAACGAATGGCATCGTCTCTTTCCTGACGAGGACCCGGTCGAGCTGCACAGAAAGTTCTGGCATCGGCGCCTGGTCTGTCCTGGTGGCGGTGAGTATCGCTGGAACGAGGAGCTGCAGACGATGGAATCCACCGTCTTTGGTTGTCCGGCCGCGCCACGTGACGGCCCGACATTACCGGCAGCGATCAAGCAGATCAAGTCTGCCAACCTGGGGCTTTCCTTTGAGACCAACGGCCTGCGTGCACGGATTCAGCTCGAGAGAAAAGAGTAGCGGGTCATTCCGCGGTGTACTTGCGGTCGAGGTGGGTGTAACCGCCATCGACAAACAGAACCTGGCCTGTGGTATGCGATGATCGTGGTGAGGCCAGGAAGACAACCATGTCGGCGATTTCCTGCACCGTGGTAAAGCGACGCTCAAGCGGCACCAGTCGAGCGATCTCAGCCCGTGCCTGTTCCGGATCCGGGAGATCGGCAAGGCAGCTCTGATAGAGTGGCGTCCAGGTTTCGGCCGGCAAGACAGCATTCACACGAATGCCATCGGCTGCCAGGTCGACAGCCCATTCGCGAGTCAGGCTGTTAATGCCACCCTTGGCCGCCGCATAGCCGGACGTGCTGCCCTGCCCTGTAACGCTGACCTTGGAGCCGACATTGATGATCGAGCCACGGGCCTCTCGCAGGGCATCCAGTGCGTAATGCACGATGGCATAGTAATGCACGAGGTTCCGGCGCAGTGAAGCAACAAATTCATCCGGGCCAGCCTCAAGTCCAATCGCGTCATTGACGCCGGCGTTGTTGATGACAACGTCGATTCGCCCGAATTTCTCCAGCGCCGTGGCAACGGCACGCTGGCAGGCGTCAGTCTCCGTCAGGTCAGCCTGGATGAAGAGGCATTCCTGGCCCAGCTGAGCATACTCCTGCTCCATCGCCTGGCCTTCTTCGTGGCTCCGGTTAACATTGGCCACGCTGGCACCTTCAGCCAGCAAGCTCCGCACGACTCCCTCGCCGATGCCCTTTGAGCCGCCGGTCACAAGCGCAACTTTTCCATTGAGCTGCAGATCCATCAGTCCCTCCACGTCATCTCGACCAACAGCATACAGGTTAGCGGTGACCCGTTACAGGTTAGAAGCTCTGCTGACCCGACTACCATGGCCATGCTTTGGTATGATAGAAGACACGCTGGACCTGACGATAAGGCCGGCAGCGATTGGGTGACAAGGAGAGTGGAATGTTGCTTGGCAGAGGCAGACCTGCTGAAGTAATCCTGGTCGCTTGTGCGCTGGCCTGCTGTGCTTCATCTCTCTCTGCTGACGATGCCGGAGAGACGCTGTTCCGCAACCAGGTCGCCCCGCTGCTACAGAAACACTGCTTTGCCTGTCATAACGACACGGAGCAGAAGGGCGACTTTTCGCTGGAAACCCGAGCCGGGCTGCTGGAGAGTGGCATGCTCGAAGCGGGTGATCCGGCAGCCAGTCCACTGATGGACATGATTGTTGCCAGCGGCGACGAACCGGCGGTCATGCCCAAGGACCGCGAGCCGCTCTCGGCAGCTGAGGTCAGATTGATCGGTGACTGGATCCAGCTGGGAGCACCCTGGCCGGACGATTTCAGCCTGCGAGATGCAGCCTCCGATCTGGAATGGTGGTCCTACAAGCCCGTTGCCAGGCCGGCCGTGCCGACAGCCGATGACAAGGGCTGGTCCCGTACGCCGATCGACAGGTTCATTTTTCGGCGGCTCGCAGAACACAAGCTGGCCCCCTCGCCGGAGGCCAATCGCCGCACACTGATCCGCCGCCTGAGTTACGACCTGACCGGTCTGCCGCCGTCGATGGTCGAGATTGAGCGTTTCATCAACGACCCTGCCGTCGACGCCTACGACCAGCTGGTCGACAGGCTACTGGCTTCACCCGCCTACGGCGAGCGCTGGGCGCGGCACTGGCTGGATGTGGTCAAGTACGCCGACACCTGCGGTTACGACAAGGACAAGCTAAGGCCGAACGCCTGGCCCTACCGGGATTACGTGATTCGATCCTTCAACCAGGACAAACCGTACACGCGATTCGTACACGAGCAGCTGGCCGGCGATGTTCTCTTCCCCGGGACAGCCGATGGCATACTCGGATTGGGATTCATCGCTGCCGGCCCCTGGGATTTTATTGGTCACGTGGAAGTTCCTGAGACCAAGATCGATGGCCGTATCGCCCGCCACATCGACCGCGACGAGATGGTCACCAACACCTTCAATACCTTCTGTAGCGTGACAATCCAGTGTGCCCGCTGCCACAACCACAAGTTCGATGCGATCACCCAGCGTCACTATTACAACCTGCAGACCGTCTTCGCGGCCGTCGATCGTGCCAACCGCCTCTACGATGCAGACCCGGCTGTGCAGGCCAAGCGGCAGCAGCTTGAGAGCCAACTGGCCCAGCAGGAACTGGCCCGCAGCGAGCTGGAAGCCGGAATTCGAGCTGACGGTGGCGAGCAGCTGATCAAGCTGGAAAAGCAGCACGCTGCCTTGCTCACCAAAGCCGGTCTGAAGGACAAGAACCCCGCCTTCGGCTACCACAGTGCGATTGTGCCATCTGCCACGACGAGCAAGTGGGTCCAGCTGGACCTGGCAGCTGAGCGACAGCTGGCGACCATCGTGTTGCGGCCCTGTCACGACGAATTCAACGGCATCGGCGCCGGTTTTGGCTTCCCGCTGCGATTTCGTGTTGAAGCCAGCAACGATCCGGCATTCAAGCAGGGAGTTGTGACGATTTCAGATCAGACGGGCCAGGATCTAACCAATCCAGGCCTGGCTGCCTGGAAAGTTGAGGTCGAGGAGATCACGGCACGCTACCTGCGGATCACAGCAACTCAACTTGCCGAGCGCAAGGCAGACTATATTTTCGCCCTCGCGGAAGTCGAGGTGCTCGACACCGACGGCACACACCTGGCCCG
>CAUZOB010000087.1:0-19037 GCA_963581185.1 Planctomycetota bacterium | reverse complement strand
TTACCTGGCCTGGCATTACAACGGCCAGGGATGGGGGATGACTGCATCCTTCTGTTACCTGGCAGGGTTGCGGTTGGACGCTGTCGAGCGTCGCCTGATCCGCAGTGGCTATTATGCGATGACAGCAGTACATGTCGGCTGGGTGCTGTACTACGCAGCTGGCGAAGTTGGTGTGCTGGTCGCCCCCGAAATCTCGCATTGGGTTATGGACGGAATATTGACCCTGACCGTGCTCTGTTACCTGGTCACGCTCCCGCTCGGGGTCCATGGATTTCGCCGGGCTGCGCGACGGACGGGCCAGCCGGTGCCGCTGCGTGCTGTCCTCCCCTGGCTGGCTATCTTCAGCTGGTATCTGCTGATCTACATCCATCCTTACTTTTTCCTGGTCCTGCAATTGTCGCATGCCGCGCAGTATCTGGCGTTTCCCTTGCGTGTCGAGGCCAATCGTCATAGCCAGGTTGCGGACGCTGCCCCTGCCAGGCGAACTGGTCGGCTGCTGCTGATCTACCTGCTGCTGGTTGGACTTGGCTACCTGGTGTTTGAGTTGCCAGTCAAACTGGAAATGATGGATCGGCTGGCAATCGGGCCGCTGGAGATTGCCGGGCTGATTGCCTCGGTGGTGAACATTCACCATTACTTTGCCGATGGTGCGATTTGGAAGATCAGCAACCCGGAGGTCAGGGGACAGCTTTTCAGTCACCTCGAACCGCTGGCCGAGTGATAGTTCATCGCTGCCCGCAGATCACTGCGCAGAGGTCCCGCGCAACCAGCCCAGCGACTCGATTCGATCCAGTTCCTGATCGAGATCCTGGCCCTCGTAGAACGAAAGCCAGCCGCGCAGGGTGTGCGATTCGCCGGGTGCACAGTCGGGGAAGCGTGGATCGCTATGCATGCAGGGACAGAACTGGTTCCCCCAGCTACGTTGATAATTATCCCAGGCCAGGATCGCCCAGCGGTCGCCGCTGCTGCTGGCGCAGGCAATAAACGCGCCCCGCTGCTGCTTGTTGTCTATCGTCTGCTGATTGAATTCCGGGGCCGCACGCAGCATCACGCAGTTTTGCACGGCGAGTCCACTGAGCTGTTCATCGCTACCGTTGTGCAGTCTGAGTTCCATACGGATGGCATCCGAGGATGACTTCAGGCTTGTTGTGAAGGTGACATTATTGGGAAGTCTACGGGTCTGAGTGAGTGAACCGTCAGAAGCTCGCTGCCATTCCAGGGTTGCCAGCTCCTGACCCTCGCGGCCCCAACGAGTGGGGATGTGGGTATGGGCCAGGTAGAGTAGCTGCCGGCCTCCCGGTTGATCGTGCCAGATCGCCTCGGGGACATCGATGACCACATAGCTCGCTGGATCCCAGGGCAGGAAGACACTGGCCTTGGTTTCGCGGTGCGGTCGTAGAGCTCCGTCGCGGAATCCGATGCGGGGGTGGCGGCCGCCAGGGTAGGGCAGGATTTCCAGTTGGCCCGGCTGGGCTCGTGGCAACGATGTGCGTTCAGCGACAGCTCGCACACGATCGATATCCATCCCGTTGGCCATCCGCATTTCCCAGGGGCTATAACCATGCCGCATCATTACGCTGATCCAGTAACGGGCATCGCGGCGGCTGCGCGGTGTGCGGAATTCGGTTGGTATGACGCCGGCGGCGATCGACTGCTGGCGATCCTTGATGATCCCCAGCGGGTCGTTCGGTACCATGCCCTGACGCAGGTAGGGTCGCAGATCTCGCAAGGCGATTACCTTGTATTCGTTCACCGCCAGGTAGTTCATAAAGCTGGTAAAGCGATCGCGGGTCAGTGAGACCCAGTCATGCTCACCGTCCGGGACACCATGAAACTGGAGGACGGCAATCTTTCCTCGCTGGGCCTGCTCGACGGCCTGGCGAAAGTTGTCCAGCGTCCAGTCCGGCCTGGCATCGCCGGCGCTGGGAATCAGCAGCGGGTGGTCGAAGCCGGGTTGGAATGCGACCCCCTGGCCCCTGTCGTAAGGGTACTCAGGATGTCCGCCCCGTCGTGCCAGCTGGATTCCATGTTCACTCAGGATTGGCAGTGCGCCCGGGTCAATGGCATTGCCAGGGTAGGCAAAGCTGATCGGCCTGGGGATACCGTGCTTCTCACACTGGCTGGCGATCCCCTCCAGTTGTTCGGCCAGTTGATCCAGCGAGTCAGCCGTCACGCCCTGGTGGTCGCGGGTATGATTGCCGATTTCGAATCCATCCCGGTGCAACTGGGCAATCTGCTGCCAGCTCATGTAATCCGTTTTGTTGTCCTTGAAGCTGAAGCCCTCGGTGATGAAAAATGTGGCCGAGAAGCCATAGCGGGAGAGGATCGGGCGGACGAAGTCGTAGTGTGAACGAGAGGAATCGTCGAAAGTCAGCACGACCAGCTTGTCCGGCACCGCCTGCTGGCCGAGGGCCTGCTGGAGGTCCAGCGAGATGCCGATCAGGGTGACCAGCAGCAGCAGTCGGGTGGCGATTTTCACGGCAGCTCTCCGTAACTCGTTTGGCTATGCTTGGAATCGACTGGCTTGGGTTTTACCATGTTATCCGTGCCCGCATGCCGTTGTACGATCAATCGGCCTGTTCGCGGCGATAGTGATTTACCTCAAGGAGAATGAGAATGCCACGGTTAATAGTTGAGGGAGTTGGTGAGTTTGAGGTTCCGGAGGGCAAGCGGCTGGTGCTGGCTTTGACCGACGAGGCGGGAGTGGACCAGTTGCACGCCTGTGGTGGTCATGCCCGTTGTACTACCTGCCGCGTTGAAATCACCGAGGGCGAACCGGCTGAGCTGACGGCGGCGGAGCAGGAGTGTCTTGAAGCGCGAGAGTTGACAGGTGTTCGACTTAGTTGCCAGGTTCTCTGCAGTCAGGATATGACGGTCCGCGCCATCAGTCGACTTGAGGGCAGCGGCCGAGAGGATGCGGGCAATCGTCCCACCGATCAGCTGGATGGATAACGTGCCGAACGACTGACAGCCGCTGAGATTCCAGTTGCCTGCTGGCTACTGTGAGTTGGCTGGCCGTTCACCCAGAGTGAACTTGATGGTCTGCGGATCGCCGTCACGCAGTATTTCCAGCGTGATCACATCGCCCGGACGACTTTGCCCGACCTCGCGGATCAGCTCTCCACGGCCCTCGATCGGTTCGTCGTTGTACTTGATAATCAGATCGCCAATCTCCACTCCGGCATTCCGAGCAGGGCTGGGACCGGGAGCGTATTCTGCCACCAGGGCGCCGTGAGGCATGTCGAGGCCGAGTTGTTCTGCGAGCGGTTCTGAGACATCGTCGAGCGCCAGGCCGAGCCAGCCGCGCTGGACTGTGCCGGTAGCCCTCAGTTGCTCGTAGATATCATGTGCCACGTTACTCGGTACGGCGAAACTGACACCCTGGTAGGTCTCGCCGACGATGGCTGTATTAATGCCAACCAGCTGGCCCAGCGAATTGACCAATGGCCCGCCGCTGTTACCGGGGTTCACGGCGGCATCGGTCTGGAGGAAATCCTGGTGGTGTTGGCCGACTTTGGCGGAGCGGTGCTTGGCACTCAGGATGCCGAAAGTAATCGAGCTTTCCAGTCCAAAGGGGCTGCCTGCCGCCCACACGAACGAACCAACTTTCAGCTTGTCACTATTCCCCCACTCGATCGGAATCAAGTCCTGGGCATCCACATGCAGCAACGCCAGGTCGGTAAGAAAGTCATAGCCTGCCACGGTCGCCTTGAGCGATCTGCCGTCACTGAGCTTGATACGAATATCGCGAGTCCCAACCACGACGTGCCGATTCGTGAGTATGTAACCCGCGCGATCCACAACGACGCCGGAACCTTGTCCGCGCGAAGGGAAGGGATTGGAGCCCTGGAACCGCCGCGGCGGTAATTCGTCAGCGTTCTCTGAGGTATTTTCCGTCGTGCTTATATGGACGACACTTGGGCCAACACGCTGGGAAACCAGCGGGCCGATACGTTGGGATACCAGCCGTAATTGGCGGTCGGTCTCCGCCAGTTGATCATCGCCCTGGTCACCGGCCAGCAACTCGCCAGCCACATCATACTCAGCCATCAGGCGGGCGCGGTTTATCGAATACCAGAGCCGTTCCACGGTTGCCGGCAGGAAGGCACACATGCCGACCAGGAACAACAGAACTACCAGCAGGCGGGCGATCCGTATGCCCGGCCTGGGTGTTGGCGGAGTCGCAGCCGGGTCGATGACGACACGGCCGGCCGGCGTCGGTAGATCCTCGGCAGACACAACGGGGAGGCTGGGAGTCGGAGAACTGGACGGGGGCAGTTCCGGTTCCGGGTTGGTCGAGTTAGTTGGTTCCATAGTCAGCCTGTCATGCCGCCTGAGACACACTCGCTTGCCTGGTTGGATTATAGGTTGTCAATTCAATCAGGGTCAGTAGGAATTGGCAGGTTATCTGATGAGTCGACGCTCATTGACGCCAAGCGTTACCGTGCCCCACAATGGAGTTATGGTCATTGAAGCAATCCTCGGTCCGAGTTTTCCAGCTGTTGAAACGGCAGACAATAATGGTCTGCTGATGCTCGGTGGTGACCTTTCTGTCGACTGGATCCTGACCGCCTATCGCCGCGGTATCTTTCCCTGGCCGATCGTGGAAGGGCAACTGGAAGTGCTGGCCTGGTTCAGTCCGGACCCGCGGGCGATCCTGGAGTTGGACGAGCTGCGGGTCTCTCGCCGGCTGGCCCGGAAAATTCGCAATGGCGGATTTCGAGTGACCAGTGACGAGGCCTTTTCTGCAGTTATGGCTGGTTGTGCCGATCGGCGCAGGGACCAGGAGGGGACCTGGATCACGCCGCAGATGAGTGCCAGCTATCAGCAGCTTCATGAACTCGGCTATGCCCACAGCGTGGAAGTCTGGCAGCACGACCAGCTGGTGGGTGGAATCTATGGCCTTGCCCTGGGTGGCTATTTCAGTGGCGAGTCGATGTTTCACCGCGTTGGCGATGCCTCCAAGATTGCACTCTATTACCTCGTTCGCCAGTTGCGGACGCAGGGCTTCGAATTGCTTGACATCCAGCAGAGCACGCCGCACTGTAGCCGCATGGGTGCGATTGAGGTGAGTCGTGAGCAGTATCTAGACCGGTTGGCCTCAGCAGTTATTCTGCCGTCCTGGTTTGGTGAAGTAACGTCCGACTAGGGACCAGCCAGTTGATTCGTGATGTCGAACGGCAGGTCTCATTGTCCCGGCAACCTGGAAACCGAATGAGCAGCGATTCGCAGCCACTGACAGCCGAGCAGCAGCAGCGGTATGCCCGTCAGCTGGGGCCCGGCGTGCTCACTCCCGCTGGCCAGGCCCGCTTGCAGAATGCCACCGTACTGGTCAGTCGCGTGGGCGGCATGGGGGGCCCGGCCGCATTGATGATGGCGATGGCCGGCGTTGGTCGAATAATTATTGCTCATGGAGGAGAGCTGATCAGTCCGGATTTGAACAGGCAAGTTCTGGGCCACGAGGAGGGCCTGGGAAAACCCCGCGCCGAGGAGTTTGCCGACTACCTGCGATCGATGAGCAGTTTCATTGAAGTTGAGGCGATCGATCATGAACCGGATGATCAGGAGGCGATGGAACTGGCAGCTCGCTGCGACTTGATCTGTTCCTGTCCGCCAACCTTCGGCGAACGGCTGCGACTTAACCGGGTAGCGGTTGCGGCCGGAATCCCGCTGATCGACGCGGCTCAATGGGGCATGACGGGAACCCTGATGGTGCTCCAGCCACCGCGGTCCGCCTGCCTGCAATGCGTCTATCCTGAGGCGCCACCATTTGAAGAGTTCTTTCCCGTGCTGGGTGCGATTTCAGCGGCTACTGGATCACTGGCAGCCCTCGAAGCGGTCAAGATTCTCGCCGGCAGCGGGGAACCGCTGTATGGAAAGATGCTCAGCTATGATGGCTATCGCGGATTGCCTAACGTCATCTCCCTGTCGGCAGATCCGGACTGTCCCTGTTGTTCGGGGGCCGGACAAAATGAGTGAGGATGCGATGATTAAAGTTCTCGTCGTGATGACTGGTCGAAGTTACCAGCTGGCAACGGAATTGCCAGCCGAGCTGGAACTTGCTGAAGACGCCCGCCTGGCTGATGCACTGGCAGCGATTGAACGGGTGCTGCCCGAGGGCGAGTCCCTGCCAGCCAGTTGTCTGGTGGCGGTCGCCGGATTCCACCTGGGGACCGTGGCCCGCCACGACAACCCAGAACTCAAGGACGGCCAGGAACTGGTGCTGATTGCACCGGTAGCAGGCGGCTAGGGTTTGGAGATAACCCGTTAGCCCCCCGCTGATTCGGCTACGGCGAAGGCCTATTTGATGCCGGCCCTAAGGACCTGGCTGATCGAGCCCTCCGGCTGGCCTCTGCGGTGAGTTTTTTGGATTCTGTTGCTGTGACAACCGACGGGGTGAGTTCAGGCCGAGATGGGTGCTTCAGCCAGGCGACCATCGAGTAGGTGAATGGTCCGTTCGGCGCAGGCCGACGCTCGCTCGTCATGGGTTACCAGCAGCACGGTCCCGCCGTCGCTATGGAATTTCTCGATCAGCTGTAGCACGATGCCGGCGCTATCGGGGTCGAGGTTCCCGGTCGGTTCGTCCGCCAGCAGCAGATCGGGCGCGGTCAAAAGTGCCCGGGCCATGGCCACTCGCTGACGTTCACCGGCACTTAGTTGCGAGGGGAGATGGCTGAGCCTTTCTGTCAGGCCGAATTGTTCGAGGATCTCGCCAGCGCGAGTATTGTCAGCTGTTAACTGGCCCGCTCGACTGGCGACCTGGACGTTCTCCAATACGTTCAGGAATGGCAGCAGGTGAAAGAGCTGAAACACAAAGCCAATATGGTCTGCTCGAAACTGTGCTCGAGCCGAGGGGGTCAGGTCGGTAAGCGATGCTCCTGCCACCGTCAGTCTGCCAGCGGTTGGCAGGGCAAGTCCGCCGACCAGCGCTAGCAGCGTGGACTTGCCACAGCCACTTGGTCCGCGCACGCTGACGAATTCGCCCGCGGCAACCTCCAGGGAGACCTCATCGAGGGCTCGCACAGGATGGCCGCTGGCCGGGTAATGCTTCGAAACTGCATCCAGCTGGATCATGGCAAGAAGGCGTTCTGGCTCGTGTGAGCTGCTGCTTAGCGGGAACGTAGGAGAAAGAAGGTCAGCAAGAGGAAGGTCATCAGGACCACGATCATGATCACGCTCAGGGTCAGTGCACCTGTTGCCTTGACCGCTGTCTCAAGATCCGGCTGATTACTCTTGTCGGCAGACGGCTCGGCATCGCTCGACTCGTCCGGGTCATCGCTGGCTGCTACCAGCGTGGTCTCGTCAGTCGCCGGCTCGTCGAGATCTTCCTGGTCCGCGTCCTCAGCGACCGGTGCGATCGGTGCGATGATCAACTCGGGGAAGAAGTCCTCGCCGCCGAATTGCGTTTCGTTGCCTTCCTCGTTGCCGAAACGATCAGCGACATGGGCTGCTGCGGATTCCCAATCGAAGCGGACCAGCAGGTCCATACCGGGATTCTGTTCCTTGACGGTGCAAGAGCATGCTCCCGTTACGAACTCAACACACTCGATCAGGTTGTCGCGGTGGATGCCCTTGCCAATGTAGGGTTCCAGTGCGCGGGCTCGGCCGTAGACCGGAAAGACCATCGGATGCTTGATTTCAGCCAGGTCGGGCTCGACTGCCAACAGCGTTCGCACCAGATATTTCTCTGTCTCATCGGCACGGTCGACTTCGATCATTGCCAGCGAGTGAGCTGGCTTGTCGGTCTCGTCCTCGCTGGCGGCATCGCCCTCTTGCGTGGTCGGCTCCTGGGGTACCGAGTAGAGCGAGATTTCCCCGTCCTTGACGTCCTTGAGCAGTGAGACCAGGGTCTCCCGTGCCAGCTTGTTGGCTGCAGGATCCTCTCCGGTCAAGAGGACAAAGACGACGGCATGGCCCTGTCCGAGTGATTCGCCGAGAGTCTTGCGAGCGGGGCTGTCGACAAGCTGACCGAGCACCTGCTGGTCGAGTGGCCCGGCATGCAGCACAGCGCCACGGGGGTTTGTCATCAGGTAACCCGGAGCCAGTTTGTCCTGGCTTGCCATCCAGGAGGCCTTCACGTCCGGCAGTACACGCTTCAGTTCCGGATCGTCGTCGAGGTTGATGTTGATGAGTGAGCAATTCAAGGGGGACTCGTCGTCGTTGGCGATGGCCAGCAGGTCGGCTTGCAGTGCCTTGTCCGCTTCGCTGATGTCACCACGATGGAAGTAGTAGACTTCAAACGGTGCGGGCTGCCAGCGATACATGGCATATCGGTAGACCGGTGTCTCACATGCCAGTAGCGGAATGGCGACTGCGGTCAAGAGTAGGATCCCGAGCGTTCGCGAAATCCAGTGCTGTCGGGCAGTTGATCGACGTACCATGAGTTGTCCCTTGCATACAACGTGGTCAGGAATGAGCGGACACTTGGCGGGTACGGAATTATACCTGCTGATCGCCTTCCGCGGAAATAATAACTTCGTTCATCACGTCTCCCCCAATGATGGCATCGATCACGTCCTGGCCTTCGATCACGCGGCCAAAGACGCTGTGCTTGTTGTCGAGCCAGGGCGTTGCCAGGTGGGTGATGAAAAACTGTGAGCCATTGGTGTTGGGTCCGGAGTTGGCCATTGAGAGCACCCCGGGGCCGTCGTGTCGCAATTCGGGATGAAACTCATCTTCGAACTTGTAGCCGGGGTCGCCGGTGCCGGTTCCCAGCGGGCAGCCAGCCTGGACCATAAAGTCGGGGATCACGCGGTGAAACGTGAGTCCGTTGTAAAAGCCCTTTTCGCTTAGCTCCACAAAGTTCTGCACGGTCCGGGGGGTCTGTTCCTGGTGCAGCTGAATAACGATATCGCCTCGGTCGGTCTTGATTGTTGCAGTTGTCACAGCAAGTCTCCTTTCAATTCTCTCAGAGTGATCGGCCGGGGCGTCTTTGCCTCAGGCCTGGGGTGTATTGTTTGCGGCTGACGATTCTACGCTGGCTGAGGGATCGTCGTCCGGCTCCTGGCAATTCTCATCGGCATCGTCGTCCGCCGGATTGGCGACAGGTGTTGGTTCGCGGTCGCCTGGCACGGTGGTCAAAACGCCATCCTCTATACGCACGATCCACTGGCCCAGTCGCTGGGCCTCCTGCTGGCTATGGCAGACGTGCAGCACGGTCACGCCGGTCTGCACTTGTACGTTCACGAGCAGCTGACACATCTGGTCGTGGGTGGAATCATCCAGCGCACTGAGTGGTTCATCCAGCAGCAGGGTAGCGGGATTGTGACTCAAGGCCCGTCCCAGTGCCACCCGTTGCTGTTCACCGCCGCTGAGTCCGGTAATCTGTCGGTCCAGCAGCGGTACGATGCCAAGCATTTCAGCGAGTTGCTTGACCCGGACGGCGATTTTGTCATCCGACTGCTTGCGGATCTCGAGTGCGAAGGCGAGGTTTCGAAAAACGCTCATGGTGTAAAACAGGGCGCCATCCTGGGGCACATAGCCGATATTGCGGTCGCGAGGATGCAGGTGGGTGACGTCGTTGCTGCCGAGCATTATAGTGCCGGCGATGACTGGCTTGAGTCCGGCGATCGCTTCCAGCAGGGTGGTCTTTCCGCAGCCGGTTTTTCCCATCAGCACGCAGTAATCGCCGGTCGGCACCTGGAAGCTGGCCTGTTCAAGGCAGAAATCGCCGGCTTGGATCGTAAGCTTGTTAACGTCGATCACGGCAAAGGCCATCCCGGGGGTGCTGACTGTACGGCCAGGGTAACTCGCAGACGTGCTAGATTGTTGCGCGGTTGCCCCAGACTCGAGCAATGATAAGTACGATCATAGCTCCGGTGACCATGATCAGCGAGACCGCCACGGCGGCTGCTGTATCCCCCACGTTTAATTCCAGGAAAATCGTCGTGGAGAGGACTTCGGTCTTCATCCGCGTGGCGCCAGCGAATATCAACAACGGGCCGAATTCACCCAGCGCCCGAGCCCAGGCGAGCGTGGCGGCAGTCAGCACGCCAGAACGTGCCTCGGGCAGCACAACGCGGCTAAAGGATTGCCAGCGGCTGCAGCCCAGTGTTAGAGCGACTTGTTCCCGCCGCGAATCGATCTGGTCGAACGTGGCCCGCATGGTGCGGACCGCAAAGGCTGCCGCAACCATGAACTGCGCCAGGATCACAGCCGGGATGTGGTAAACCACCTTTTCCTTGAGGAAGAAGTGAATGCCGTCGAAGAGTGGAAAGACAATGTCAAACAGTCGGTACATGAAGACCGAGAATGGTCCGGGGAGCAGCAAGGAGTCGCTGGTAAACTGCTCCGGGTTAAACAGGGTGGCCAACCAGAGAAATGGCAGCGGCACGTACTGGAAGAGGATCAGCAGGCTGAGGCCGACTACCAGCGGCGGCAGGACAATCGGAATATCGACGATGGCGTCGATCAGGTTGTGTCCGCGAAAGCGATAGCGGGACAGCAGGTAACCGATCGGAATTGCGATCCAGAGCGAAAGGATGGCCGTCACGGTGCAGCTGATCAAGCTTAATTTTATCGCGTAGCGGATCTCTTTTTTCCGCAAGGCGTCAGTCATCGGGTTGTAGACGATCCGTGAGAGCAGCGGATGGTCCTTTTCCCACGCTGCCCGTGTTCGACCTTGCCAGAAATATCGGAGTCGAGAGACAAAGCCGCCCTGGGGCAGCGACAACTCAAGGGTGCTGATGTTCTGCAGGCCGTTGGATTTGTCGTCAAGCAGCAGCAGTTGCAGATCCAGTTGGTCCTGCTTGGCGGTGACCTGTCGGATATCGAGTTGCTTGCCATCTGGGCCGAGAAAACGGGCGGTCGCAGTCTGTCCGGCCGGCAGGTGGGCAAAGTCAATCAACCTCAGCTCGACCGGCTCATCCCACTGAAATATCAGCAGTGCATCTGGGCCGAGATAGATTCGCGGGCCGGCCGCCTCATCGGCCCTGGAGATACCGAGCAGCGGTACGTCCAGACGTTCGTTTTTATCGTCGCCAGGAAGATGGCTGAAGATCGTTGCCGGGAAGTCCGGACTATGGCTGCGAATGGTCACGCCGCGGCGATCAAACTGGGTGCTGGCGACGTCACCATGTTTCAACGCCCGTCCAGCGTCGTCAAACTCGAAATCCAAATCGGCCGTTTTGATCTGCTGGTCCGTGGCCAGGTAGAGTATGTCGGCAGCCAGCATGCCCACGATCAGAACCACGTAAACGCCACCCAGCACGGCCAATGCCACCAGGAATGGTCTGTCCGATGATGCTCGGGCTGGTTGAGGTGATTTGTCCGCTGCGGCCATGATGCTTGCTGTTCCAGTTGTCCAGGTAACAGCCGCCCTTAGTTGTTGGCCTGCCCGTCAAGACGCCAGCGAAAACCGGCTTCCTCAAACTGTCGGCGGGAGGCGGAGACTGTCGCGAATAACCGTCGCGAAAGATGCTTGAAATCGCTTGCCCGGGCGACACTGAATGGTTGAATGGCCTTTGCCAGCTCGGATTTGAGCGGGATGATATCAATCTTGTCGAGATTGGAGATGGCATCGGAGTGGTAGACCAGTACGGCGTCGGCGGATGCTGAGGTGACAGCCGGCAGCAGCATGGCCGAGGAGGGGGTCTGTGTCTTGATGTTGTGCTCAAGCATTGTTTGATAGATGCCGGCATCCTGCAGCAGGCGGCGACTGAGTACTCCAATCGTACATTCGCGTGGTTCACCAATCGCCACGCGGACGCCCTCGCGGGCCAGGTCCTGCAGTTCGAGAAGCTCCTTGGGGTTGCCCTTCTGGACGCACATCACGATGTCGGTTTCCGAGACATTGATGCCGGGTTCGAATAACTCCTCTACCACATCCAGGTAAAAGACGTCGCAGGCCATGTAGGTATCCGGAAAACCGCTGCCATCTGTCGCCAGGATGGAGCGCATCTGGCCGGTGAGTATCCCGCAGCCGTTGTAGACGGTTGTGACAGTTACACCCTCGCGACTTTCAAAGGCACTGATAATCGGTTCCAGGGCTCGGCGATTGACGGAGCCGGCGAAGAAAGTCAATTCTGGTTTGTTGGCCCAGGCGTCGCCCTCCACCGCACGGAAGCCCCGCTTTTGAAAGATCTGCAGCCCCCGGTCGCGGGCAGCGACATAGCGGCCAAAGTGAAGAGCCGCCGTTGGGTTCTTGCTGGATTTCAAGACACCCATTTGCACCAGCGCGTCGCCAGCATCCAGCTCTGGCGTGGCCACCTGTTTCAATTCGGTGTACTGGTTGGCAGTCGCATCCCAGATCACACCGGCATCCACGCTACCCAGCTTGATGTCATTGGCGACCTCGTTGACGGTCGGCTTGAAAACGCCGTTCTCGATGACGTTTGCATTCACCTGCTCCCAATGCCCCGAACGGGTTAAGAGGCGACGCACCTTCTTGCCAACGGCTGCTGCATCCGGATTGCCTAGGGCAACGCGGTTGTCTGGAGAGGCGAGGTCTTCCACCGAGGTGATGCTGGTGTTGTCCTTGTGGACCGTGATGACCGGCTTCATATGTGCCAGGTCGAAGACCTCGGCGAGCAGGCCCGCGTCCACCGCCTGCTGGATGTAACTCGAGTCACCAGCCAGGTAGAGGTCGCCGGTGTTGGCCACCTTGAGCTGGCTCAAGAGCGTATTCGAACCGCCATACTGCAGCTGGATCCTGACGCCGAATTCTTCCTCATAACGGCTGGCAATTTCCTCCATCGGGTATCGCATGCCGGCGGCGCAGTAGACGAATAGCTCTTCGACCGGCTCACCACTCTTGGAATCCCCTCCGGAATAGAGCAACCACGACAGTCCTGCTGCCAGGACAAGTGACCCGATGGCCAGCAAGGCTGTTGTGTTGGTGCTTCCCGAACGACGCATGGGATTTGACTCGTGAGGCAGGACTGAGTTGTCGGGTACGGATTCAATGAGGACGCAGGATCAGGATTGGAAACCTGTTGTACCGCAAAATGGCGTCGTTGTCAGTTATTGAGAGCTTCCACCGGTCTGGCAGGAATCTAGCCCAGAGTCAGGTAGGGCAGGGGGAATAGGTCGTCCATGTGGCTAGTGATTGAGGATTGTTGTTGCAATCCTCGGCGTAGTGGTGATAATTGGTGATGCATTAGCACGATGACATTGGTAGAAGGTAGAAGCCTTTTCGGCGGTACCATCCACTGGACCATCGCTGGAGCGGACGAGGGACCCCCAATCCTCGTCACCAGACAAGTCATCGTGACAAACATTACTTGGAAGGACACCGTGATGCGTTTTGCTTTACCCGCCTTGGCACTGCTCGTTTTAACATGGATGTTTCCGACTGGCAGTCTGACTGCTCAGGATGCCCAACCCGAGGCACCCGGACTGAAGGACCCAGGCACATTGCAGTCGCTGGTGGTTGATACCGGACGAGTTGCCGATGGCGTGCTCGTGATCTCTGGACGGGATGCCGGCCAGCAGCTGCTGATCACTGGCGTCTTTGACTCTGGCCAGGTCCGCGACCTGACTCGCAAAGTCAGCTATGAAGTTCTGCCCGAGGGGATCATCCAGGTAGATGAGACGGGCTACATTACGACCCAGACGGAAGGTGAAGCAACCGTCCATGTGCGTATGGAAAACGGTCCGGACACGACAGTCAAGATCGTGGTTGCCAATCTGATCAACGACGTGGGGATCAACTTTCCTGGCAAAGTGGTACCGATCTTTACCAAGTTCGGCTGTAACAGTGGCGGCTGCCACGGCAAATCAAGCGGGCAGAACGGTTTTCGCCTCTCGCTGCTGGGTTTTGAGCCCGGCGAGGATCACGAGTTCCTGGTCAAGGAAGGCCGCGGACGGCGCGTCTTCCCTGCAGCTCCCGAGCGAAGCTTGCTGTTGCGCAAGGCGTCGGGCGGTGTACCGCACGGCGGTGGTCAGCGAATTGATGCCGATTCTCCAGCCTACCGAGTGATGTATCGCTGGATTGAACAGGGCATGCCGTACGGTAACGATGACGATCCGGTGGTCACGGGGATTGAAGTCATTCCGACGGAGCGACTGATGGAGCGGGACGGCACCCAGCAACTGGTTGTGGTTGCCCACTATTCGGATGGCTCCACGGAGGATGTCACACGGACAACTCAATTTGATTCAAACGATACCGAGATGGCGGAAGTGGATGAGCACGGACTCGTCACCACAGCGAGGCTGACTGGAAGTGCCGCTGTGATGGCTCGCTTCCAGGGTCATGTCGGCGTCTATCGCGGTACTGTGCCGCTGGGTATCGAAGTTACCAACCTGCCGGCGCCGGTCAATTATGTCGACGAGGCGGTGTTTGAGAAGCTCACGCAGTTGGGCCTGCCAGCGTCGCAGATCGCGGACGATGCAACATTCATGCGACGCGTGACGATCGATATTGCCGGTCGGCTGCCGACAGGTGACGAAGCGGCTGCCTTCCTTGCCAATACCACTGCGGACAAGCGGGCCAAGTGGATCGATCACCTGCTTGAGAGCACCGACTATGCCAACTTCTTTGCTAACAAGTGGAGTGCCATCCTGCGAAACAAGCGACGCAATGATAACGACAAGGTGTCGACGTTCGCTTTTTACGATTGGATCCGCAACAGCCTCTATGAGAACAAGCCGTACGATCAGTTCGTGCGTGAAGTCGTCACGGCGACTGGAACCCCTGGAACGAATCCGGCGGTTGCCTGGTATCGAGAAGTCAAGGATCAGGCAGCCCAGGTGGAAGATACGGCGCAGCTGTTCCTCGGCTTGCGTATTCAGTGTGCCCGCTGCCATCATCATCCATTTGAGAAGTGGAGCCAGCAGGACTATTACGGCTTTGCCGCTTTCTTCTCCCGTGTGGGACGCAAGAAGAGCTCCTTGCCCGGTTTTGACCGTGTGTTCCACAATCGTGGTGTCGCACAGGCACAGAATCCCAAGACAGGTGACCAGGTCAAGCCGACCGGACTGGGTTCTCCAACGGCCGAGTTGAGCCAGGATGACGATCCCCGTATCGAGCTGGCTGACTGGATGTCCGATCCAAGTAACGAGTTTTTCTCCAAGGCACTGGTTAATCGCTACTGGAAACACTTCTTTGGCCGTGGCCTGGTGGATCCGGAAGACGACATGCGGGTCACAAATCCTGCCGTCAATCCCAAGTTGCTCAACGCCCTGGCGGACGATTTCGTGGAATACGACTTCGACCTCAAACACCTGGTGCGGACGATTTGCAACAGCCAGGTGTACCAGCTGAGTTCGGAACCGAACGAATGGAATCGCGATGACAAGCAGAATTTCTCCCGCTACTATCCGAAGCGTTTGAATGCGGAAGTCTTGCTGGATGCCATCAACCAGGTCACCGATACCAGCACCGGCTTTGGTGGAGTTCCGGCTGGCACGCGTGCCACGCAGTTGCCGGATAACGGCTTCAGCTCCTACTTCCTGACTGTCTTTGGTCGGCCCGAATCAAGTAGCGCATGCGAATGCGAGCGATCGTCGGAAGCCAACCTGGCTCAGAGCCTGCACTTGCTCAACTCCAGCGAGATCCAGGGCAAGCTGACCGCCGGCACTGGCCGGGCAGCGATGCTGAGTGCTGACACTGAGCGGGACCATGCTGCCAGGATTCGCGAACTGTATCTGCTGACTTTCGGACGTGAGCCGACAGCAGAGGAGACAGCGATTGCCGTGGGACACGTTGAAAAGACGGAGGAGGCCAAGATTGCCTACGAGGACATTGTCTGGGCCTTGATCAACACCAAGGAATTCCTCTTCAATCACTAGTCCCAGGCCGGATTCCAAGAAAACCACAAGGCGGGTCGTTTCCATGACAGGAAGCGGCCCGCTTTTTTGCTGCGCTGGCGTGGAGATCTCAAACAGGGATATCCGAATTCAATGCTTTTTTCCGTAAGGGTCGGCACAACATATCCAATTCGATTACAATCAGTCTCACGGGAAACAGGTTCACTGATCACCATCAAAGGAGCCTGTAACCAGTTACCGGTCCTGCCTGGTCACCTACCTTTAATGATCAAACGCCGGAGAATGTAAGCTGATTCGGGGAGGCTCACGCCACCCGGGTCGATCTCTCGGGTGGGGGTTGTCGGTAGGTGTAAACGGGCGCAATGTTACGACCTGAGAGGACATCATGAGTCAGTCGCAATCGATCAACGGTTTTATTCGCCTGAAGACATTTTCTGCCGTGTGTGGCCTGGCCCTGCTGCTAGCCAGTGGGTCCTTGCCTGCTCAGTTGCCGATAGCCAGTTTGAATACGCTGAACCCTGCGGGTGCTAAGCAGGGTACCGAACTGGAAGTGACCGTCGGTGGCGGTGATCTGGATAACATATCGCAGCTGGTCTTCTCGCATCCGGGTATCACTGCGACTGCCAAGACAACGCCGGCGGGTGAATTTGATGCAGCCCCTCAGACGGTTGCCAACGTGTTCCTGGTCAAGGTCGATGCGGCCGTTCCGGCCGGGGTTTACGACGCCCGCGTGGCGGGTGATTTCGGCGTATCCAATCCTCGCCGGTTTGTGGTCGGGACACAGCAAGAGGTGACTGATAACGGCGGCAATCGGAGTCTGGAGACAGCCCAGTTGGTGGAACTGGGGAGCACCGTGACAGGTGTCTCGGATGGTGCCAATCGCGACTACTACAAGTTTGCCGCGGCGGAAGGCCAGCGGATTGTGATCAGCGTGGATGGTCAGACGATTGACTCACGCATCGATGCATCGATGGTTCTCTACGATTCCGCTGGCAAGGAAATGAAGAACAATCGTGATGCCTCCGGCCTCGATCCATTGATCGACTACACCTTTAGCACGGCGGGTGAATACACAGTCGCCATTTACGATTCAGTTTATCGCGGTGGTGCCGAGTATCACTATCGCCTCACAATCACCGCCGGCGCCTACGTCGATTTCGTCTTTCCCCCGGTCGGCACGATTGGCAGTAATAACGAGTACAAGATTTTCGGTCGCAACCTGGCAGGGGGCCAGCCAGTCGAAGATCAGGTGGCTGACGGCGCCGTGCTTCAGCAGGTCGCCGCCACGATTGCCATCCCGGCAGCCGAAGCGCTGGCAGGCCAGCTATCCCTGCGGTCACTGCCATCGTCGATTTGGGACAGCAGTATTACTTATCGCCACGAGGGAGCCAATCTGGTTTACATTTCAACCACTGAATTGCCGGTCAGTGTTGAGAAGGAAGGGAATAACGATGCAGCCAGCGCCACGGTGCTGGAAGTGCCGAGCGTGGTGGCTGGCCAGTTTTTCCCGGCGGGTGACGAGGACTGGTACCAGTTCTCGGCTAAGAAGGGGGAGATCTTCCAACTCGAGGTGGTTTCCCAGCAGGTCGGCGTCCTGTCCGACGCTGTGATGCTTGTGCAACGTGTGACCATTAATGAGGCTGGCGAAGAGACTGTCGCCGAGGTTGCTCGGATTGATGATCCGGGTGATCGCAACGGCCGCATCGGAGGCGATTTTGACACCTCCACGGACGACCCAAATTACCGGTTGGTTGTCGCCGACGACGGACTTTACCGGGTTCTCGTCTATGACCAGCTGAGTGGAAATCGAAGCGACCCGCGGCAGATTTACCAGTTGCGTATCCGACCCGAGAAACCGGACTTTCGCATCATCGCTCAACCTGCGCAGGTCAAGGTTGCCAATGCAAATGAGATCAAGATGTTCTCGCCGGCTGTTCGCCGTGGCGGTACCCTGCTGGTGAACGTACGAATTGAGAAGCTGGAGGGTTTTGCCGGGGACATCCAGTTGGCAGTCGAGGGATTGCCCGAGGGGGTGAGTTGCGATGGTGCCATGATCGGCAGCCAGGGCACAGCCAGCCTGGTTTTCGTGGCGACTGATAACGCAGCGAACTGGACCGGCGCGATCAAGATTGTTGGCACTGCGGATATCAATGGCGAACAGGTGCAGCGTACGGCTCGTCACCTGTCAGTCGTCTGGCCGACCGGCAACAAGACACTGATCGCTGCCTATTACCGCACTACCCCAGAACTCTGGCTGGCCGTGATCGGTAATGAGGACGACCCCGCCATGGTGCAGGTTGGCGATGGTCAGGTCCTGGAGACCTCCAAGGGGGGTACCCTGGAAGTGCCCATCACGGTGACTCGACGCGAGGGCTTGACTGGCGATATGAAGTTCGTTGCCACGGGCTTGCCGAATGAAGTCAAGCCGGGCGACGTGACCATCAAAGGGGATACCGGCGAAGGTAAACTGACGATGGCAATCACCAATAACAATGCCAAGCCGGGCGTCTACACGTACTACCTGCGATGTGACACCAAGGTCAAGCGGCCCCGCAATGTCCGCGCTATTGCCGAGGTAGAAGCCAGCTTGGCTCGTTTGACCGAGCTCAAGACACAACTGGATCTACAGGTCACGGCGGCCACCGAGAAGCGGGATAAGGCGGAAGGTGACGACAAGGTCAAGGCAGAGGAAGAACTCAAGCAGATCCAGGAAAAGACTGCCAGGGCCGAGGAGGCTCGCAAGGCGGCTGAAAAGAAAGTTGCCGATGTGAAGAAGGCGAATGAACCCAAGGATGTGAACATTGCCGTCATCTCCTCGCCGATTCGTGTTCGCATCGTGGCCACTCCCTTGACCGTCAAACCGAATGCTGACGAGGCAGCCGTCAAGGCAGCCGAGACCGTCCAGGTCGCCGTCACGATCGAACGCAAGTATGGATTTGCCGAGGACGTTGAGCTGACTGCAACACTGCCTGGTGGAGTTGCTGGGATCACGGTCGCCACGATCACGATTCCCAAGGACCAAGCCGAAGGCACACTTGAATTCGTCACCACTGACAAGGCGACGGTGGGCGACCACCAGGTCACGCTCCAGGTCAAAGGGATCTTTAACAAGATCAATGTAACGGCCGATGGCCAACTGAAACTGAAAGTGGAACCCGTCGCGGGCTCCTGATAACCCTCCACAGACGGACGATTATTGTGGCGGCCTACTGGCTGCCTTGCGTCAATCGACACCTGCTAGACCGGAATCGAAAACATGTCGTACTCCCGCTGGATTCACCTCGCCCTTGCTCTGCTTGTTAGCGCCACTTTTTCATCTTCTGCCC
>CAUZOB010000086.1:0-19112 GCA_963581185.1 Planctomycetota bacterium | reverse complement strand
CTCTTCGGCAGGTGTTTCTTTCTTGTCACCGCCGCCACGAGCTGCCGCCAGGATATCGTCGACCGCAGATGCCGGCTTGGGTGCCTCTTCGGCAGGTGTTTCTTTCTTGTCGCCTCCGCCACGAGCTGCCGCCAGGATATCGTCGACCGCAGATGCCGGCTTGGGTGCCTCTTCGGCAGGCGTTTCTTTCTTGTCACTGCCGCCACGAGCTGCGGCCAGGATATCGTCGACTGGGGACGCCGGCTTGGGTGCCTCTTCGGCAGGTGTTTCTTTCTTGTCGCCGCCGCCACGAGCTGCCGCCAGGATATCGTCGACTGGGGAGGCTGGCTTGGGTGCCTCTTCGGCAGGTGTTTCTTTCTTGTCACCGCCGCCACGAGCTGCCGCCAGGATATCGTCGACTGGGGACGCCGGGCTGCTGCTTGTGTCCGTTGGATTGTCGTCCGGGGCGGGCCCAATGGAACGTGGTATCAAGCTGCTGGCAAGGGCTTGCCAGTCGTTGATGAGTGACGTTTTCAGGAAGGCACTGACGCCGGTTGCGACTTGCACAATTCCACTGCGCACAATATAGACGCTGTCCGAGACATCCTGTTCGTCGCAGATAACGTCGCCTGGATCGTGGACGTGCAAGCTTGCCGATTCACGAACCTGCGCCAGTAGTGCGTCATCGACATCACGAAAGAAGGCGAGTTTCTTGAGGTGTGTGGAGAGCACACGTTGGCGGTAGATCTCGTCAACAAGATCGCGGTAGCCGGCATCTTTTTGCATCTGGTCGAAGATATTCCTCTGGAATTCAACCATCCAGCATTCACGTGCGGCGACGACGGTGGCCGACCGTGGGGAATGCGTCATGCAGCTCATTTCACCGAACACGTCGCCCTCGAACATATCGGCCTGTCGAGTCTGGTAGTCGATATCAGAGGGCCCGTCATTGGGAATGAAATCCGGTACGGCGGCCTCGACGTTGCTGGATTTTGAGAGTGGCAGGATCTTCTGCCACCAGGAACGGGATCGAGCGCGGGTTGTGGATCCGGCCAGGATGTGGGCCGTTGCAACTGGTTGAGTGACCTGGTCAGCGGGCGCCGCCAACGGTCGCGAGAAGACTGCCGTCAGGTCATCCGACTTGGTGATATAGAACGCACTACTACCTGCCTCACCCTGCCGACAGATGACATCACCAGGCTGAAAATTCCGTAACACGATCGAGCCGGGGAACTTCTCAACAGAAATGGGTTTCTTGAGCTGGCTAAATAATTCCAGCTGGGTCAATTCCGTCGAATCCAGCAGCATGTCGCGGGGGCCGAGTTCGAGGGCCACCTCGGGTTTGACGACAATCGTCTTGAGCGGGCTAGCGGCCGGAACTTCGGACATCGAAACACCGTGGATGATTGTGGGCAGGAGTCAGGTGGGTTCATTCTAGTTGGGATGCGATCGCAAGCAAATGTGACGAGGCCCTGATCTCATCTGCAAGACTGGCATTTGTGGCACTTCTGTTTATAGTGGGAAGATACCATTCTGGGCGTTGTCTCCTCTCTTTTTTTGCAGTTTCGCACGTGATTGTCGATAAGAGTCACTCGGGCTGGGCGGCAGTCACGGCGTTATTGCTGCTGGTCCTGTCGGCCTGCTATGGCTGGTACAGCAGCGTCTCTCCTGACGGCGTTCGAGGGGGCACTCTACCTGGACTGGCATTTGGCATTATTGCCGCCAGCTTGATGGTGTTTGCCGGCCTGCTGGCCGTCCGCAAAAAGTTGATTGGCTGGAGCCTCGGCCCGGTAGCCTGGTGGCTGAAGGGCCATATCTGGCTTGGTTTACTCAGCTTGCCGGTAACTCTGTTTCATACCGGATTCCGATTTGGTGGTACGGTCGAGCAGTTCTTGATGTGGACTTACCTGGTCGTGATGGCCAGTGGCATCGTGGGTTTGTTCATTCAGCAATACATCCCGCGACTGATGAAAGTCACGGTTCCTGAGCAGGGGATTTTTGAACAGGTACCAATGCTTGTGGAGCGACTGCGGACTTCAGCGGATGAAACCATCACGGCCGCCGTTGGCAGCCTTTTTGGGGCTGAAGAGGTGGACGAGGAGAGTGGCTACGCGCCAGAGGGAGTGCTGCGGAGTTTCTACATGAACACGGCACGTCCCTACCTTGCACAGCAGTCGCCAGAGGTCTCGCCACTGGCCAATGCAACGCAAGCCGATGGGGTCTTCGCTCAGCTGGCGGAGGCCTTGCCAGACAGGCTGCATGCGGCGGTGGAAGAGCTCAGTCAGATCGTCGATGAGCGACGGCAGCTGGTGGTTCAATTGCGATTGCAAAAGTGGCTGCATGGCTGGCTCCTGATACATATTCCTGCCTGTATTGTGCTGCTGGTCGCGGGCCTGCTGCATATTGTGTCGGCGATTTATTACTAAGCGGAGATGACTGTCGAGAGGCCGATAACTGGATTGGCAGACGTACCACTCACCCGATTGATCAAGCGGACGGATAAGCGTGGTTGACGAGAGATTTCACAGTACGATTTCGGAACGGTTTGACGTTGAGTCCAATCGACATTCCGATCCCATCCGCCGGCTCCGCAGCCGCGTCTGCTGGATTGTCACGATCGTCTCCGTATTGGCCGGTATGCTCGTCTGGAGTGGCGGCGACAGTCGACTGTATGAATCACGCCCTGTCGCATCTCCGCATCAGCTGTTTGAGCAAAAGTGTGAACTCTGTCATCAGCAGTCCTTTCATCTATTGAAGCGAACGCTGGGTGCTGCCGGTTCAGCTTTCCAGCATGCCTGCAAGAAGTGCCATGCCCAGGACGGCGCCGATCATCACCCGACCCAGATCAATGCGGCGATGGTCGATGATTGCACCGCCTGTCATAAGGAGCACCAGGATCACAGCGACCTGATTACTGTCACCGATTCACACTGCATCCGCTGTCACCAAGATCTGTCGATCTCGCTGGCAACGGATCGTGCTACCTTCACATCCGGCATTTCCTCAATTGAAAACCACCCCGAGATAGCAATCATGCGAGGGCTTGGTGGTGTGGGCGAGGTGCACGGTGCACACAAGGTGGCTGACTGGCTCGACGGGCAATGGCGGGATAATGGCAAACTTGTTTTCAATCATGCGGTCCACATGGATCCGCTGGGTGTGCTGGTGCCGACCGACCACTCCGAATATGGCAAGAAAGACCGCGATGGTCCGCTGCGGACGACGCTCGATTGCAGTTCATGTCATCAACCTGATGGCCAGGGAATTTACATGCAGCCGATCTCGTTCGAGCAACACTGTCGCTCATGCCACCAGCTGCAGTTTTCAACTCAGCTTGCCTCGCTGGAAAAATCATTGGCGGACGCCGATCCCCTGCCCCACGCCACACCGGAAATTATTCGCGGCGTTCTGCGAGACCGGCTGATGGAGTACATCGAGCGAAGCTCAGGACTGCTGTCGCCTGGCGGGGAAGAGGAGACGCCCAGGAATCCGGCCAAGCCACCACGGGACGCGACTGCAGCTGACAAGTGGGAGTGGGTGGAGGAGCGGCTTCCGCGGATTGAGTCCTTGCTGTTTGACGACGGTGCCATGGCGGGTGAAGGTGACCTGAAGTATGGCTGCCAACGATGCCACCAGACCCAGCAGATCAATGAAGAAGGGCGAGTGAAATGGGATGTGGTTGACCCACAGATTCCGCAGCGCTGGTTGGCCCACACGCGTTTCCCCCATAATCGCCACGAAATGGTCCGCTGCCTTGAATGTCACCATGGCATGCAGGACGGAACATCGCCTCAAGATACGGGGTTTGTAATGCTCAGCACACGCTCCGAAGACATCCTCATGCCGTCAATTAATGTCTGCCGATCTTGTCATCAGGGTGCCGCCGCGAGCAAAACAGGTATGGTGAGCGGCCGTTGCACCGATTGTCATCGATATCATGGCACCGCCACGATTGACTCCGCGACGGCGGACAGCCTGCGAGATTATCTCGAAAGGGCTGCCGATCGTCAGGGCAGGTCTGAATGAACTCCCGAGCCATAACATGGACGGCTGCCACGGTTTTACTGGTGGCGATATCGGCCGTACTGGCGCAGCCAGATAACCGCTCCAGCGGCGACGATGTCGCCGGCAACTCTGTGGCTCCAGCTGGCGAGCGACTACCGACCGACCTCTCTTACCTGGGTGCTCGCAGTTGTGCTTCTACCACCTGCCACGGTAGCGTTCGGCCGGACCTGAAAAACGATGGCCGCATGCGGCGTGATGAATACCTGGTCTGGCTCGAAGAAGATCCGCACCAGGGAGCCCATGCTACTTTGAGTGAGCCGCGATCGCTGACGATCTTTGAAAACCTGGGCCTGATGCAGGACGGCAGCGTGGTCGAGGATCAGTCCCAGCGATTTATAGAGGTCAAGCAAAAATGCCAGGCATGCCATTCGACGGTTGTTCAACCTGCCGGCGTCGCTGCTAGAACGGGTCGACGGTCCGTCATCGAGGGCGTCACCTGTGAAGCCTGTCATGGACCGGCAGAGAAATGGCTGGCGCGGCACTACCGGACCGATTTCGCGGCCTACACGACGGATGAGAAGATCGCACTCGGCTTCAACAACACCAACTCAACTGAAGCTCGCGCACAACTCTGCACAGGCTGCCACGTCGGTTCGGCTGGGCGCGAAGTAAATCATGACTGGATCGCTGCCGGGCATCCGGCGATGAAATTCGAGTTAACGTCTTACCTGGCACAGATGCCGCGTCACTGGAAATCGAGCCGAGACAGGTTGAATGCCAGCAATCCAGAGAGCCATGAGTTGGAATTATGGCTGGCCGGCCAGAAACATGCTGCCGAGAGGTCATTGGCTCAACTGGCTCATCGCGCTGGAAATCAGAACGGCGTCTGGCCGGAATTTACGGAGGCGGATTGTTACTCGTGTCACCACGACCTGGGGCCGCCCATTAGCTGGCGACAAGATCGCGGATTTGGCAGCCAGCCGCGATCACAGGCGATCGGTCGAGTGACGATGCCGGTGAATGAATGGTATCTGTTCATGCTTGCCGAGTTGGCGTCTCGAGATGGAGCTGGTGAGGCAGCCAGCCAGTTTGCCGATAACTATCGTCAACTCAGGAACTCAATGGAATCGAGTATCGTTCCGGCTGCGGACGATATTGCTCGGCTGGCAGCAGCGACCGGACTGGCGTTGCGACAATGGTCGGCTGCTGAGGATATTGGCGCACCGCAGTTGCTGGAGCTTGTCCGCCAGGCACCCGAGGGCCGCCTGGTTAGTAATTGGGACCGCGCCGTGCAGGCTTACCTGATGCTGCGGGTCATGGAAGGCGAGCAGGCAGGACCGGAAGCGAAGCGAATTCGCAGGTTGCTCGCTTTTCCGTCGGACCGGCAGCGGAGGTTTGATAGCCCAAGGAAGTTTGTAGGGGTTTTGCAGTCGCAAGATTCAGAGGTCACAATCAGGGAAGAAATCGGCGAGCAACTATTGCAACTTGAACAGGCCATTCGTGCCGCGCGGGATAATTGATATGCAATCTCAGAAATCCATCCTGATTTGCGGCCTCGTGTTGGGGCTGTTGTGCGCAGTCGGCCACGACTGTCTGGCGCAGCCACCATTGACTCTAAAACTCGACTACCAGGGCGTTGATCGGTGTCTGTTTTGCCACCAGGCTCCGCAGGACAATGTCCGCGAGGACGTGCTCAAGTTCGTCACGCTCAAAGAGATGGACGTCTGGATGGCGGACGACAAGCACTATCGAGCTCTCTCTAACATCACCGACACCGACCTGGGTAAACAGATGTGTCGGACTCTCGGTATCGATGTCAACAATATCGCCACGGCAACTCAATGCGTCAGCTGTCATTCAAATCCCCACTGGGTAAACAACCATCGCACAATTTCCGTGGATCCACGCAGGCCGAACCTGCAGACGGGCGTTACCTGCGAGTCGTGTCATGGTCCAAGCAGTATCTGGGATCCGATGCACACAAAATCCGCTGTCTGGCGGGCGGCCTCGCCAGACGATAAGCAGGGGCTCGGCATGCTGGACGTGCGAAATCCCGTGACTCGGGCGCGAATGTGTTATTCCTGCCATATTGGCGACGCTTCGGAGGGAAAGGTCGTCACACACGAAATGTACGCTGCCGGCCACCCACCGCTACCGAGCGTCGAGCTGGAGACGTTTTCTCATGCCATGCCAGCACACTGGCGTTCAGTAGCGGATAAACCGGATTTTGAAGGCCGTGAGCAGTTCCTTGAGGTCAACAGCCTGAGAATTGGCGAAAGTGAGCGTTTGCGGAACGTGATCCTGGGCGCCGCAGTGGCATACCAGTCGTCGATGAAGCTGGTCGCTGACCAGTTAAGGACAGAGGACGGCCGGGATGTATGGCCCCAGCTTAGTTCCTTTGATTGCTATGCATGTCACCACGACCTGGCCTTGCCTGGCTGGCGACAGGCACGCGGTTACCCCGGACGGCCTGGCCGGCCACAGCTGAACTATTGGCCTTCCACGCTGGTTGAATTGGGAGCGAGCCGGCTGCGAGATGCCAGACGGGCTGCCATTGGCGATCTTGCCGAACCACTTGGGAACCTGCAGGCCGCCTTGGATCGGCGGCCATTTGGTGACCCGACAGTCATCGGCGGTATCGCCGCGGACGTGGTGGAAAAGTTGGAAGCTCTGATTGCCGAGTTGGGGGAGCTGCAATTCGGGGGAAGTGATGCAGATCAAATGCTCGCCGAGCTGTGTCAGTTGGCACAATCGCCAACGATAGATTACGAATCAGCGCGGCAGATTGGCTGGGCATTCCAGGTGATTTTGCAGGACAGCTCTTATGCGGAATCCCCCACCGTCAGCACATTGCTGGATGGCCTGTCACATCAACTCAAATTGCAGTTGCCGGCTGGGCAAGCGGCGGCAGGTGACAAGCCTCGGATCGTGATTGAATTGCCAGCGGCGCTGAAGGCCGCGAGTAATTATGAGCCGGCGGACTTCCGTGACCGAATGCTGCAGATGTCGGAACTGCTGGTCAAATAGCGGTCAATGCCTGCTGTCTGAATGGTCGTCGCCAGCGTGCTCGCTTCGTGAATGATGGTGCCGTCGGATGCGCGGGCCATCGGTTTCGTAGGCACCGGTGCCACCCTGCGATCGTTTGCCAGTGGACCAGCCAAGCCAGATTCGTTTGTTGAATTTGCCGCGGAAATCCCATCCCCAGGTTCCCTCCTGCGGTCCCGCTGCGACTCCACCGCGAGCCGAACCGCCACCAATCAGGCCGCCTTCATAGTGGCGTGAAAATGTGCCGCGGGCCCAGGGTGCCACCAGCTCGCTACGCCGTAGCGACGACGGTGATGGGTTTTGTGCGTCGAGCGTTGCGGGCAGGCAGAGGAATCCGACGAAAAGTGTGGCCAGGCATAGGCGTTGCATCTTCTGACTCCCAGGGGGGATGGTCGAGTGGATCCGTTCAAGCAGGCACTCCTCTTGTAGTGTCGGCCATTGATCAGCCACGGGGGGTTGAATATGCCCGAAGTGGAGTTGTTTCGGGGGGGCAGATAGAGCTGGAATTGGCCTTATCTGGACCAGGGTTGTAACCGATATAACCGTTAAGGTTTGACTCTCGCTGCCTGCCCCCTGCGCCTACTCGGAATTTCTCGACCGTGATACCCAGAGCCTACTCACTCGCCTTCCGGTCCGGTCTTGGCGTACTCTGCTTGCTGCTGGCCTGCGGCAGTAGGCCAGTCAGTGCGGAGGGTCCCGTGCGTGTGACCATCGGTGACCGACCGATTCCACAGAACGGGGACCCGCTTTCTAATTACCTCAAAAAGTGGCGAGGGCATCAACGCGGCGCGGCAGATTCTCATCCGCTTCCACCGGATCCTGCGGGCACAGAACTGCTCTCTCAAAGCGCTGAGAAAGCTGCCCAGAAGAGCTGGGGTTGCGTTCAATGTCACAAGAATACCGGTGACATGCACACGACTGAAACGGTCAACCTCGGATGTATTGATTGTCATGGTGGCGATCCGACGGAAGACAAGAACAAGTATCGGGCGCATGTGCAGCCAAGCTTTCCGGCCGCCTGGCGTTCCTCCGCGAATCCTGTCCGCTCCTACACGCTGCTGAACCGTGAGAACCCGAAATTCATTCAGTTCGTGAACCCTGGCGATCTGCGTGTGGCGCATCTCTCATGCGGCAAGTGCCATCCGAACGAGGTCTTGCAGGTCAAGAAGAGCATGATGACTCATGGCTGCATGCTCTGGGGTGCCGCTCTCTATAACAATGGAATCGTCCCCTCCAAGCGATCGCCGTATGGGGAGAGTTACAGCATGCACGGCGTGCCGCAGCGAATGTTCACCGTGCCGCCTCCCACCGATTATGAAATCCGGCACAAGGGCGTGCTCCCTTACATGGATCCCCTGCCCCGCTTTGAGGTCTCGCAGCCTGGCAACATTCTTCGCTATTTTGAGCGAGGTGGCCGGTTCAAGGCAGAGATCGGGTTGCCCGAGACAATTGAGGAGCCAGGTCGGCCGCGAGAACGACTGAGTATCCGCGGTCCGGGAACTGAGAACCGTACCGATCCGGTCTTTATTGGTTTGCAGAAGACTCGCTTGCTCGATCCAACTCTCAACTTCCTCGGCACCAATGACCATGCCGGGGATTATCGCTCCAGTGGATGCACCGGTTGTCATGTCGTTTACGCGAATGACCGGTCGTCGGTCCATTCGGGGCCGTTTGCCAAGTTTGGGAATCGTGGCTACAGCTTCTCTCGCGATCCGACGATTCCCAAGGACGAGCCGGGCCATCCGGTGGACCACAAGTTCACCGTGGGAATACCGACCAGCCAGTGCATCGTCTGTCACGTCCATCCAGGGACAAATGTGCTCAACAGCTATCTTGGCTTCATGTGGTGGGACAATGAGACTGACGGCGAGGTGATGTACCCCAAGCAGCAGAAGTATCCGACGGCCGAAGAGGAAGTTGCCGCCTGGATGAACAATCCGGAAGAAGCGTCGCTGCGCGGGAAGTGGTCTGATCCGGAGTTTCTGGCTCGAACGTACGAGATGAACAACCAGCTTCGACACACCCAGTTCGCTGATTTTCACGGTCATGGCTGGGTCTACCGAGCGGTCTACAAGAAAGATCGGCAAGGTTTTCTGTTGGACTACAAGGGGCAGCGGGTACCCAAGACCACGGCCAACTTGCAGCGTGCCATGAAGCCTCCCACTCGAACCGAACAGCAGCAGGGTAAAAAGCGTCCTGCGACGCCGGTGCACCTGATGGATATCCACCTGGAGAAGGGCATGCACTGCGTCGATTGCCACTTCACCGTGGACAATCATGGGAATACCAAGTTGTATGGCGAAGTCCGTGCGGCGATCGAAATCCGCTGTGTCGACTGCCATGGTACAGCCACTGAGAGCATCCTGGATCGTATCGCTTCACCGGACATTCCCAATAACCGCAAAATGGTCACCAGCGGCCCGGCCTCACCGACCCGGGGGACGAACCTGTTGGCCAAGGTGACCCCATTCGGGAGGCCGCGGTTCGAGGTTGTCGACGGCGAGCTCGTACAGAATTCGATGGTGGAGCCGGGGCTCTCCTGGAACCTGGTGCAGACCCGCCAGACGATGAATCCGGCCAGCCAGCACTACAACGTTAAATCACACATGTCCAAGACGGTGAGGCTGGATGGCGACGGAAAACTCAGCTGGGGTGGGAGTGCAGCAGATCCGCTCTGCGCCCACCAGGGCCAGAAGACGAGTTGTATCGCCTGCCATTCCTCCTGGAATCCAAGTTGTTTTGGCTGCCACTTGCCGCAGCGTGCTAATGCCAAGATGCCGAACTTGCACAACGAGGGAACGGTTAGCCGTAACTACACCTCCTACAACTTTCAGACGTTGCGTGACGATGTGTTCATGCTGGGCCACGACGGTACCGTAACAGGAAACCGGGTTGGCCCTGTCCGCTCCGCCTGTGCCATTCACGTGACCTCCTATAATAATCGCCGCGAGTGTATCTATCCGCAGCAGCAGACTGTCTCAGCGGGCGGCCTGAGTGGAATTGCCTTTAGTTCCAACGTGCCTCATACGGTGCGAGGCGGACGTGGGTTACTGGATGGCAACGTGACAGGCGGTACTCATGAAACCAAGATGTGTACCGATTGCCATCTCTCAGACAATGACGATAACAACGCGTTGATGGCTCAGTTGTTGATGCAGGGGACCAACTATACGAATTTCATAGGCCGGTACTGCTGGATCGCCAACGGCACGCACGGACTCGAGGGGGTTGTGGTCACCGAACAAACCGAACCCCAGGCAGTCATTGGCAGTAACCTGCATCGGCTGGCCTATCCTGACTACTACCGTCAGCACGTGAATCATCGCGGTATCCTGCAGCATGCCCATGAGCATCCAGGCCGGGATATCTGGGATGGCCTCACGCGTCCGTTTGAGAAAGCCGAAGTCCTCGATCTGCAGGCTCGGGGTGAATACCTCTATGCAGCCTGTGGTGCCGGTGGCGTCAAGTTCTTCGATATCGCCTTCATCGATCAAAAGGCGTTCTCGGAGCGCATCACCACGGCGCCCGCATCTCCGGTAGGCCAGCGGTTCTACGTCAATTCCAAGTACGCCACCGCCGTCTGTGCTCCCAGCACGATGACACCCGATCCCACTCGCAAGCAGTTTGAGATCAACGAGGAAGCAGCCATCCCGTACTTCTACGGGTTCGTCTATGCGACCGACAAGTACGAGGGCCTGCTCTCAATCTTCGCCGGTTCCCTGCTCGACGGGAATCCGCTCAACAACTTTCTCGACAAGAACGTCGCAGACGTCACGGTGGGTCGATTCAATCCCGCTGGGGCACTCGATGGAGCTCTCAACCTGACCATTGTCGGCCATTTTGCCTACGTCTGTTGCGACAAAGGACTGGCGATCATCGACATCGAGGATCCGATGAAACCAGAACTGGTGCGGACCGTGTCAGAGGGTATCCGTCAACCGAGAGCTGTCGAAGTTCAATTCCGTTATGCCTTCCTGTGCGACGCCGACGGCGTCAAGGTCTTCGACGTGACCAAGCTGGAAGACCCCCAGTTGGTGGCAGGTGTTCCGCTGGCGGATGCACGGAGTATCTACGTGGCTCGGACCTACGCCTATGTCGCCGCTGGCTCAGAGGGGCTGGTAATCCTTGACGTGACGCGTCCGACCGAACCGAAGCTGGACCAGGTCTTCAACGCCGATGGCCTGATAAATGACCTCAGGGATGTCAAACTGGGAATTACGAATGTCAGCGAGTTTGCCTATCTTGCGGACGGGCACAATGGACTGCGAGTTGTCCAGCTGACGTCTGCTGAAACGCCTGGGAATGACGGCTTCAGCCCGCGTCCGACGCCGCACCTGGTCGCCACCTATCCGGCGGCGCACGGAGGCGAGTCACTGGCGGTCGCTGAAGGGCTTGATCGGGATCGGGCCGTTGATGAATCGGGTAACCAGATCGCGGTCTTCGGCCGTGTTGGCGCGCGGCCTCTGTCGCTCGTCGAACAACAGCGCATGTACCAGCACAAGGGCCGGGTTTGGAAAGTCAGCGACGATCCGCTTGATACGAGCATTTACCGGTTTCCACAGCAGCTGATCGAGCGTGCCACGCGACCGCTGCCACTGCGCCGCTAGTCGCTGATCTCAAAGATCGCCTCGACTTCAACTGCTGCACCGGTCGGCAAGGCTGCAAACCCGAGTGCGCTGCGGGCATGATAGCCGTCACCGGTTTTGCCGAAGATCTCATGAAGCAGATCGGAGAAGCCGTTAATGACGAGGTGCTGATCGGTGAATTCGAGCGTCGAGTTGACGCATCCGAGGACCTTGATGACGCGCAGACCGTCGAGCGTGCCATGTTCAGCATGGACAGATGCCAATACCTTTTCCGCACAATTCCTGGCGGCGGCATAGCCCTGGTCGACGTCGACGTCGTCACCCAGCTTGCCCTTCAGGTCACTGGTATGGCCCGATGTGATTAACTGGTTACCACTTCGAATACAGAGGTTGAGATAGCCAGGTTCCTGTGCCGGGAATTGCAGCCCCAGCTCGATCGCTTTTGCTTCTGCACTCATGTAACTTGCTCCCGGATCGGGTTTCTCACACAATGCACTCGCAACCCAGCAGTGCAACCGACACATTCTAGGGTCTGAGAGACTATCTCTGGAGTAGGGGAAAGAGGAATGCTTGATCGCAGACATTTCATTGCTGCCGGGAGTGCCAGCCTGCTGGCCCTGAGTGCGGGCTGGAGTCGAGCGGAACGTCGCACGCTGGGTCGCCTGCGTGAGCGGTTGAAGATCACAGCGATCGAGTCGCACGAGATCTACTTGCCGTACCATGAATTCAATGCACGGAATCTCTGGCGTTACCATGGCGGGCGGATCCGAGCCCGCACGATTCATGTTGTGAAGACGAACATCGGCTTGACCGGGTTCGGCGAAAACTGGGGCACAAATTCGCTGAAGGCCGAGGAGCTGGCCGCTTACATCGGTACCAGCCCCTTCGACTGGATTAACGACACCCGGCTGCTGCAGCTGAATATCGCCATCTACGACTTGATGGGTAAGGCACTGGATGTTCCGGCCTGGAAACTTATCGGGCCTCAGGTCAGAGACCGAGTGCCTGTGTCTGCCTGGACAGTCTCACTCCCGCCAGCGGCGATGGCGCTGGAAGTCAAGCAGGCCGAGCGGTTGGGCTATCGCTGGCTGAAGTACCACGTTGACCAGGTGCAGAATGTGGAAGACCAGGTCGCCGCCATGGAACAGGTAGCGAGTGACGGATTTCAGCTCCATCTGGACCTGAATATGAACAGTCCTTACGAACAGATCGGTGAACTACTGGGCCGCTTGGACAAGCGCACAATCGTGGGGCGGTTGGAGGACCCGATTACCGCCACGGACCCGGCAATGTGGCGTCGGCTACAGGACGAACTGGAAACGCCGATTGTGGCCCATCACGGACCCAGGGACTTTATTCAGCTCGGTGTCTGCGATGGTTATATGGCGGGCCATTCACCGATTGGTCAGGCGGTCCGGACGGCGGCAATTGCCGAAGCGGCCGAGCTGCCGATCATGCTGCAGCAATGCGGTGGGCAACTGAACCAGGCATTTCTCGCCCATGAGGCAGCTGTTTTCCCTGCGGCCACGATGGACCATGTGAACCTGGCACACCTCTGGCGAGAGGACATTACAGACAGGGTGCTGGCAATTGAGGATGGCACAATTGCCGTTCCTGACGGGCCGGGCCTCGGCATCAACGTTGATCTCAGAAAACTGGAACATCATGCGCAGACCGCGGCGCCGGAATATGAGCCATTCCTGGTCCGCATCCGCTATCAACAGGGTCCCACGATCTATTGTCGACATGACGCCAACCAGTCGGGTCACACGGATGATCTGAGGTTTCTCGCTCGTCTGCTGGGTGAACCGATTCCAGGCCCTGCGCCGCGGTACGACAATGCGGTCAGTTCCAGTTTTCTGGATGCTGCGGACGGCGAAGAATTTGAAAAGTACTGGGCGGCTACAGAAAAACGCAAGTACGTGCTGGCGTGAAGCGGATCAGGAGGCTGGTTTTAATCGCAAGGCGATTCCACTGTCGTCCGTGATTTCAATCTCGCCCTCGTTTTCGAAGAACCGAATAGTCCCCTGCTTGCCATCGATAATTAGCGTGGCGGGCGACGTTGACGTGTCGAGGGCAAAGTCGAGCGGCGTTGAATCTTCCCCAGCCTGCTTTACCACGACGGTGCCATTGGCGGAAAAGGTCACGGACTGTATAGAATCCGGCGCGACCGGGCGCCAGCTACCGATGATCGAGGGTTGTCCCCCCGAAAACTGATCGCAGCCAGCCAGGGCGAGTGCAAATACAGTCGCCAGGGTCAACGCAACTGGCAGCCGGTCTGGCATCGTCGTCCTCTATTGTTGGCCGCTGGGGGCGAAAGTGAAGATGATGCAGACGGGCGTCGGGCAGTCAACACCGTGGCCGGTGTATTCCAGCTCGCCTGTCTGCTGATCGATGCGAAAGATCAAGATGTTGTTACTGGCCTGGTTGGCTGCCAGCAGGAAATTGCCAGTCGGGTCGATACCAAAGCTGCGAGGCGTCTTGCCGACTGTCGATTCATTTTCCACATAGGTCAATTTGCCGGTCTGCTGGTCGACTGAATAGACCACGATCGTGTCATGGCCGCGGTTCGAGCCATACACAAAACGGCCCGACGGGTGGCAGTAGATCTCCGCTGTGGACATGCCTTCCTGCCGCTGCTCGCCGGGAGGCAAGGTAGAGAGGGTCTGCATGGCATGCAGTGAACCACGGGCTGCACGGTACTGGTAGGTCGTCACGGTCAGATCGATCTCGTTGATTCCGTAACCGAAACGTCCGGAGGGATGCAGGGCAAAGTGGCGTGGTCCTGCTCCCGGTGCCGTATCGACAGAACCAGCAGCGACCAGTTTGCCACGGCGCGGGGAGAAGCGGTAAAGCAGGACCTTGTCGAGGCCCAAGTCGGAGCAGATCGCAAACCGATTGGCGTAATCCATGTCGATCGAATGCGCATGGGGCGATGCCTGGCGCGCATGGAGACTCGATCCGGTGTGCTGGATAAAGCTGCTTGTAATGCCGAGGCTGCCATCGGACTCAATCCGCAGCGATGCGAGACTTCCGCCAGTGTAATTCGCAACCAGTACATTCTGACCGGTCGCGTCGACGACCAGGTGGCAGGGGGCAGCTCCACCGGAGAGTTTCTGATTGAGCATCGTCAGGCCGCCGCTTGCACGATCAACTGCGAATGCCGTCACGCCTCCGCCAGGCTGGCCCTGGAAGGTGGAGGATTCGTTAACTGCATAGAGGTATTTGTGATTCGGGTGCATGGCCAGGAACGAGGGGTTGTCTGTGCGAGTTACCTCGCCGTGCGGGACCAGTTCACCGGCGCTGAGGTCCAGAATGAAGGAGTAGATACCTTCACTCTCACCCGACGTGTAGGTGCCAACGTGGACGAGCAGGTGCGGTGCTCGCTGAGCATCTAGGCCGCTGGTGATCGACAAGAGGGTCAAGAAAAGGACCGCGCTGAATATCCTTCGGTTGGGCATCGCTTCAGTTCTCCCTGGGGTGTGAGTCCATTCGTTGTGACCTGGGTGGCCTATTGTCTGGGATGCGTGCGAAATACTCAAGCAGGTCCTGCTCTCAACGCCGACAGCCAGTATCGATCAGACAACATTAATCGTCTCCTCAAGCTCCACCAGCGGCTCGTCATCGTCCCTGTTGTGGGCGTTGCATTCGAGTCGATATTCGAGCTGACCGAAATCTGCCTGGATACTGCTCGGCAGGTCTTCTGGCAAATCGAATTCACCACAATACATCAGCCAGGGTCCCTGGCGAACACCGATCGACGCTGGCAACTCCAGCTGGTCATCGAGGATGGAATGCTGTAATTCGTCGGTACCTGGGCCGGCGGCAAATTCCATGCCCTGCATCCTGATCTGCAGAAAGTCGACCTCGGCCAGGAAAGTCTTGTGCAGCATGGCCACGAATTGAAGCTTCTCGCCAGGCCGCACGGGACTCGGTGCGACGTAGAGTTGCATGTCATCAACGTGCCGCGCTCGCCACAGGAAGGGCAGCATGTAACAGCCAAAAACAAACGCGGCGACACCACTGAAGACCAGCGAGATGGCGTCGTTGTTGCCGCCCAGCACTTCAAAGTCGATGGCTCCCGCCGCCTTGAGAAGGGTGAAGGCAACAATACCTGCGCCCGACACGAGCGGCAGAATCCCCAGCAGGATGAGGATCCCAAGGTAGGTGGTCAGCGAGATCAGCTGGGAGGTGAGGCCTATTTCCGGACCGGCCGCCGCCGATATTAGCGCCTGCTGGTCGAGGGCAGCGGGAGTGTCGCGCGGAAGTGGACTGGCTGTATCACGCACGATCTCCACTCGCTGCAGCGCCGTGCAATGAATTTGCTCACCCTCGCTATTGCGAATCATGGCGTGCACATGGACCAGCCAGGTCAACTCGAAGTGAGTTCCCAGATATCCAGGTGGGGAGGGAGTTTCCAGCTGAAACGGATAGCTCTGAGACTGGCCAGGAGCCCATGCTCCCTGGAAGAGCTGCTGGGGTTGCTGGCCCGAGAGCCACGCTTGTGGATTGCCTGGATCGACCAGCAGCGTGTTCTGGTAATCCTGTTCCAGCACGATAGTGTCATCGTCAGCCCGCACCTGGCTGGCATGCTGCAGCGCTACCGCCAGCATTTCACATTCGAGTTGTGCCTCGCTCTGGACAACCACCGTTCCGGAGATTGACTGTGGCGGCCGGAACGGCTGCTCGTCCTGCTCGAGCTGGATGTTGAGCGTGAGAGTCATTGGCGCATTGAGACGACAAAAGCTGGCAGCCGGGCTGCCAGCCGTCGATCATCAGGTCAAATGACCACCCCGGACATTTACATAGACGGCATATAAGGACTGGCTGCCTGTCATGAACAGCCGGTTACGCTTGCTACCACCGAAACAGACGTTTGAGCAGATCTCAGGCAGCATGATCTGGCCGATACGCGTACCGTCGGGAGCGAAGATGTGGACACCGTCATAGCCGTCGCCAACCCAGCCGGCACTGGCCCAGATATTGCCATCCCGATCGGCACGGATACCATCGGCAAATCCGCCCTTCGAGACAACTTCTCCGTTTTCGTCTTCCATATCCAACATCATGGAAGTGAATTCACGGCCATTCTCCAAATCCGTCTCTTCCTTAATATCCCAGACCTTGATGTTACGGGGTGCATCGTCGTAGTGGCTGGCACCGGTGTCGGCCACGTAGAGCATCTTGTAGTCCGGTGAGAAGCAGAGTCCGTTGGGCTTGAAGATGTCGTCGGTGACCTTGTGCAGTTTGCCGGTCTTGGAATCAATCCGATAAACCGATTCCTTCTGGTAGGGCTGGGGCCAGTTGTCCATGTTCTCCACCAAGCGGCCCTCGTAATCCATCAGGGAACCATAGCCGGGATCGGTGAACCAGATGTCGCCATTCGGATGCACGATGGCATCGTTCGGTGCATTCAGCGACTTGCCACCGTACTTGTCGGCCAAGACTGACTTGCTGCCGTCATACTCGTAGCGGACGACCCGCCGCGTGAGGTGCTTGCAGGACACCTGGCGGCCGTGCCAGTCAAAGGTATTGCCGTTACTGTTTTCCGCCGGGTTTCGAAAGACACTGACGGCACCGTTTTCTTCCAGCCATCGCAGCTGAACGTTGTTGGGAATGTCGCTCCATAGCAGGTATCGCCCGACACCATTCCAGGCAGGGCCCTCAGCCCAGATCATCTGCTTGCTGTGATAGAGACGCTGGATGGTTGAGTTCCCCAGCTTGTATTTGGAAAACCGATCGTCCAGCACCACGATGTCTGGATCCGGATACCGCACCGGCTGCTGGCTGTCACCGTAGGGCCGCCCCGCCTCGGTCTTTGTACTGATGGCGGACATGCTGGCAGTCACGGCCGCCGCTGCAAAAAAGGAGCGACGATTCACGGAGTCGGAATTGGATTGCTGGTCGTTGTTGTTCATGTTTCGATCGTGGGGAAGAAGTAACGGGGCGGTCCGTCAATCGCGGACGTTTCACGGTACAAGAATAGTCCACCAGAAACTGTATTTCCAGCAGTTGCCCACGTCTGGCAGCAGGCAAGCTGTATATACTGGCCAGTCGCACGCTGCAACGTCGGGTTTCAGATAGGGAGACAGGCCGATGTCCGATCAACAGGTAGCCAACGTCAAACCGGTGTCGCTGGAAGAGGCAGATGGGAAAGTCAAGGAGATCTACGAGGACATCATGACCACCAAGGGGATCGACTTTGTTCCCAATATCTGGCGCGTGATGGCAACCAATCCCGGCTTGCTGGAAAACGTCTGGACCCTCCTCAAGTACTGGATGCACCCAGAACAGAGCGGTCGCGAGCCGCGACTGGATGCCGCCACTCGGGAAATGATCGCGCTGGCTGTGTCGGCCAGCAATGGCTGCCGCTACTGTGTTATGTCTCACTCGTTGTCGCTCAAGAAAACCGGTGCCGATGATGACCTGATTGGTGAAGTGATGGCCATCGCGGGACTCTTCAATATGACCAATTCGCTGGCTGATGGTTACCAGGTTGAGCCGGATGTGCGGCCCTCGATTGACTGACTCGCCGGCATCGATCCGCCGGATGCCAATTGCCGTGGACAGCCGCGGCCGAATGTGATACTTACTCCCGACTCGATCGTCTTATGACTAATGGGAGTGGGTACCGATGCGCGGATTTACCTGGCTGATGTGTGGCATCGTGCTGGCGACTTTTCTTGCCGTGAGCGGCAGCAGCATGCCGCTTGCAGCACAGGATGACGCCATTGGAGAACAAATCGACAGGCTCAATAGCCTGCAGTCCCAACTCAAGGGACTTCAGCAATCGATCGGCAATGCCGCCGCTGGCGGCGGCGACCAGCAGACCTCAGCTCCCGGTTTTCTCGACAGCCTGAAGTCCGGGAATCTGCAGTCGGCCGGATCGATCATGCTGGCGTTGTTCCTGCAGATCGCGGTCAAAATCTCGACCTTCGCCTCCGTCTTCTTTGGATTCTGGGTCCTGGCCGGGATTGTCCGGCGGATGATCATTCGGGCCGGCCGCTTGAATGCAGTTGACCACGAGCTGGCTGGGTTCATGGGCCGCGTGGCCCGCACCGCCCTGTTGATCGTGGGTGCCATCTGCGGTGTTGCTACCATGGGTATCGACGTGACAGCCTTGATCGCTGGCTTGGGATTGACTGGGTTTGCGCTCGGATTCGCCCTCAAGGACGTTGTCTCGAATGTTGTGGCCGGAGTCCTGATACTGATCTACCGACCGGTTCGGACGGGCGAACATGTCAAGGTCAAGGCATTCGAAGGGCTGATTCTCTCCACCGATCTGCGCTACACCGTGCTGCAGACCGGCGACCAGGTCATTTACGTGCCCAACTCGATCATGTTTACCGATGCGATCACTGTCGATCGCAGGCAAGAAATGCCGGAACCCGACGAGGTGATTGCAGCGGAACCTGTTGTCCCGGACGATGTGGTGCCACTCAAGTCGGATCAAAATCTACCGGACGCTAACTAGCGGCGTGGAGTCTCTGGCTCGCC
>CAUZOB010000085.1:0-19233 GCA_963581185.1 Planctomycetota bacterium | reverse complement strand
AGAAGTCAGGGCTCATGTCGCACAGACCGGCCCATTGCCGCAGCACCTTGATATCCGGCAGGCAGGGGAACAGGTCGACGAGGTGTCCTGCCAGCGACTCGGCAAATCCGAGTGTGGATCGCATCGAAGTCAGTTCGTAGGGGTCGAGCGACGCACCGGCCACCAGTTCACCGCGAGTCGACTGGCTGACGTAGACATGCATGCTGGCCGACACGATGATCGAATTGAGCCACGGTTTGAGCGGCTCAGTCACCATCGCTTGCAGCGGATGCACGACCAGCGGTGTTCGCAAGCCAACCATACTGGTGATCGAGGGGGTCCAGCCAGCGACCGCCGAGAGCACCTTGCGAGTCTTGATATACCCCCGTTCGGTATGCACACCGATCACGGAATCGTCCCGCAGTTCAATGCCGGTGACGGCCGTTTGCTGGTGAATCTCAACACCCTGTCGATCGGCGCCGCGTGCGTAGGCCCAGGCAACCGCATCATGCCGGGCAATCGACCCAGGTGGATGATAGAGCGCCCCGTGGATTGGTGCCTGGTGGCCACCACAGCTGAGATCGATCTCCGGTACCTTCTGCTTGATGAAGGCAGGGTCGACAACGTGGCTGTCGATTCCGAGGGTCTTGTTGACCTCGGCCCGCCAGCGCTGAGTTCGCAGCGACGCCGGCGAATGGGCCAGCGTGAAATGGCCACGCTCGGTGTAGAACAGGTTGAAGTCCAACTCGGACGACAGACCCTGGAACAGTTCGACGCTGGCCTGGTAGAAACGTGCTCCCTCTTCGGTCAGGTAGTTGGAACGAATAATCGCGGTGTTGCGTCCGGTTCCGCCCCCTCCCAGGTACCCCTTCTCGAGGATCGCGACATTATGGATGCCATGGTCCTTGGCCAGGTAATAGGCCGCGGCCAGACCATGACCGCCGCCACCGATGATGACCACGTCGTATTCGTCCCCGAGTGACGCGGGACTACGAAACATGCGCCCTTCAGGATGGCGAGACCGCAGACCATACTTCAGTAAGCGATAGGGCATGGTGGGTGCAGAGGATTTTCAGGGTAGGTGGGAGGGCACGTTCACGACTGCACCGCGACCTGCTGTGCGGACAATGGGATCGGCCTAGAAAAATGTCAGGTACTTCTGGATTTCCCAGCTGGAAACCTGGCTGTCGTATTCCTCCCATTCCAGGGTCTTCAGTTCAATGAACTCTTCGGCGATCGGTCCCAGGGCGGACTGCACAACTTCATCCCGCTTCAACTCGTCGATCGCCTCGGCAAGTGACTGGGGCAGGATCTGAGTGCCGCTGGCTAACACGTCCGCGAGCGGTTGGGCGTACATGTTGCTCAGGTTTGGATCGCCGGGGTCCAGCTGATTGGCAATTCCATCCATCCCGGCGGCTGCATACGCTGCCAGGGCCAGGTAGGGGTTGCAGCCAGCGGAGACGGTACGATCCTCGAAGTGGCCCGGACCGGCAGTGCGAATCATCTGGGTGCGGTTGTTGTCGCCGTAAGTGATAAAGGCGGGTGTCCAGGTAAAGCCACTGCGGCTGGAAAATATCCCGGAACCGAGCTTGAGCCGCTTGTAACAATTGACCGTCGGACTGGCGACCGCACATAACGCGCGGGCGTGCTTGAGAATGCCTCCGATAAAGTGATAGCCCAGCTGGGAACAGCCCAGCCCGCGAGCGTCGCTATCATCGTCAAATACGCATTGACCGGTCTCTGCGTCTGCCAGGTGGAAGTGAACGTGCAGGCCACTCCCTGTCCGATCGCCAAAGGGCTTGGGCATATGAGTTGCAATGGCGCCGTACTTGGCGGCGATCTGTGAAGTCGCCATTTTGAAGAAGGTCACGCGGTCGGCGGACGTGAGTGCGTCCTGGTAATCAAAATTCACCTCGTACTGGCCGTTGCCATCCTCGTGGTCCGTCTGGTAAACGCCCCAGCCGAGTTTATTGAGGGCCAACGTCAGTTCTTGCAGGTAACCGATGGCGGGGGCCATTGAGCGGAAGTCATAACAGGGCTTGGCAAGATTATCGACCTGGTCCGGATCCCAGGGCGAGATCGATCCATCGTCATTGCGGGTCACGAGAAAGTGCTCCGGCTCCATCCCGACGTTGAAGACGTAGCCCGATTCACGCATGGACTCCAGCACCCGCTTGAGATTGGTGCGTGGACAGTAGGGATGGGATTCGCCATCGACGTACAGGTCGGCAGCAAAACGGGCGGTGTTGGGAAGCCAGGGCAAGGGTGTGTAGCTATCGAGGTCAATTCGAGCCAGCATGTCATGGGAATGCGGCCCCTGGCCGGAACCCCAGACGGCAGCACCAGCAAACCCGGCTCCGTCGTCAATCATGGTGTCGAGCGCAGAGGCTGGGACCATTTTGACTTTAGCTGTGCCGTTCATGTCGACGAACTGGGCCAGCAGGAACTCGATGCCATCGTCATTCATTTGTTGACGCGTCTGTTCACGATCAGCCATTGTGGTCTTCCTCGTCGGCAGGAGAGTTATTGTGCGAGCTGCCGTTGCTGTCCGGTTCCCCCGCGGGGAGAACATAGCGCCGCTGCTCGCCCCGGATCTTCCAGATAAGAAAGTAGCCACAGAACAGGGCTGTTGCCAGCACCATCCAGACTTCCATTCCCACCCAGGGATAGAGCGGTCCCACCTCCAGTGGATTCAGCTGCCAGCTTTCAATCGTAGGTTTCATTCGTTGCTCCTTGCCTGCTGACGCATTTCGTCTTCCGCCTGCTCGAGCTCGGCTGTCTGGAGTTCCGCCTCGGCCAGGATCGATATATCAAGTCCTGCCAATTCTACTGCTGCCGGGATCCGCAGCAGACCGGCTTTCTTCAGACCCCAGGCTGCCAGGTAACAGGGAATGAAGCCAAGGAGAAGGAACATGATGGCGGCTCCCGCCAATTGACCCCAGGGTGTGATCGGAGCATAGCTGGGATCCGGCGAGCTGGGATAACCCCAGAGGATAAACCCACTGGCAATGACGCCGATCGTGCCGCAGTAACCGTGGATCGCCACGGCACCGACCGCGTCGTCGATCTTGAACCGTTTTTCAACCCAATAATGCAGCTTGTATCCGCACCAGACTCCTAACATCGCCAGGAAAAACGCCTGCGACGGATGGTAAAGATCATTGCCTGCGGAGGCAGTGATAATTCCTCCCAGACCGCCCTGGAAGGTCCAGAAAGGATCGCCCCCAGAAACCATATAGCCGGCCAGCAGACCTCCGGTGAGCGCCATCAGAAAGTTGACCGTGATACCGCTGAGTGTGGTTGGCGTCAGGTAAATCGTCGTGGCAGAGAAAAACGACCCGTCGCCCGTGTCGATATTGGCGATCGGCACATTGCAGGCAGCATAGAATCCCCAGAAGCCGGTGTAGATCAGGAACATGCCAATGATGATCATCCAGGTGTTATGAGCTGGAAAGACCCGGGGCGTGCCATCGGCGCGGAACCGTCCCAGGCGGGGGCCCAGGTGGATCAGGATTGCCAGCGCCGAACCTCCGGCCAGGCCGTGAATCACACCGGAAGCATAGGCGTCGTGGTAGCCCAGCTTTTGCACCATCCAGCCGGTGTCGGACCAACCCCAGGCGGCATCAATCACCCAGGTGAAACAGCCGACAAGGATCGCCAGTAACCAGAACGCGCCGGCACGAATCCGCTCGATCACGGCACCCGATAGGATCGAACCCGCCGTCCAGGAAAAGAGCAGGAAGGCTGCCCAGAATACGCCATTCAGGCGGGCCCAGGTTGCTGTCTCGTCGGCAGTCAGGTTGTCGCTCTCCGGCGCGCCTCCCATGTGCGGCCCCATTAACTCGCTCCAGGGTTCCGACCAGGGTGCGGACTTGAGACCGCCGGTGATACCGGGACCGTTCTGGGCAGCGAAATAGAGCCACCAGCCCACCAGGAAGAAGCCCAAAGTGATCACCGGGATCAACATTGAGTTCTTCATCAGTGTGTTGAGCTTGTTCTTCTCCCGGGAAACGCCCACTTCGTAGAGGCAGAAGCCGACGTGAATCAGGAACATCATGACCACGGTCACCCAGTAATAGAACTCGGTGAACAGGACGCTGAGTGCAGTGAGCTGGTCGGTCATGGTGTTACTGTCTCTGCCCCGGGATCCAGTCGGTGCCAGCAAGCGGAATCCGGGCCATCGCTGCGGCCTCGACCGTCAAGGCAACCAGGTCTTCTCTCTCCAGGTGATGAACGCTGGACTTGCCGCAGGCCCGTGCCAGCGTGCTCAGTTCCATCGTCATGACCTGCAGGTAATTCTGCAGCTGGCGAGCGGCCACGGTCGGGTCCAGTCGCAGCTGCAGCTGTTCGTCCTGTGTGGTGATACCAACCGGACACTGGCCAGTATGACAATGATGGCAGAAGCCAGCCTCGGTCCCCAGCTGCTGGTAGTCATCCGCGGCATCATGCCAGCTGTCGTCCTGGAAGTAAGAGTGATGGTTACATCCCATCGCCACCATGGCTGCCTGGCCGATCGATACGGCGTCTGCACCGAGTGCCAGTGCCTTGGCGACATCGGCCCCCGTGCGAATTCCGCCAGAGATGATCAACTGGACTTCGCCCACTACGTCCAACTCTTCCAGTGCTTGCACAGCCAATGGCAGAGCCGCCAGCGTGGGAATGCCGGTGTGTTCGATAAACACCTGCTGTGTGGCAGCCGTGCCACCCTGCATGCCATCAATCACAACCACATCCGCACCAGCTTTGACCGCCAGCTTGACATCATTGAGAACCCGCGTGGCCCCCATCTTGACGTAGACCGGTATCCGCCAGTCGGTCACCTCTCGCAACTCTTCAATCTTGATCTTCAAGTCATCGGGACCGGTCCAATCGGGATGCCGACAGGCAGATCGCTGGTCAATTCCCGCCGGCAGCGTCCTCATCTCCGCCACTCGTTCACTCACCTTCTGACCCAACAACATGCCACCGCCGCCCGGCTTGGCTCCCTGTCCCAGCACGATCTCCACCGCATCCGCTTTCCGCAGGTCGTCGGGATTGAAACCGTACCGCGAAGGAAGGCACTGATAGACAAGTGTTTCTGACGATTCGCGTTCCTCGGGCGTCATCCCACCGTCACCAGTCGTGGTCGAGGTACCCGCTGCGGTGGCCGCCATTCCGAGTGCCTGTTTGACGTTCGCCGACAACGACCCAAAACTCATGCCGGCAATCGTTATCGGTGTTTCAAGTTGAATTGGCTGCTTGGCGTGCTGGTTGCCCAGGATCGTCTGTGTTGAGCACTGTTCGCGGTAGCCCTCCAGCGGGTAGCGTGAGGCCGAGGCGGTCAGAAACACCAGGTCATCGAAACTGGGCAAGGGCCGCTTGGCACCCATACCACGAATCTCGTAGAGCCCGATCTCTGCCGCCTGCCGAATGTACGACTGCGAATGGCGATCGAGGCTGGCGCTTTCTTCCTGTGTTGGTTTTCCGGTCACGTTCAATACTCCTGCCGGGCGTCGGCATTCCAATGGTAGAGTTGGCGAGCCGAACCGATACGAGTGAAGCTGGCCGGGTCATGATCCAGTGCCGCCTGTTCGAGCAACTGGGCCAGTTGCCGGCGATCTTCATCGTCCAGTGGCTGCTGACAGGCATCGGCGCCCAGGCTGGCGATCTCACCGCGCACGTAGATCACCGCTTCATAAAGCGAGTCGCCGAGATTGGGGCCGGCATCGCCGCAGATAACCAGCCTGCCTGCCTGTGCCATAAATGCGGAGAAATGTCCCACGCTTCCCCCCACCACGATATCGCTGCCCTTCAATGAAATGCCGCAGCGCGATGAGGCATCGCCATCGATAACCAGCAGGCCGCCGTGCGCCGAAGCTCCGGCACATTCTGAGGCCTGCCCTTGGACATGCACGCGACCCGACATCATGTTCTCAGCGACACTCCAGCCCGTGTTGCCGTGGACTGTGACATTCGCCAGCTTGTTCATGCCGGCCGTGAAATAGCCGGCGTGACCGAGGATCTCGATATCGACCGCCCGGTCCATGCCTGCCACGATACTGTGCATGCCATCCGGGTTGACGATTTCAATACGTTCCAGTCCGGCCTCTGCCGGCGCATCGTGAAGCTCTTGATTCAGTTCCCGTACCGAAATCTCGGCAAGGTCGAATTGTTTCAAACCTGCCATGTGTAGATATGCTGGGGCTCGGGTTCATAGACGTGGGCGTCGGCGATGCCGGGTAAATGTGCCAGTGAGCGGAATTCCGAAGCGACCGCTATATAATCGTCCGCCTCTGCAACAACTGCCGGCTTGCAGGCAAAAGCGTCGCGGACCAGCACCATGCGGTCGGCGGTGGCAATCAGGAAAGTGAAAAAGCCGTCCAGCACACTGAACGAGGCTTCAATAGCTTGCTCCAGTGTGTCTCCCTCGCTCATCCGCCACTGCAGAAACCGACAGCCCGCCTCGGTGTCATTATCTGTTTCAAACTCGACACCCTTGCGCTGCAACTGGCGCCGGATGCTATTGGGATTCGAAAGCGAACCGTTGTGGACCAGGCAGAAATCCTCGCCCGCCGTGAAAGGGTGAGCGTGGGCGGGTGAAACCAACGACTCGGTGGCCATGCGGGTGTGAGCAACCACGTGACTGCCAGTCATGGTAGGGAACTCGTAGAGCTCGGAAATATCGGCGGGTAATCCCTCGTCCTTGAAAACTTCCATGGAGTGGCCGACCGACAGCAGATGCAGGTCAGGGAAAGAACGTGCCAGCAGGCTGCGAACCTCGGCGGGCGATGAGCTGGTCGTCAACGAGGCGTGGCTGGCCAGGACATCGCACCCCAGTTCGGAATCCAGCGTGCCACGACAGGTCGCTTCAAATGCAGGCCAATCATACTGGCGGTCGGGATGGAAGATGGCGAAGCGACGATGACCGTTCCTGAGTGGTTCGTGGAACAGCGCCAGACCGGCTGAATCCGGGCCCCGTGTACCCATGCACAAGACCATCGGCGTGACCAACTCACCCAATCGCGCGCGACAGTCGTCAGTTCGGGCCAGCAAGCCAATAATGCCGCACACGACTCAACTCCAGCAGGTATTCGATCGGGTTCGTCTGTTAGCGTGGTCTTGCCTAGTGGTCGTGATGACTCTCAAACAGTTCGTGTTTGGGATTGCCGGCGGCGAAGACGTAGGCAATCAAGTCCAGAATCTCCTCGCGTGAGAGTCGGTCCAGTACGCCCTTGGGCATCATCGAGACTGGAGACTTCTTGCGAGCCTCAATCTCACTCACCGGCAGGATCGTCGGAGACGCCTTTGCGACCGGATCGATCACAATCTTGACGACCTCCGGAGTCTCTTCCACGATCATGCCAGTCACGACTTTGCCAGAAGCCATCAGGAATGCGTAAGAGGCAAACTTGTCGTCAATCTCCTTGGATGGTTCCAGCATCGACCGCAAAATGTGTGAGGTGGTGTGTTTCTTGTCGTCCAGCTTGGCCAGATCCGGGCCGAACTGTTGTCCCTCGTCGTTCAGCTTGTGACAGGCTACGCAACTCGCCACCTTGAATAACTGGCGTCCCACTTCAAAGGAACGACCCGGCGGTAAAGGATTGACGTCGGCCAGCAGGTCTTCAAACTTCCAGGCTTGCCCTCGCGTGTTCCTTTTGAGTAGATCGTCGAGGATCGGAAGAGGATTGTTAGCCAGGTAAGCAGCCGGGTCGGCCTGGTACTGCTCGAGGTCCTTGACCACGTACAAGGCGCCGTACATCCGCCGCCAGTGGCCGGGATAGGTGCAGACGTAGGGGTAAATGCCCGGTGTCTTGGGTGCATCAAAGGAGACCGCCTGCAATTCACCCGGTTGTATCAGTCGACTCGCCAGCATCACCTTGTCGCTGTCGGGAATGTAATGCCGAGCCATGGCGTCGGGGTCGCGGGCGGTGGCCTCTGCCATTAAACCGATTTCCTCCAGTGATCCTGGCTGGACGATGGCAAAGTTATGCGGCATGTTGTCCGTGTTGGAGAATCGGAATTCGACCGGCTTGCCCGCCTGGATGACGATCAGCTCCTTGTCAAAGATCATCCGGTGCGGGACTGTGCCGACGGCAATCACACGGACATCCAGGTTCTGCAGACGTTGCCCGATTGCCTCAGCCTCTGGCGCGGGCAACTTTGCCGAAAGTGCTGTTGCCAGGGCAATCGCATCCGTGGCGGCGGCACCGGTTCGATAACGGGCCGGCATCTCGCTCAGGTAGCCGACAAGGTTATCGACCAGCGGGCGGATTTCCTTGCCCGGCCAGTTCTCGGCGGCAATCCCGCGCAACGTACGAATGGCCGCCGGGCGATTCAGTCCGGACTTCACAAGTGCTGTCAGGTCCGTGAATTTCTGTTCCTCGTTGCCCGGTATGGAACCCAGAGAACGAATCGCCACGTCATGCAGCGTCTCGCCACCGCCGACCGAAAGCTGTGCTGCAGGAATCGCCTGCTTCTTTATTCCGGGGCCAGACCACTTGATCGATAAAGCATCGCCACCACCGCTGTCGAAATAGGTGACCAGCAATGGATGACTTCCGGCCGGCAAAGTGATCGTGCCAGATTTCTCTATCGGGCCATGGTTACCGTCGTTGTTAACAACTTCCTTGTTGGCGACATAGATTCGGGAACCGTCGTCGGAGTTGGAAAAGAATGTGTACTTTCCCGTTCGTGGCACAGTGATGAACCCGGAAAATCGCAAAGAGAACCTGTCAGGCTGCTTCCTTTGCGGCACATTGATGACAATCTGAGGCACGATGCCACTCGCCTTGGGTGTCATCCGAGCGAGCGTCTCACGGGCAGCGTTAGCCCCATGTGGAAAATAGTAGTCGACCTTGATGCCCGCTTGGCCAAGTGACGATCCGCCCGATTCGGCCGTCAGTGCAGCCGGTAGTTCTCGGGTCAAAGCCTCCACGGCAGAATACAGTGCTGCTCGCTGCTGATCGTTGGCAACGCCGGGCACCGCTTCCAGAAAGGAACGGATCTGGTCTTTGTTCTGACTGGCGGCCAGCAAGGCGTCGTCTGCATGGCCAGATGCAATCCAGGCGGTAAATCCGAGCCGGCGTGTGTTGGCTTGCTTGGCAGCGGTCGCCAGTGCTTCCAGCCTGGGCAGTGCGGATTGGAGTTCGGCTGCCGGACGTTCGGAAAGCAATTGTCCCAGGCCTGCCAGGGAACCGTCAGGCTGTGCGTCACGTTGCTCGATCAGGTCCAGCACCAGCGGTAATGGCTGGATCTTCTTCATTGTCGCCAGGCCAGTAAGGGCCGCACGCAACTGGCTGACCGTGGCCTTGGGCCTGGAGATGATAGCCAGGTAGACAGCCTCGGTCTTTTTCAGCTTAAGCAGGTCTGCGATGGTTGCATTACGCAGCACGTAGGACTGGGCAGCGGTCGAGAGCGGTGATCCGGACTTGACGGCGTCGGTCACGATCTGGTCGACCTTGAGCGTTTGACGTGCGAAGTTGAGGACCTTGTCGAGTTCTACATCGGTAGGCCGAGTTGCTGTTTCAAAGACAATTTCAGCTCCCGCCAGGCCTGGGAATGAAACCGCCGCTTTGACCGCTTCGGCTCGTACTAGTGGCGATGGATCACGAGCGGCGGCGACGAGAGTCGGCTGCCAGTTCTTGGCCTCGGGACCCCAGTGGCCGAGCGTACGAATTGCGGCAGCCCGGATCCGTGGTTCCTCAGCCTGGAAGACGGTCTTCAGAAGTTCGAGGTTGACAACACGGTGTTCCTCGAACACCCACAGGCCTTCCAGCAGCGCCTGGGCATCGAGCGGATCGTTGATGTCAAGTGTGTCGGCCCAGGCGGCGACCTGCTGTGTAACCGCCGCAGTCGGTCGGCCACTCAATTCAAGTCGAGCACGATAGCGAATTCCATTTTCGGGCTTGTAGAAGGCAGCCAGGACCTCCTTGATGGGCTTGTTCTTGAGCCGAACTGGCTCCACCAATGGCCGGCCTTCATAAGTCACCCGGTAGATTCGCCCGTGTTTGTGATCGCGGTTGGGGTCGCGCATGTTGTGTTGCATATGCCCAATCAGCACGTTGCACCAGTCGGAGACGTAAATGGCACCGTCACCACCGACTTCAATATCGGTGGGGCGGAAGTTTGGATCAGAGGATACGAGGATCGGGTCAACCTCCACGGCGGTGATGTCTGCGCCGTTGTATTTCACCTCGTGCTGCAGCACACCGAGAAACCCGATGCAATTGCAGATCAGGAAATTGCCGTTGTTCTCCTCAGGGAAGTGCGTGCTGGAGAGAATGCCGGTGGCTGACACCGGACGGACCCGTTTATTAAACCACTGCTTGTTGCCCTGACCCTTGCCAATGTTGACATAGGAGCCAGTACCGCTGGTGCCATCATTGGCAAACTGATATCCCCACTGGTCAAATACATCGCCATGCGGGTTGGGGCCAATCGGGAAATGAAAACTCATCTGGAAGGTGCGCGGATCGAAACGATAGACACCCGACGCGTTGGAACGGAAGATGCCGGTCGGCGTTTCCATGTTGGCGACGTTGAAGATGCCACGCGACCAGTAAAGGCCGCCGTCCGGACCGATCACCAGGGCGTTTGCCGAGTGATGCGTGTCGGCACTGGATAAACCCTGCAGCATGCGAACTTTGATGTCTGCCTGGTCGTCACCGTCGGTGTCCTTGAGGAACCAGATTTCGGGCGGGGCTGCCACCAGCATGCCACCTCCCCAGAACTCAAACCCGGTGATGCTGTTCAGCTCGTCGGCAAAGATAATGCAACGGTCCGCCACGCCGTCTCGATCTTCATCGGGCAGGCAGAGGATCCGGTCGTTGCGTGGCTCGGTGGGATTCCAGTGTGGATAGGAAGGCCAGACTGAGGCGAACAGTCGGCCGTCTGTGTCGACAGCCATCTGGACCGGGTTTGCCAGTTCCGGGAACATCTCCTCGGAGGCAAACACGTTGACCTTCATTCCGTCGGCCATTTTCATCCGCTTGAGCGATTCTTCTGCGGTCAGGTAGGGATGCTTTTCATCGGCCAGCGAACCTGGCTTGTTGGTGCGGACCTGTAACTGCCTGGGCAGGTTGTCGTCGATAACCGTGCTGTCTCCTCCCTGCGCGACACTCCAGATGCCGTTGTCACGATTTGCGGTCAGGACATCAAAGATCGCCATCTCGCGTTTCATTACGTCCGCGTTGGATTGGCCGAACCAGTTGAGCTTGGAGCGTCCGCCATAAACGTTGTAGCCGTCGACGACACGATATCGACTAAACCAATGCAGGTTCTTGTTGAGAACTGCCTGCCGCAAACGGTCAATCTGTTCGACGTCCGCAAGCGGCTGAACTGCGTTGCCGTGCAAGGCAGAGATGATCACGCCAGCCAAGGCCTGGTTGCCATGCTCCAACAGGTGGATGCCATTCATTGTGAGCGGTTGTTTAGCCTTGTCATACAAGGCCAGTGTGGGATGAAACAGGTCGACAAACTGCACCTCGCGGCCGGCACAGACCTGCTGCATTGCTTCGGTGTACAGCTCCAGATTCACGTTGTTCTGGCTGCCATCAGGAAGTGTCGGTCGCTTCACGTTTTCATGAGCGATCGGTGAGAAGAACACCAACTGGGGAGCAGAGTTGCCGTTATATTTCTGCGACCGCATCTGGTCGATCAATTCCGCCAGGTCAGCCTTGAAGGCCTGCAGGCCAGCTTGACCGCCGAAGGATTCTGTGAATCCGAAGAAACAGAGTACGATGTCCGCCTCGACCTTGGTCAGCCACTCGTCCGCATTGCCGAAACTCTGTGAACGCTGTCTGTTCTTCAGTGAATCCGCTGGAAATGCCAGGTTCCGGAAAGTCAGTTCATTCTTTGGATAGAGCGCGTGCAGGTACGTTTCCAGCCAAGCGTGGTGTTGCATTCGATCGGCAAGTGCATTGCCGATAAGGGCCACATGCGACTTCGGCTGAAAAACGACGTTCTGGGCCTCAAGCTGGTTTGGTACCTGGAAAAACGAGGCCACAACGGCCAGCAGAACAAGTCGGAAGGAGTGCCGGAGCTGCATCAGATAAACCTCTCGTGATGTGCGCGTTCAACCTGGGATCAGTGGATAACTGCCTGCAGTTTAACACGTTCCGGACCGGTTCCGAAACCAGCGGACCAGGATGCAGCGTGACTGAAGCAGAGCTGGCGGCGAAGGCCGCAGCGGGAGCTGATCGGGAAAGCCGAGTTGTTTATGCGATTAATCGACCTGCCAGGTCGTTGTAACCACCGACATCGGTTAATCGCTGCTCGCGACCTTCAAACAGGTAGGTCAGTTCCTCATGGCCCAGACCCAGCAGCGAAAGCATGGTTGCATGCAGATCATTGACATGCACTTTGTCCTCCACTGCATGGAATCCCAGATCATCGGTGGCGCCGATCACTTTGCCACCGCGAATTCCACCCCCCGCCATCCAGGCACTGAAGCCATAGGGATGGTGGTCACGACCGTTGCTGCCCTGGCGAATCGGCGTGCGGCCGAATTCTCCCGCCCAGACGATCAAAGTTTCATCCAGCATTCCTCGTCGCTCAAGATCGGCGAGCAAACCCGAGATCGGTTTGTCGACCTTGGCCGCCTGGCCGAGGTGATTATCCTTGCAGGCGCCATGCGCATCCCAGTCGGAGTTAACCAAGTGAATATAGCGCACACCACGCTCAGCCATGCGGCGGGCCATCAAGCACATTGTGCCGAAAGGAACAGTTGGTCCCTGGTCAAGGCCGTAAAGCCGGCGTGTCTCCTCAGTTTCCGCTGACAGGTCGGTCAGCTCGGGTGCTGCGGATTGCATCCGGAAGGCCAGTTCATAGTTGGCAATCCGGGCCTCCAGTCGAGAATCAGCGGGCCGGTTGGCGAGATGCCGCTGGTTCCATTTGCCAAGTTGATCCAGCAGCTGACGCTGGGCCTGTGCGTCGACACCGGCAGGACGCTGCAGGTTCTTGATCGGCGCCCCACGGGTTCTCAAGTAGGTCCCCTGGAAAATAGCCGGCAGAAAACCGGAGCTAAAGGTTGCTGAACCGTTACGGAAATTGCCATCCGTCATGGCCACGTAGGCTGGCAGGTTGTCGGTCTCGGCTCCCAGTCCGTACAGTATCCAGGCGCCAACCGAGGGGTGTCCCAGCAGCCGGTTGCCGGAATTCATCATCGTCAAGGCGGAACCATGGATAAACAGGTCATGGTAACAGGAGCGGATCACAGCCAGCTTGTCGGCATGCTTCGGCAGCTCGCTGAAAACAGAGGATATCTCGAGCCCGGACTGGCCATGTTTGTGAAAGGGAAACTGGGGAGCCAGGATCTTGCCGTCCGCGGTATTGGTCTGGGCCAGGTCATACTGGCGAAACTCCTCCGGCAACAGCTGGCCGTCAAAACGTGCCAGGTTGGGCTTGGGATCAAATGTCTCCAGGTGGCTCGGCCCGCCCTGCATGAACAGGAAAATGACCCGCTTGGCAGTTGCTGGAAAATGTGGCTGGCGTGCCGACAGGCTGGCAGCAGCCGGCCCCGCAACAGAATCTCGTGCCAGCATGTCGCCCAGGGCGATGGCACCCAGCCCGAGTCCGGCGGACTGTAACATCGATCGCCGCGAGAGGCTTGGCATGACCCGGTGACAGGCGTGTGGATTGGAGCTGGTCACGATACAGGATGTTCCCGACAGTTAGTCAATAAAGGAAAACTCGTTGAGGTTGTAGATCGCCAAGCAGAACTGCACCAGGGCCGTGGCGCGTGGCAGTTCCAGTTTTTCGAGCGGTGCTGGAAGGGTCCCAATTGCCTCAGCCAGACCCTCCTTTGCAGCCGCCTGCGCAATTAACCGATCGACCAACCCGCGGGCTTCAGTCAATTCGACATCCGTGATCGGCCTGGCCAGTGCACTTAGCCAGACGTGCTGCAGCCAGGGGTCGATCTCTGTTCCGGCCTGTTGCGCGACGTGTGCCGCAAAGTGCTTGGCCTGCCGAAAAACCGAGGGACTGTTCAGCGACCAGAGCGCCTGGGGTGCCACGGTGGTAATATCCCGCTGAGGGCAACTGGTCGAAGTAACCGGCGCATCGAAAACCTCGAACATGGGGAAGGGAAAGTTGCGACGGATCAGGATATACATACCGCGCCGCGTGTGCTGGGCCGGGTCAGCAGATACCGGCCAGTGCCAGGGTTCCCTCAGCGCGGCGATTTCATCTTCTGCCAATGGCGGAACCACCGGCCGACCTCCCATCTGGAGATTGAGAGTTCCTGCCACGCCGTGAACTGAATCCCAGATCGCCTCCGCTTCCAGTCGACGCCGATTCATACGCCAGAGTTTCTTGTTGGCGGGGTCAATAACTATGTGTTGAGGCGTGGCGTAACTACTGGCCATTCGGTACGTGCTGGATTGCATGATCAGACGGTGGAGCGACTTGATGCTCCAGTCCGAGGCGACAAATTCGCATGCCAGCCAGTCAAGCAGTTCAGGATGGCTCGGTTCAGTTCCCATTGCACCAAAGTCATTCGGCGTGTCGACAATGCCATGACCAAAATGCCACTGCCAGATACGATTGACCATTACACGGGATGTGAGCGGGTGGTCTGGGCGAGTCAGCCAGAGTGCAAGTTGTTTGCGTTGGCCAAAAGGCCCTTTCAGCTTGTCCGTGACGCCCGTGGAACTGGCCAGGGCCGCCGGTAATGCGGCCTTCGCGACCGTGGTCGGTTTGCTCAGCTCGCCCCGCTCCAGCAGGTGAATTGTCGGCAGAAGATCGCGATGTTCGTGTCCCAATGCCGACACCGAAGGGACACCCATCAAACTTTCAAACGGCGAATTGGGGACGGAGCCAGCGCGTTCCGGCAATCGCAGCACCGCCTCGGCGATTGCGACCAGCAGGGCGGTCTTTTCCTTACTCTCCGCATCGCTCAAGTTGCGTCCTGCAGTTCGTGCAGCAAATAACTTGTATGCCGTGCGGGTCTCGTCCACCGCCACGACTCGTGGGTACGATTGCCGCCAGTCGTTAACTTCCATCGCCGTCAAAAGCGGAAATTCAACCTGCCTGCTGCTCGCGAAAACTGCCTGCATGTTGTAGTAATCGAGCTGCGAGAGCGGATCAAACTTGTGATCGTGGCAACGTGCGCATGCCAGTGTGAGTCCCAGGAATGCGGCGCCGGTGGTGTCGACCCAGTCGGTCAGCGTTTCATGCCGCAGGCGTGTTGCGTCGAGACCTGATTCATGCACCAGTGGTCCCAGCGTGTAAAGGCCGGTGCCGGTACGGGCTTCCAGGTGCCGTCTCTTCTCATCCGACAGCAGGTAGACTCGCTTGGGATCCAGATCCAGGTTGTCGGGCCAGATCTCGTCACCGGCAATCTGTTCCTGAACAAAGATATTGTAGGGCTTGTCGTCATTGAACGACTTGACGACATAGTCGCGGTATCGCCAGGCATGGCGATAGTAAATGTCTGTCTCGTATCCGCCGCTGTCTGCGTAACGAGCGACGTCCAGCCAGTGGCGACCCCACCGTTCGCCGTAATGCTGCGAATCAAGAAGCCTATTGATAAGGGTCGTCCAGGCTTGTGGGTCGTCGCTATTGACGAATGCCAACACCTCGGCCGCTGTCGGTGGCAGACCAAGCAGGTCGAAATAAGCGCGGCGGACAAGCACGTGGCGGTCGGCCATGGGGGCTGGCGTGAGCCCTGCTGCTTCCAGTTGGGAAAGCACAAAGGCGTCAATCGGAGTCGCAATTCGGTCGCCATGCATGAGGCTGTCGCTGACAGGTACGGCTGGCCGTTGGGGCGACTTGAAGGACCAGGGCAGCTCCTCTTCTGCTTGACCAGGAAGCGCGGCGGCACATATCACAATGCTGCCAAGCAGAATGGATAACAGTAGACGCGGCATGTAGGGGACGAGAATCATGGTCTCACTTGGTGCGGGCAGGTCCAATCAGTTTCTTGATGAGAAAATCATGTTGGCTGGAGAAGTCTGAAATCTTGGGACCGCCTTTGTACTCCACATGACACTCCAGACCGAGTTTTTCCATTGCGTCCTGAAGCTTGAAACCCATGACCGGATGATGCACCCAGAGGCCGGCTTTGCTGGACGCCGATACGGGTGAGTTGGCTCCAAACAGCATGTAGCAGGCTGGGTCACCGCTGGAGAGGTGAGAGATTGGTGAGGCATCAAGCACCTTTTGCTCGAGCTCGGCATTCAGTAACAGATCGCCGTCCGGCGGGATTCCAAACAATGGACGAGCGGCAGGATGTTCCTTTAATGATGCAACCTGGAACCACTGGCTCAAAATGGTCGGATGCAGACAGGTCGGTCCGTTGACCGGTGCCAGTGCCTGCAGACGGGTCGAATGGCGGAGGACAGGATCCTTACTGTCGGGAGCGGCCAGGTCATCGTGGAATCCGAGCCACATCAACATGCAGCCGCCGGCCGAACCACCGGTGGCGCCAAAGCGAGTTGGATCGAGGTTGTAGTCTGCTGACTTGTAACGCAGGAATTGAACTGCCCGAGCACCATCCAGCATCGGCGCGGGGTAGGCATTCTTGCCACCTTCGGTCAAACGGTAGTTGATCGTGGCCACGGAAATGCCGGCCGAATGCATGGTCTTGATCAAGTTGCCCTGGCGGTGATAACTCGATTTGTCGCCGCCCGAAAAACCTCCACCGTGAATGCAGATTAACAGCGGCGTTGGGGATTCGTTCTCGACGATCCATAAATCCAGAACGTTGCGCTGGTGGGGACCATACCGTAGATTTACATGCGTCGGTGGGACGGCTTGGGCCGCCTTTTGACGTTGCTGAAATGCGCGTACTTCCTTGAGCGTCAGCACGCCATCCTTATTCCTGTCTGCCTGGGGATACTTCTTTAGCGCATCCTTCAGCCGCTGGTTGGATGCCGACGTCTCCTGGGCGACCGCTGTTAGCTGCAGGCAACAGAGGAATGCCAGGGCCAAGAAGATAAATCGCAGACGGCCGGCGAAGTTCACATGGACCATGGTTTTCTCTCTTGAATCACTTATCGGTAATGTTCACGACAAGCACGTTGGGCGGGTGGGCATAGTCATTCCAGACGTGTTCCGACGCAGCCGCCGTTGCGGCTCCATTATGAACGAAAAAACGGTATCGCGAGACATAAAACATGCCAGCTTCGATCGTGAAGTCGCCATCCGACATGGGGGCGAAACAGAAGTAAGGCTTGGTTGGATGCAACCGCACTTTTTGCGGGGAACGAAAGTTGTCGGGATGACAGAGGACCGTCATGCCAGTCGGCTTGCCGTCAATCGGACCATGCATGTCGACCCAGCGAGCAGCGGTCTGGTTCCCGTCAAACCAGGTCTTGCCCTCGCTGGTGAGATAGTTGCGTAACAGCGGTGCCTTGGCCAGCTCTGCTGCCGCAGGCTTGCTGCCGATCAGCTTCTGCAGTACGGCTGAATTCTCGTCACTGTACCACTGTTGGCTGCCGCGAATCGCCAGCCCACCATAGTGATGCTGCTTGATCGTCAGCGGGGTATCCCCGGCACAGGTTTGCCGGGAGATCAGGTCAAAGAGGAAATGGCCCTTGACCCTGTAAATCCGAACCTGCCAGTTTTCATGCAGCACCGCTGTGGATTTACCGTCGGCCGACAGGGCAGCATGCTCCAGCTGGACGTTGAAACTGGCGAAGACCGATCCCGAGGTCGGCTTGCCCAACAGCTTGTGATGTTTGATGGTGGCGTTCTTGCCTGCCTGGTTCCAGAAGTCCGGACTGCTGTCAGCAAAGGAGGTGTTTACCCAGGCCAGGAAGAGTGCGTGCTGGTGAGGGTGGTCGGCAGGGAAGTCGCCGGTCACACTTTGCCCGGCAGGATTGTAGATCGGGTGGATGTATCCGCTGCGACTATAGACCGCATCGATTCCGTCCGGGGAAGCAACCTCAGCATGGTTGTAGGTCAGCACCGGTTCACCCAGCACGCTGACTGCAATCCGGCCCTCGTCCTGTTTGGCCGTCACCATTGTGGGGACGCGATCGACCAGTCGGTCCAGGGCAATCAAGCGATACTTTCGGGAGACGCCAGCTGGTAGCGGCTTTTCGATCATCCAGGCGATCGTCGGCTTGTCCCCAGGGACCCGCTGCACTCCAACTCGTCGCTTGTCTTCCACTCGCTGCATCACCAGCGTGCGGTCATCAGTAACTTCATCCGGAAGTTGCAGGAAGACCGGAGTATGCTCACGCGCGAATTCGCCCGCCTGCACTTCGAGCTCTACAATCGTATCCTCGGCAGAGGAGTGCGATATCGATAGCAGGCCGAGAAGGAGTGCCAGGCTTGTCAGGCGTTTCATTGCGGTGTGCTTTCCTTTCGAGTCAATCGGCAGAGCGTGCAGACCGGCTGCCATTACTCATAACTCCATTTGAGGATCCAGGGATCGTCCATGCGACGCTGAAACTCCTTCAGCCTGGCCTTGTACTTCTCCAGTAAGTCGGCATATTCCGGATCGTCTGCCAGGTTCGTTGCCTCGTGAGGGTCACTGGCAATGTGGTAAAACTCAAATCGTGGCCGATTGATGTACTGGGCCACCGTCTTCTGGCCATAGGGAGCATCCTTGCCCTTGAGGAACTGGGCCTGCCAGCTGGAGGCAGCCCAGAGGTCCGAGGCAAAGGGATAGGGAAGTCCGTGAGCGATATTCCAGATCAGCTTGTATTCCTTGTCCCGTACCACTCGCATCGGGTAATACATCTGGATCTCGTGGAAGGTGTGTGAAGCGAAGACGGTCTCCCAGTGAGTCGCCTTGGGGTCGGCCAGCAGAGATATCCATGACTTGCCGTGGTAGCTATCAAACTTGAATCGGCCGCCGCGATTCTCCTTCAGATTCTCGCCACGCTCACGCCAATACTTGTCTGCGTCAACCAGCTTGGTTGGCCCGTTCGTCTTTTTGTTCAGCCCGCCGGCAAAATCGAGTAGCGATGGAGTGATGTCGATGTGACTGATCATCGCGCCGCTGCGTATGCCCCGCTTCTGCTCGTAAGGATTTCGCACAACAAAGGGTACTCGCAGCCCCCCCTCGTAAACGGTCGTCTTGCCACCGGCGAAGGCCATGCCGTGGTCCGATGTGAAGACGATCAGTGTCTTGTCGTAAAGATCGGCGTCCTTGAGAATCGCGATCAGCCGGCCCAGGCCCTGGTCGATCCGGGCACAGGACTGGTAGTACTGCGCCAGCTCTTCACGGGTCTCGACCGTATCGGTCAGGAAGGCCGGAATGGGCACGTCGTCAGCGCCAAAAGTCTCCTCCTTGACGCCATCATGCGATCCACCGTTGGGCTTGTT
>CAUZOB010000084.1:0-19458 GCA_963581185.1 Planctomycetota bacterium | reverse complement strand
CGCTGGCCCAGGCGATGCAGCTGGCCCATGACAATGATGTCATCCACCGAGATCTAAAGCCTGCCAATATTCTCCTCACGGCCGATGGTGAGCCGCGGATTACGGATTTCGGCTTGGCGAAGCGGATGGATGACGATAGCAACCAGACCAAGAGCGGCGCAGTGATGGGAACACCCAGCTACATGGCGCCTGAGCAGGCCGCCAGCAGCAGTTCCACACTGGGCGCGGGGGCGGACATTTATGCGCTCGGCGCGATCCTCTATCACATGCTAACTGGTCGGCCACCGTTCCAGGCCGAAACCCAGCTCGACACAATCATGCAGCTGATCAGTGACGAGCCGGTGCCGCCGCGAAAACTTAACCGTTTACTCCCCGTCGACCTGGAGACGATCTGCCTGAAGTGCCTGGAGAAGGATGTTCACAGGCGGTACGAGAGTGCCGAGGCTCTGGCAAAGGATCTGAGGCGGTTCCAGACAGGCGAGCCGATTCAGGCTCGTCCCGTATCGGTAGTCACCCGCGGGCTGAAGTGGGCGAAACGACGTCCAGCGATTGCTGGCCTCATTAGCGTCAGCGTGATTGCAGTGGCCGTTGTAATAACGAGCGTCTTGCTGTTCAATCGCGAACTTCGTTTTGAAAGGAACCTGGCGGAAAATCGTCGTATTGAAGCTGTCGTCCAGAAAAGGGCGGCCCTCCAGCAACGGGCACTGGCTGCACTGAGGGAAGAGGAGGCGCAAAAGGCACGAGAAGAAGCAGACAACCAGAAGAAGCTGGCCATACAGCAAACAGAAAAGGCCGTCACGGCCGAAGCGGAAGCACTGACACTTCGAGGGGAAGCTGAACTGGCAGAAATTGAAGCCAAGCAGTTACTGGCGTATGCGCATGTCGAAAGTGGTGCACGGTTCCTGCGAGATGGAGATACCGCTCAAGCACTGGACTGGTTTTCCAGGGCGCAACAAGTGGACCAGCTGGATCAACACAAGAACCAGATTGCCGTCCTGCGGACCTGGAATACACTGCTGCAAACACCCAAGGTCGTCAAGATTCACGTTGAGACGGCCCGGAGTGAAGGAAACGATGGAGGAGGATTTGCGTTCCTCAATCCTTCCTTAGAGGCCCTCGGGGCGATGACCGGTAAACCCCTGGGTGTGTATGCAGCTTTGCATCGAGAATCAGGTCGAGTCTTGGCGAGGTTCGATGACCAGGTTGGGGGATCGAAGGATCTGGTGCGTCTATGGGATTATGATCCGGTGGCAGGGGAAGCAAGCGGTGACACGGAATCACCTCCCGCAACGATGCTTCAGTCGCATGTAAGGCATGTCGTCTTCAGTCCCGATGGCAAGCGATTTGCGGTTAACCGACTCCAGGGCACTGGAAACGCCTTGCTGAGCCTGTTCGGCGGCAACAAACCGTCGTACCTGCTTGATGTTTACGATGCGGAAACATTCAAACTTCTGTACTCACAAAAATGGCCTGACCTGTTGTGGTTTATCGTTTTCGATCCGACCGGACAAAAGATGATGGTCCGGGATTCAAGTGATAGGAATGTGCATCTGCTGGACGTTGAAACTGGTGAAAAACTCGGCGTCATGGAGACAACGACGGATGAGGCAGTAAGTCATCAGGTTTATCGAGCAGCCTTTCATCCGGATGGTTCTCGCATCATCTCGATTGGATACGGCAGTATCCGTACCTGGAAGGTCGGCGAGCAGATTGAAGTGGAGACAACGGTAAAGCACGGTGTCATCGGGCACGAGTTTGCTGTCGATCCAGAAGGGGCGTACGCGGCGGTTGGCTCGCGAGAAGGTATCGTTGTTGTCGATCTCGATTCCGGCGAGGTGAATGAAACCAGACTTCTGCTCAAGGGCGATACCAGTGACCACAATATGTACAACCACTTCGACGTGATGTTCTCACCCGGGGGGGAATTCCTGTTGGCCTACGTCGGACGGACCGTGCAGGTCTGGGAGAGAGAAACCTGGAAACCGGTTATCCACGGCATCGAACACGATGGCGATATTAACCACGTGTCCTTTAATCCCGAAGGGCTGGGGTTTCTTAGCTGCAGCGATGACGGCTGGGTGAGAATCTGGGATGTGAAGAGCGGAGGGATAACTCATTCGCCCTTTAAGCATGAAGGGCCCGTCTCCTGGGCCGATTTTGACATGGATGGCCGCAAGGTCGTGTCACTCAGCAGCTACACAGACTATCAAACACGCCAGGCAACCCTGCGTACCTGGGACCTGGCGACATCGATCGCCCTGTCGAGATCCCTTCGGCATCAACGCGAGGTGCTTTCTACGAGTTTCGATCCAGACGGCACAACGGTTTTGACGTGTGGAGTTGACGGGCGGATTGTGCTCTGGGATGCCGATTCTGGCACGAACCGACTTGCTATCCAACTTGAAGAATATCCGCGGTTTGCCTGGTTCGTGGAAAACGGCACACGGATCATGACTCAAACCAACCGGGAGCCTCGCAAGACGCAGTTCTGGGATTCGACAACGGGAAAAGAGATTGCTCCGGAAATCATCCATACAGAGGGCTCGTCACGCTTCAGCCTCAGTTCGGATGGCCGACAGCTGTTGGTCGCGGGCGACGATAATATCCTGCGGATGTGGGATACCCATACCGGTGAAGAACTGTTTGAAGCAAAGCCGCAAGTCGGCACGATTGCGCGAGTTCATTTCGTGGACAATTCGGCCAAGTATGTCGTCATGCGAGACAGTGCGCCGACGGCGCTGATCACCCTGATGGACACAAAGACGCATGAGAAGATCTGGCAATCCGGTAGTGTTAATATGCGGGAGGCAGAAACGAAGCACATGCTTTTCAGTCCAAGGGGGGACCGGTTTGCCGTGTCGGTCGAATTAGTCGACAAAGAGACAGACAACCCGCGGACTATCTATTTCCTGCACGACATGGAAACAGGAAAGCGAGTGGCACACTTCGATATTGCGGGCGAGGCTGCCCAGGCGAAATTTACGCCGGATGGGAAGCGGCTGTGTGTCGCCGACACAGTTGGCAAGGTTTATATGGTGAACACCGAAACAGGTCGTGAGGCTGTCCCGCCCCTGTTTCACGAAGGTGGAGTGAATTTCTTGTCGTTCAGTCCGGATGGTCTGCTGATGGTGACCGCCTTCGCAGCTGAAAATGGCGGAGGTGGTGTGCAGGTCTGGGATGTTGCTACAGGACATCCGGTGACGCCACCGATCGTTGCTCCCGGGGGCGAGGCAGAACTTGCGAGATTCAGTCCGGATGGCGAAAGCGTGCTTGTGCGCCAAGACGGTGCCAAAGAGGTCGTGCTTTATCAGATCGCGATTCCGGAGGGGACCGAAGCTGCTGACATCCTGGCTGTGGCGAGGGCACTGGCAGCGGTTAAGGGGAAGGATGTTGAGGAGAGTCCGGTGACGGAAGAGGCGGAGCACGAATTATCTGCCGAGTTATGGGCCAGCCTGACGTCTCCGTCGCCACGCGCCATTTCGACCTGGCATGGGGTGGAAGCGGACAGGGCATCTCGCAATCGGCAGTGGGAATGGGCCGCGACGCATCTGGCTCCGATGGTGGCACTGGATAATGACTGGAACGCGTACGCCCAGCGAGCCTGGTTCCACGTCTTGAATGAGAACATTGAACAGGCGAGCCAGGATTACCTGAAAGCCATCGAACTGGACCTTCCACCAGGAGCCAGGTGGTATAACGCCGCGTCGGCGCTGCTGGTAAACGAGGACTATGATGCGTATCGGCGGTTGTGCACGCTTGGCCTGGAACGACTTGAGACGCAACGTCACCAGGTGTTTGACAAGAACGGGCTGACGCAGGCCAGCTTCCTTTTGCCGGATACCTTTGAAACATATGACGCTGTCTTGAAACATACGATTGCAGCCTCGAGCGAGCATTCGGCGCAGTCGCCCGCTCCGTATTCTCTCTATTGTCGCGGTGGTGCCCTTTTCCGCTCGGGTGCCTACAAGACAGCCAAGAGGGTACTGGAGGAGTCACTGATCTGGCGGGCCCGGGTGTTGAGCAGAGACGATGACGGGAATTACGGAGACGATGACATGGTCAGCCTCTTCAAACTGGGACAGCCCCGCCAAATCGGGGAAACGAGGAAATGGCTCCTGCTGGCAATGTGTGAATTTCACCTGGATAACAACGATCGCGCAACGGAAATACACGAGTTTTGCAGAAAGTATCGCGACCGCTGGAATCTAAGCTCCAGTTTCGTGTTCGTGCAGGCCGATACGGATCGGTACATGGCTGAACTTGAAGAGCTGCTGGAGATCGAGCCCGAGGTGGTAGCCGAAGACAAATAGAAATGCATGGTAGGTTCAGGTCCTTACGGAGTGCAGCGAATACATCCTCTCGCCACCGAGGCCTTCGCATTGAGCGGGCAAACTACCCGCTGACCATCCCATCCACGGCGTCGTTCACGCTCTCGGATAGGTCCGGCGAGGCCCCGTCAGTTTGCTGTCCTCGTTGGCGAGCGGCTAAAATCGGAGAGTCGCCATTCTCTTCGGACCTCCAGGTGCTGCCATGAAAAGATTGCTTATTTGCCTGCTGCTTGTGGGATCTACGGAGAGCGAACTGGAAGCTCAGCCGCCGACTCGGACCATCCAGCAGGTAGCAGCCGCCGCTGTGAAAACACCCGCTCTGGCCAAGGTCAAGAAACACTTGACGCCAGCTCAGCTTGCACTGGGCGATCCGGTGGTCAATAGCATCGGCATGCTGCTACTGCCAATCCCCGCTGGTGAATTCAAGATGGGCAGCACAGCGGCTGAAAAGGAATGGGCCGTTGGACAGGAAGGAGGCGCACAATTCTCATCTGGAGGCGGCACGCGTGAGTCTTACGAAGGGGAATCCAGGCCGATGCGAGTCAAAGAAGGATTCTGGATGGGACGCACGGAAGTCACCGTCGGCCAGTTTCGGATGTTTGTGGCGTCCACAGGTTTTGTCACGGATGCGGAGAAACCAGGAGGACAAACCCAGTGCTTTAATCCTGACTGGGTGCCACAGAACAGCACTATCGGAAAAGCTCCCTATCCGTGGATCGGCATGAAAAATAAAAGCTGGAGAGATCCCAACCATGGCGTCGTTCAAAAGGACGAACACCCGGTCGTTTGTGTCAGCTACAACGACATGAAAGCTTTTTGCGCCTGGCTTACGAAAAAGGAAAGAGCGGCAGGTTCACTTCCCGAGGGTTTGATTTTCCGCCTGCCGACGGAAGTGGAATGGGCCTACGCCTGTCGGGGTGGCCGTAGTGACAGCAGCTATTACTGGTGGGGAAACGACCTGAACGACGCCAAAGGCAGGTTGAATATCTCGGCCATCGATTTTCTGCCTGGCAAAGACTATGTCTGGAGTGGCGCCAAGCTGCCCTGGAGCGATGGCTTTGCGATGGTCTCTCCGGTCGACCATTATGGCGCACGTGGGCGAAATGGTTTCGGTTTGGCAGACATGTGCGGGGGAGTATGGGAATTCGTTCTGGACCATTTTGATCCCAAGGGAGGACACGAACAGGTCCATTTTGAAGACATCGAATCGCGTTCCGTATCACGACCCGTCTGTCGGGGTGGAACTTTCTACGATGTTCCTGGCAATGCCCGCTGCGCGGTTCGACTCGGCATTACAAGTGTCACCTATTCCGATTCTCGCGACGGCTTTCGCGTCTGCCTGGGCGCTCCGCGTTGAGCGACTTCAAATGGCCGGGGCATCATGCTCACGGGGGGTGGATGTGGCCCGCTGCAGTATGCTCGCGAGTGATATTGATTGATCCAGAAGCGGGCACGTTGTTTCACGCGATCATGATTAAAGAGACTAGCCTGGCAGGAACTCAGGTCCATTCCGAACATGTCACGACGGTCGAATAGTGCCTGCCGGACTGCAATAGCTGGTGCCAACTGGACCAGCCTCGGTCTTGTCGCCAGCAGGTAGCGGCGCAGTGCTGCCAGCAGTGCCACGACCCACGTGCACCGACTCAATAAAGCCGCCACTCGCTGCAGTCTGCTTTGCAAGCCCCCATGCTGAGGGGTAAAATCGCGGTTCTTCCTTACAGCACTCTCTTGTGACAGTGAGCCAATACGACATGAACTCGACCGAATCGCCATCCAAAGGTGTTGTCGACACGCGATTTGCGCTGCTCAGCATCATGATGTTCCTCCAGTTCTTCGTCTGGGGGGCATGGTATGTCACGGCTCCGAATTTCCTCGGCACCATCGGGTTCACTGCTGACGATTTTGGCTGGACATACGCCGTCGGTCCGATTGCGGGAATCATCACGCCGCTATTTGTTGGAATGATCGCAGATCGATTTTTTGCCGGCCAGAAGATCCTCGGCGTACTGCACCTGGCCGGAGCGGGACTGATGTACTACGCGTCGCAGCTCATGGTTACTTCCGCTCCGTCACCATCAACTATCAACACCGTCTTCTTTCTCTACATGCTCACTTACTTCCCCACATTGGCACTCACCAACACCGTCGCCATGCGGAATATGCGAGATCCGGCAAAGGAATTTCCGATGATACGTGTCTTTGGCACGATCGGTTGGATCGCTGCCGGATTGGTGCTGACCTGGGCCTCACTTGAAACCACCGTGGGAATGTTCCAACTGACAGCTGCCTCTGCGGTCCTGTTGGGATTGGTCAGCTTCTTGCTTCCCGATACACCACCCAACCGTGAAAGCAAGACAACGATTGGACAGATCCTGGGTGTCGACGCCTGGAAGTTGCTGAAGGACAAAACCTACCTGGTTTTCATGATCTCGTCGGTCTTGATCTGCATCCCGCTGGCGTTCTATTACCAAATTGCAAGTCGAGTGGTCGAGATGTCCAGCCTGCCCATTGGACAGACAATGTCCTACGGCCAGATGTCGGAAATCTTCTTCATGCTACTGGTCCCGTTGTTCTACGTACGGCTCGGCGTCAAGAAGATGCTTGCCATCGGCATGCTGACCTGGGTGGTCCGCTATGCCCTGTTTGCCTTCGGTGCCCCGATCGAAAACCGGATCATGATTATCACCGGCGTTGCCATTCATGGCATCTGCTACGACTTCTTCTTCGTCACAGGCCAGATTTACACCGACAAGAAAGCTTCTGGTCCTATCCGTGCGCAGGCACAGGGCCTGCTGGTCATGCTGACCCTGGGAATTGGCATGTTCGTGGGAGCCAAGGCCGCTGCCTATATCGAGGTGCAATGTACACCGCCAGCATCGATTGCCGCCCAGAAAAACGGCAAGGTGCTAGGTGATACGATAAAGGCCATCGATAACAAACTGGCGGCAAGCGGTGACAAGGCGGCAGCCACACTCAGTCCAACAGAACGAAAAAACCTCGAGGCTGAGAGGGAACAGCTTACGGAAGAAAAACAGGCGCAACGGCTGGTCGAGTTGCGGGCCATCAACTGGAACAAGTTGTGGGGCATTCCCTGTATTTTTGCCGCGGTCGTGATGGGCTTCTTCCTGGTGTTCTTCAAAGACGACTCGCTCGAAACGGAACCCGCTGGCCTCGACACGGACGAAGGCGGTGCTGATGACTCGGGCGCTGGCGAAGGCGACGATCTGCAGGCAGACGACTAGATGACGCTGCCACGATTCATTTTCAGCCTGGTTATTCTGCTGCTGGCCAGCCTGCAGTTACAGGCGGGCTTGCGCGTCGGCTTCTCCGAAGTCGATATCACTCCGCGACTGGACGGCCCTCGACCGGTCTTCATCGCCGGCTACGGTCAGAATCGACGTGCCACAGGAGTTCATGACAAGCTCTGGTCGCGAGTAACGGTGCTGGATGACGGCCACAAGAAGATCGCCCTGGTCTCCGTGGACCTGGTCGGCTTGCAGTACCCTGCCGTTCTGGAGATTCGCAAACGACTGCCGGAATTCGACTATCTGCTGGTTTCCAGCACGCACAACCATGAGGGGCCCGACGTGGTCGGACTCTGGGGCCCGACCTATATCATTTCCGGTTTCGATCGTGCCTATTACGAATTGCTGCTCGACAAGATCGTCGAATCGGTCCGGCGTGCTGCTGCCAAGACAACACGAGTCGTCGCTCGTTACGGAACCGCACAGGACGATTCACTGGTCAATGATAGCCGCCAGCCGATCGTCAAGGATGGTGTGCTGCGGTTGATCAGCTTTCACCGCCGCGGCAGGGGTCGACCGGTAGGCATGATCGTGCAGTGGAATTGCCATCCTGAATCTATGGGATCCCGCAATACGCTGCTAACCGCCGACTTTACCACGCCGGTCGTGGAACATCTGCGCAAGGAGCATGGCTGTCCTGTGCTCTATGTCTCCGGAGCAGTGGGCGGACTGATGGCACCCCCGCGTGACCGTATCCATGACAGCGACGGCACGTTGTTAAAGCAAGGTGACTTTCGTTACACCGAAGCCTACGGTTACGAGGTCGGGCGACTGGCAACCAGAGCCTACCAGGCAGCGGAGTCGATCAAGCTGACGCCGCTGGGTGTCTCCGCCAAGCGGATCAGTCTGCCGGTCACCAATGCCATGTACAAGGCTGCCCGTATCGCTGGCGTGCTGGCCCGACCAGCGTATGAATGGACCGGCGACCCGGAAAAAAGGGGAACTCCACGACCGCCGCAGCAGCTGACAGGGCAGATGTCCGTCGAGACCGAAGTTGCCTGCCTGCGGCTGGGTGAATTACCAATCGTCTGCGTCCCCGGCGAAATCTACCCGGAACTGGTCTATGGAATTTACCAGGATCCAGCCGATCCGAATGCTGATTTTCCCGATGCGCCGCTCGAACCGGGGCTGACCACGCTGCTGGGGCAGGAGAAGTGGATGATGTTTGGGCTGGCTAACGACGAAATTGGTTACATCATTCCGCGACGGCAGTGGGATCGTCTACCGCCGTTTGCCTATGGTCGCAACTCCTCGCAGTATGGTGAGATCAACAGTTGTGGACCCGACACCGCACCGATCCTGATGAGGATGCTGAGGCAGGTGATCGAAACGTCACAGATCACCCGGAGACCCAAAGATGGATGAATCACGAGAGATCGGACCGCGAGAGGTGAGCGAATCGATTGCAGCCGGAGACGATCTGCTGCTACTGGATTGCCGTGAGCAGGTCGAAGTGGACTACTGTGTCCTGGATGGAGCAGTGGTTGTGCCGATGAGCGAGTTGGCGCGGCGACTGGGTGAACTTGCCGACAAGCAGAATGATCGTATTGTGGTCTACTGCCATCATGGAATCCGCAGTATGCAGGTTACCCACTGGTTGGCAGACAAGGGCTTTCGCCAGGTTCGGAGCATGCGGGGTGGAATCGATGCCTGGACGACCGAGGTGGATGGCGGGGTACCGCGTTACGTGTTGACGCCGATCGGGCTGACTCCCCTTGAACCGCCCGCCGACGATCCCGTATAAAGCTTAATCGTACACGAGCGGGTGTGGCGGAACTGGCAGACGCGCTAGATTCAGGTTCTAGTGTCCGTAATGGACGTGGAGGTTCGAATCCTCTCACCCGCACTTACCAGGGACTTGCAGCACGCTGCTGTGAGTCCTTTTTTTTGGCTGGGGGCATCTCCCCAAGTGAATTCCTGTCCGTCAGCTGCTACTGACAGTAGCCATTATACCAAGACTGGACCTCATCTGGACCTAACTTCTTCACGTGACAACCTGGCTGGTTGCTGCTTCGGGGCCAGGGAGTGTTGGGCGATACAACCACCCATAACGCCGCTAAAGAGCTACAGTCATGCCTATGACAGCGGTCTGGCAGACCAAAACTCTCTGACTCTCTGGTCAATACCCCCTTCCAGGTTAACAGGACTTTTCGGCATGGTGTCCGTTCCGGACAACTCTCGAACCGACTGAAACATGACAATCTCAGCCGGTTGATTCTTCGCCAATCTGTCCCAATGCTGTGCGGTTTCCATTGCTCGCTGGCGACCTCGCTGGCGGATGAAATCAAGCGGCTGAGATGGGATAATCTGGAGTCGTCAAAACGCTGTGTTTCACGGCCTTTTGAGTTCGGCGGAGTATTTTGACCCTACGGGGTCATGCTCTGTACGCGACGTTTGAAGACTACTCAAGAAAACACAACTACAATGCACTCGAGGAGATTGGCTCATGTTTGCAAAAGTTAAACAGCTCAACTACGCGATCGTGTTATGCGACGACATGGATCGCATGAAAGTGTTTTACAGGGACTTGCTCTCGTTTCCTGTCGAAGTGGAAACGGAAACCAGCTTATCGTTTTGCGCGGGACCGGCGGTTTCGCTTGCGTTGCGCAAACGCGAGCGGGAGTACGACGGGCGTGGCTCCGGCCCGCAGTCGCCCGGTGTCCAGCTTGCGTTTCGCGTTGAGCCGGATGAAGTGAGTAAATGTTACGAGCAGCTTATTGAAATGGGGATAACCATCCTGGACCCGCCCGCCGACCAACCGCGCGGTCACCGAACGGTCTACTTCGCCGATCCGGAAGGCAACATCCTTGAGGTCTATGCCGAGATCTGATCTTCGCCCGGTTCCGGCACGGTAATCAGCAGCCAGAGGAGACTGCCGACGCCGCTGATCGCGCACGCGAGGATAATCGCCCCTTGCCAGCCAAGTTGCTGAGCGATGACCGGAGTCAGCACAGGCGAGATCAATCCTCCGGCGTTGCCGCCCGTGTTCATGAAAGCGCCGCAGAGCCCTCGCGACCGGCCGCCGATGTCGGTGGCTGTCGTCCAGAAAACGCCTTCGACCATGCCTGTGAAGGCCATCGACGCAGAGAGGCAAGCGGCGACTGCGACGAAACTTTCGACGTTGACTGCGACGAAGCCGAAGACCGCGCCGCAGCCCATTCCTGTGATCGCAATTACTCGTCGGCCACGGCTTCTTCCGAGTGATTCGCAAGCGAAGTCCGTACTGCGTCCGCCGATTGCCATTCCCGCTCCCATTGCGATCATGATCCAGAACGATGCCCATCGCGCATTGACATCCGGAACTTCCAGCACTTCTTTGAAGTAGAAACCCATCCAGTAAAAGATGAGATACTGAAAGTAGCTGTACATCGCGTAGCTCAGTGTGATCAGCCACAGGTTGCTTTGACGGAACAAAGACGACACGCGTTCCGAATGAGCGGGCCTGGTCTTCGTGATCTCCTGCGGATGTGGCAACGAATCAGCGGCGAACACTCTCCATATGATGCCGTACGCGATTAACGCTCCACCGCCAACGACGAACGCCCACTGCCAGCTCAGCGTGTCCATCAACCAGCCATAGCCAGGATAACAGCAAGCGACACCGACAAGCGCCCCGGCCGTGATCATGCCATTCGCGGTCGCACGCCGCGACGGTGACATCGTATCGGAAACAACATGGGCAGCTCCAGGGTGAAGCGGCGCGTTGCAGATTCCCGCCAGGCCTCGAATGAGAAGCAGTCCAATCCACAACCCAAGTGGATCGCTGACGATCCAGCCTAACACTCCCGTCAACACCACAAACGTTCCCATCGTGACGCCATACAGCGCCAACGCTCGCCCCGAGCCGATGCGATCGATCAACCAACCGGCTGGCAGCATCGCCGTCGTATACAAGATCAGAAATGCCGTATAGACCCACCCCATCTTCGTTTCGCTGATTCCGAGTTTCGGAATGAACATCTCGTCGCCCGCCACGGTAATCCCCACGCGGTTAAAATGTCCCATCGCAGCGAATCCCATCACCATGAAGATGATCATCCAACGGTTGGTATTGGCTGGTCGTTCCCCCGGATCGGCGGTATGTGGAGTTTCGTAGGGACTGTCTTTCATGAGCCAACCTATCGAGGAGCAGTCGCGACTTAGATCGATGTGGTGTTATAATCTCACGAGGCTGTGCCTCAGACCATGCGAGCTACCGCTCGGAAACGCTCCGTTGTCGCTCAGAAACTTGACTCAATAACAACGAGTTGCCGATAAGAAGTCTAACATTTCGAACGATTACTGTTGACCCACCTCGGAGTTGAAGGATGGTTTCCCTGTTGATGTGTGCGGTGCTGCTGGCTCAAGAGGCCCCGCAACCGCAACCGCAACCGACTTCGGAGCAGATTCGCTTCTTCGAGGCTAATATTCGTCCGCTCCTTGCCGAGAAGTGTCTCCAATGTCACGGCGGCAGGAAACAGTGGGGTGGATTGCGACTTGATTCGCGTGAGGCGTTGATGAAGGGCGGCGAGTCGGGTGCGGCGATCATACCCGGCAATCCAGGCGAGAGTCTGCTGATCGAGCTGATCCGCGAGACGGACAAGGACGTTCGCATGCCGAAGGATGGGCAGCTCACCAAGCGACAGATTGACGATCTTGGCCGCTGGATCGAGATGGGAACACCGTATCCTGCTTCTACGACCGACACTCAACACAAGCGCGATCCGAATCACTGGGCGTTCCATCCGCCAAAAGAACAGCCGTTACCTAATGTCAAGAACTCCAACTGGCCTCAAACGCCGATTGATCATTTCATCCTCGCCACGCTTGAAGCAGCTGGAATCACTCCGACACCGCGAGCGGACAGGCGAATGCTCATGCGTCGAGTCACGTTTGACTTGATCGGCCTCCCGCCGACGCCACAGGAGATCGACGCCTTCCTCGCCGATGAATCGCCGGGAGCGTTCGCGCGGGTCGTCGATCGGCTGCTCGCTTCGCGGAGGTACGGCGAGCGTTGGGGTCGGCACTGGTTGGATGTCGCGCGGTACGCGGATTCAAATGGCTTCGATGAAAATGTCGCTCATGCCAACGCCTGGCGATATCGTGACTATGTCGTCGAATCGTTCAACCGTGACAAGCCGTTCGATCGCTTTGTCATCGAGCAGTTGGCCGGGGACCTGCTTCCGTTTGACAGCGAAGCGCAACAGCACGAGCAACTAATCGCCACAGGCTTTCTCAGCATCGGCCCCAAAGTGCTCGCCGAGACCGATCAGGCGAAGATGCGAATGGACATCATTGACGAACAAATCGACACGACCGGGCGGGCATTCATGGCCTTGACGCTCGGTTGTGCAAGATGTCACGACCACAAGTTCGACCCAATCGCCACGGCGGACTACTACGGATTGGCCGGCATCTTCAAAAGTACGCTGACGATGACCAGGTACACGAAGGTTGCTGAGTGGCACGAGCACCTGCTGCCATCCGCCGAAGCGAAGGCGACGAAAGCCGCCTTCGAGGCCAGGATTGCAGCGAAGAAGAAGGCGATCGCCGAACTGGCAGGCAGAGGAGATAGTGGGGCAGGTTTGCAACCTGCCAGGAACAAGCAACAGGATGACAAGGCCGGTTCCAAACCGGCCCCACAAATCGAAGCCCAGCTTAAAAAGCTGAAAGAGGAACTCGCCGCCCTGGAAAAGGAAGGTCCGAACCTGCCGTCAGCAATGGGAGTGACCGAGGACAAGATCGTCGACGTGGCGATCCACCTTCGCGGAGATCCATTGAAGCTGGGCGAAGTCGTACCGCGCCACGCGCCGCCGGTGTTGCGAGGTCCGCATGTACCGAAGTTCAGCGACAAGCAAAGCGGCCGGCGCGAGTTCGCCGACTGGCTCGTTGATCCAAACCATCCGCTCACCTCGCGGGTCATCGTCAATCGCGTTTGGCGCTGGCACTTCGGCAAGGGGCTCGTTCGCTCAATCGACAACTTCGGCCTGCTTGGTGAACGGCCGTCGCATCCGGAGTTGCTGGATTGGCTCGCTCGCCGGTTCGTCGCCGACGGTTGGTCGATCAAGTCGCTGCATCGCATGATCGTGATGTCGAGTACGTATCAACAGTCAAGTAGCCGAAGTCGTGAGACTTCGGGCGAGAACGAAAGTCTCACAACTTCCGCTGCAGGCGACCCCGACAATCGTTTGTTCAGCCGTGCCGACGTGCGCCGCCTGGAGGCGGAGGCCATCCGCGATGCGCTCCTGGCGACGAGTGGCCAGCTCGATACGACAATGGGCGGTTCGCTGTTGAAATTGAAGAACCGGGAGTACTTCTTCGATCACACATCGAAGGACTTGACGACCTACGACAGCCGCCGACGTTCGCTCTATTTGCCCGTTGTGCGCAACCACGTTTACAACGTATTTCAACTGCTTGATTTTCCTGACCCAGCCGTCACGAGTGGCGATCGCGCGACTACCGTCGTCGCGTCGCAAGCACTGTTAATGCTCAACAGCGACATCGTGATGCAAGCCGCAGGAAATTTCGCCGAGCGGTTGATTGCGGATTTGGACAACGATGACCTGCGGCTCACGCGACTTTACGCGATCGCATTCGGACGCCCACCGACTCCGGACGAACGACGGGCTGATTTGGCGTTCCTCAACAGGGTGGAGCAGGCACAATCCAACGGGAATACTGACATGAAGCGAAAGAAAGCGTGGTCAACACTCTGCCACGTTATGTTGGCATCTAATGAGTTTTTGTATGTGAGATGAAGTAAGAATTGTCCCAAATGAATAAAGATAGCTCTCAATTCGGGTGGCTGGGGTCGAGCGCAGCAATGCTGTCACGCCGAACTCTGCTGGAACGAACTGCGGTCGGATTCGGTTCGCTCGCGCTCGCATCGATGCTGGCGGACGAGTCGTCGGCTGACACACCTTCCGCCAATCCGCTCGCGGCCAAACCATCGCACTTTCCGGCTCGCGCGAAACGAATTATCTTTTTGCTGATGTCCGGCGGTCCGTCCCAGGTCGATACGTTCGATCCAAAACCACTTCTGACTCGCGATCACGGCAAGCCGTTTCCCTTCGCCAAGCCGCGCGTGCAATTCAACTCAACCAAAAACCTGCTGCGTTCGCCGTGGAGGTTCCGGCAGTATGGCGAGAGCGGTTTGTGGGTCAGCGAGTTGTTCCCGCACGTCGCCACGCGTGTCGATGACCTCTGCATGGTGCATTCGTGTTACGGCACGAACCCTTCCCACGGCGGAGCGATGATGAAGCTACACACCGGCAGCGACAACTTCATCCGGCCAGGCATCGGCTCGTGGGTCAGCTACGGCCTTGGTACCGAGAATGCGAACCTGCCTGCTTTCGTCACGATCTGCCCCACACTCGCATTCGGCGGCGTCAACAATTGGAGTTCGTCGTTCCTGCCAGCCGTTCACAACGGCACGGCGCTGGGCGATGCGAGCGTGCCATCGGAAAAAGCGCAGGTGAAATTCATTCAAAACTCGAAACTGTCGCGGCAGATCCAGCAATTGCAACTCGATCGGCTGAATGCGATGAATCGCAGGCATCTCAGTCAAAGCGGTGGCGACGCCTCTCTGGAAGCAAGGATCAACTCGTTCGAACTTGCCTTTCGCATGCAATCCTCGATTCCGCAACTCGAAGATCTGTCGCGCGAGACGCCAGCGACTTTGAAGCTGTATGGGATGGATGATCCCGGCACGGCGAACTTTGGCCGGATGTGTCTGCTCGCGCGTCGCTTCGCCGAGGCTGGCGTTCGCTTCATCCAGGTGACCCACAACGACGACAAAGTACAGTGGGATCAACACAACAACCTCAAACGTGATCACGAGAAAAACGCTGCCGAGGTCGATTTGCCAATCGCCGGCTTGCTAACCGACCTGAAGCAACGCGGCATGCTCGACGACACGCTCATTTGGTGGGGCAGCGAGTTCGGCCGCACACCCACCGCCGAGACAGAGGACGGCCGCGACCACAACCCCGAAGGTTTTACCATGTGGCTTGCTGGCGGCGGAGTGAAGGGCGGCTTTCGCTACGGCTCGACGGATGACTACGGGTACTACGCCGCGGAAAACAAAGTCCACATCCACGACTTTCATGCGACGATGCTGCATGCGATGGGTCTGGACCATGAGCGCCTGACGTATCGCCATGCTGGCCGTGACTTCCGGCTCACGGATGTCGAAGGTAACGTGGTGCATGAGCTGTTTGCTTAGGAGTGTCATCATGTCATTCAGTCTTTCTCGCCGTGAGATGCTCGCAGTGGGCGTCAGCGGTCTCGCTGGGCTCGAAAGCCTACCTCTCTTCGCCAACAAACCAGACACTGAACTGGATGTCATCGACTGCCACACGCACTTCTACGATCCGACACGGCCCGGAGGCATTCCGTGGCCGGCGAAAGGTTCACCGCTTTATCGCACGGTGCTGCCAGAACATCTGCGCGAGTTAAAACACTTCCGCCGCGTCACCGGCACCGTGATTGTGGAAGCAAGCGATCGCCTTGAAGACAACGCCTGGCTGCTGGGTCTGGCAAAAGACGACCCGTTTGTGGTTGGCATAGTCGGGCGGCTCGAGCCGGACTCCGCCGACTTCGCCAGACACCTGAAACGGTTTGCCGCCAATCCGCTGTTTCGTGGGATTCGAATTTCGACCAGTCTGCTTCACACTCTCCTTGACAAAGATAAGCTGGACGACCTGAAACTATTCGCCGCCCACGATTTGGCTCTCGACGTCAACGGCGGCCCTGAGACACCTGCCGAGCTTGCCCGACTGGCAAAGCGGGTGCCCGACCTGCGGATCGTGTTGAATCACATTGGAAATGTGAAGATCACGTCCAGCCCTCCTCCACGGGACTGGGCAAACGGAATCCGCGCTGCGGCAAAACACAAAAATGTATCCTGCAAGATCTCGGCACTCTGCTGGGCCGCCGCTGAGGGCGGAAAGAACGCGTCGCGGGATCTGGACTTCTACCGTCCCTACATCGACGTCGTCTGGAGAGCATTCGGCGACGATCGCGTCATCTACGGCAGTGACTGGCCCGCATCGGAAAACGCTGCCGATTATGCAACGCAGCAGCGCATTGTGATGCAGTACGCCTTTGATAGAGGTGATGATGTTACGCGGAAGTTCTGTTCCCTGAACGCGAAACGCATCTACAAGTGGGTCGACCGCGACGGGCGCCGGTGACGGGCGCAGCCAACTGGCGGAACTGGGGAATTACGGGGTCGACGTGGCAGACCTGAACGGCGATGGACATCCGGATATCGTGACAGCAAACTATCGCGACCGCAGCATGTCCCTGCTGCTGGGCCAACAGTGACAGCTAAACCAGAAGGTCGCCCACAACCCGTGCGCCCGTTACCTCGGGGTCGGTCAAGCGTTCCTGCCGTCCCTTGTTCAGAAATGACAAACGGGTGTGATCAATTCCCAGCTGGCGGAAAATCGTGGCGTGAAGATCCGGGACACTGACGCGATCCTCGATCGCCTTGTAACCGAAATCATCGGTTGCTCCATGCGTGTAGCCCGGCTTGAATCCGCCGCCCGCCATCAGCGTGGTAAAAGCATTCCGGTTGTGATCACGACCGTCAGACCCTTCGGTTATCGGGATGCGACCGAATTCACCGGTCCACATAACGATCACCTCATCGAGCAGGCCGCGTCGCTTCAAGTCAGTGATCAGCGCGGCGGTTGGCTTGTCAACCCTGTCAGAAATCGCCTGGATGCCGTTCTTGAGGTTGCCGTGAGAATCCCATGGCTGGAAACTTGGATTCAGGGGTGGAAAGACCTGGACGTAGCGAACGCCCGATTCCACAAGCCGCCGCGCCATCAGGCAACGGGTGCCATAACCAGCGGTGGTTGGGTTATCCATCCCATAGAGTGCACGCGTCTCTTCATTTTCTTTCGACAGATCCAGCACGTCAGCAGCAGCCAACTGCATTCGGGCCGCCATCTCAAAATTAGCAATGCGAGCTTCCAACTCGTATTCACGTGGATGCAGCAGACTGTGCTGGCGGTTCAACCTGGATAACAATTGCATCGACCGGCGGTCCGACGCCTGCGACGCCTGCGACGCCTGCGACGGCCGCGACGACCGATGCAGGTGATGCACGGCGTTCCCCTGGCTGTTAAATTCCGTCCCCTGGTAGAGGGCTGGCATCCAGCCGCTTGACCAGACCGCCTTGCCCGACGTGTTGTAGCCCGCCGGGTCACGCAGGACGATGTAACCTGGAAGGTCCTGGTTCTCGCTGCCAAGTCCGTAGGTGATCCAGGACCCCATTGCGGGATAACCGAAAAAGGGCTTTCCGGACTGGAACATGCTAATCGCAAAGGGATGGTTATTGTTCACGGTGTACATGGAGCGAACCATGCACCAGTCATCCGCCATCGCCGCCATGTGAGGCAGCGGGGCCCCGAAATTCATCCCACATACCCCATGTGGTTTGATCTCGAACTGGGTTGGAAAGATGATGTTCTTGTTACCCAGCTGAAACGTCTCTACCGCTCCCGGGTACGGTTTTCCCGCTTGCCTGGTCAATTCCGGTTTGGGATCGAACAGGTCCATCTGCGAAGGACCCCCGTTCTGGAAAAGCTGGATCACTGCCCTCGCTTTCGGCCGAAAGTGGGGCGACCGCGGTTTCATGTCATAGGACGTCCGCTGGCCATCGATCGCCTCTGCATGCAACAGTCCCCGCATGGCAAGGCCGCCCAGGCTCATGCTGCAGGCTGCCAGGGCTGCCCGGCGGCTGAGCGGGTAAGGGGCGTGGTTCATTTCATTACTCGACATAAAGGAACTCGTTCATGCAGAGGAGCATGTGGCAGAGATCGGCAAACGCCAGGGCACCTGCTTTTTCATCCTGGCTTTCCGCGGCGTAGCCCACCGCCTGTACTGAAAGAAATTCGAGGCACGCCTGTTGTTCCTCTTCGCCTGGCAGACGTCCCAGGATCGTCCGGTAGCTGGATCGAACCAGCTTTGCCGGCTCGTTTCCCACGGCCTGCTCGATCCGCCTCGCAGCATCCCCTGCCACGCCGATCATAAAATCGCTGTTTAACTGGGCAAAGGACTGGAGCACCGTTGTTGAGTTCATTCGCCTGGAACAATTGATCGCCATGATCGGCGAGTCGAAGATCTCCATGAACTTGAGTGGGTAGACCCTGCGGGCAAAGATGTAGACGCTTCGCCGGTTCTGGCCATTGCCACCCTCCGCGTCCACCATCGAGAGTCCGCTCACCGGCCTGGTGACCGGAACGGGAGGGCCAAAAGAATGTAAATCGAGACGGCCGCTTGCCGCTAGCAGGGCATCACGAATAATCTCTGATTCAAGGCGTTTCATGTTCTGTCTCCACAACAACCGGTTGTCCGGGTCGAGTTGCTCGGCACGGGTCAACTCCGCAGGCCGACGTGACGTCTGCCTGTAGGCTCGCGAGGTGAGAACAAGCCGGTGCATTTTCTTCAGGCTCCAGCCACCCTGCTGGAATTCAACCGCCATCCAGTCGAGGATCTCCGGATGCGACGGGGGGGCCCCATTGCGGCCGATATTGTCCGGGGTCGCAATGATTCCCTCGCCAAAATGGTGAAACCAGAGCCGGTTCATAATCACCCGTGCCGTGGTTGGGTTCTGCCGCGAGGTTATCCAGTGTGCCAGTTCAAGCCGTCGCCCGGATGTTCCCGGCGGCAGCGGCAATTCAACCCTGGCCAACTGCTGTCCCGGACGGGCTGAGGGCGTGAGCACTTCCGGGAATCCAGGGGTCACAGGGAGCCCGCGTTTGAAGCAGTCCCCGCGGCGAAAGACATGCGTCACTGGAGGATTGGGGACATCGAACAATGCCTGGATCTTG
>CAUZOB010000083.1:0-19905 GCA_963581185.1 Planctomycetota bacterium | reverse complement strand
GGGGATGCAGGGAAAACGCAGCCTGATTTTCGATTTCTCTGCTGGTGCTGCTAATGTCAGCCCCGATCGACTCGTGCATTTGACCAGCCTCGGTGAAGGCGGCGAGTGGCAGGTGACGGTCGTTCACCAGCAGCACTCACGCTTGATCGCGGGTTTCCTGACGCTGCTGTTCCTGCTGGTCGGCCTCGGACTCAGCCGTGCTGCTGCTCGAGTCCGTTACCGCTATATCTGTGGACTCTTGACCGTCGGCATCGTTGTTCCGCTGCTGGGGTTTTTCCCCGCACTTGGTCAGACCTGGGACAACATGTTTGTCGTCGGGTTGCTGCTGATTCCGCTCTACCTGGTGATCCCGATGTTCTGGTGGGGATGCAACCATGCCTGGCAGTCGCTGCGGAAGCGATCTGCAGTTGCTGGGTTGAGCCTGTTGTTGATGATAAGCCAGGCTGGCCAGATGCTGGCCCAGCAACCGTTCCCAGTCGATGCTGATGAGCCGGTCCGCGTCACGGTACCGGCTGATGCGATCATCGTTCCGTACGATCCGGATAAGCTGGGCGAAGCTGCACTCAGTGACCGCGTCTTGATTCCCTACCAGCGATATGCAGACCTCTGGAAACGAGCTTACCCCAATCGACCGCTGCTTGATGAAATCCTGCCCTCGACCTACGCGTTTGCCAGTTCACAGTTCCGGGCCACCTTGCTGGATGGCGATTTCCTGTTGCTGACCGGCTATCTCGATGTCGATGTCTTCAGCGATCAGGAAGTTGGCATTCCGTTGGTTCTGAGCGGTGGAGTTTTACGTACAGCCATGATCGATGGCAAGCCGGCCCGGCTGCAGGTGCTGGCGCCCGGCCAGCAGCTGGAACAGCAAGTGCAGCAGACGCAGCAGGCAGCCAACACACCTGCCCAGGCCGCTGCGGGCGCTGTCAGCCCCAGCTTCCGCTTGCTACTCAAAGGCCAGGGCCGCACTCGGTTGGAAATGACAATCGCCATGCCGGTCACTCGCCAGGGTGGCTGGCACATCATCCAGGGAGTATTGCCGGTGGCGCCAGCCAGTCGCCTGACTCTGCAGGTACCGGCCACGCGCACGGAACTCCGCTGGTCCGGTACGACCGACCGTGGCGAGCAGGTCTCGGCGGCTGACAACGAAGTTGTCAATCTTTCGCCAGATCCCCATGGAAATGTCCAGTTTCGTTGGCGACCGACGGTTGCCGAATCGATGGTTGACCGCAGCCTGACCGCTCGCTCCACCGTGCTGGTGGACGTGCAGGAGGAAGCGGTCCACAGTGTCTGGAACGTGGCCCTGCAATTCCGACGTGGGCAACGTGACATTTTCCAGTTCCAGCTGCCGGTTGATTACCAGGTCGAAAGGGTCAAGGGAGATAATGTCCGTGGCTGGGATGTCAAGATTGAGGACCAGCAGCAGAGCCTGACGGTTGAGCTGCTGGAAGCTGCTCGCGGCCAGACCCTGCTGGAATTGCACCTGGTACGCCACGGTACCGTTGGCCAGGGCAACTTCAGCCAGTTCGATCTGCCGGTTGTTGTCATCCCCGATGCGATTCTTCACCAGGGCGTGGTGGCAATTCGCCGTACCTCCTTGATGACACTCCGTACAGTCACACTGACTGCCGTCACACGAGAGGACCTGACCCGTGAGGCAGCGGCAGTTTTCCAGGCTCGCGAGGCAGCCCGACTGAGTCCGCTTGGCTTGCAGCCATTCCAGGTCTACCAGTTCGCCGATACTCCCTTCCACGTCCGGCTGGCAGCCGAGCTGTTGCCGGACGAGACCAATGTCGACCTGCAGACACTGGTGCGAGTGGCCGAACGGGATCTGGAAGTGGAGAGTCAGCTTCGCGTCAAGCCAGGGCGGCGGGCCGTCCATCGATTGGATGTGCAGGTTCCGGCCAACCTGGAACTGGATGAAGTCCAGGCTCCAGGCATCGTCGACTGGTCACTGAGCGAGCTCGAGCAGGACCAGGTTAGCTCCACGCTGACCATCTTGCTGGAGAGTGGACGACGGCAAGCATTTGACGTTGTGCTGCGAGGCAGCGTGCCACGCGGTGCGGAAGATGAAGGTATGCAGCTGCCGCAGATTATTGTTCAGCGGGTACTCGATCAGTACGGCACGATCGTTGTGCAGACCGATCCCTCCTACGACGTGGAGATTCTGCAGCTTGTTAACTGCCAGGAACAGCCTCTGCGAGCCGCCGACGGCTGGCTCAAGACCGGCCGGCAACGGACGCTGGCACGCCTGGTGCTGGCTTACCGGACCGCCGATTATGCGGCTTCTGTCAAGCTCGTCCGTCGGCAGGCCAAGATCACCGCCAGCTCGATCTCCAATATCCGCGTCACCGACCGGGCTATCGAGGAGACGATCCTGCTTGAATTCCTGATCCAGGATGCGGGTATCGACGAGTTGCGATTCCAGTTGCCGGCCGCGATGGCCGACGCTCGAATTTCGGCAGGCCTGATGCGACAGCTGGTGATGGAGCCGGTCGACGCAGCACAGCCCGAGGGGCTGCAGCAGGTCACGTTGTCACTGCAGGATGAGGTCATTGGCCAATTCAAAGTGCTGATTGAACATGACAAGGTGCTGGACGATTCGAAGCTCCAGTCAGCTCCGATTCCACTGATCCAGACCGGCCAGACCAGCGTCCGTTACGTCACCGTCGATTCCACGGGCGACGAAGTGAAGATTGACTCGCATGCCGGGCTGGAAGAAATGGCACCCCAGTCGACAGCCTACCAGTCGCTGGTCAACCGCATTGGCGGTGCCATTGGTAAGGCCTACAGCACCACCGGCCAGGCGGCCAGACTGGAATACCAGATCACGCAGCGAGCTGTGCGCGAGGTCATTTCCGCTCGCATCTCGCTCTCCAATATCACGATCGTGATGGATGAACAGGGCGCCTACCGGGCGCGACAGGAATATGAAATGGACAATCGTGTGGAACAGTTCCTCGATGTCCGCCTGCCCGCCAACGCAAAGCTCTGGGTTGTGCAGGTCGGCGGCCTGGCCGTCAAGCCGCGAATGGTCGATGGCCAAAACGATGATCCGAGGCTAGTGCGGATTCCGATCCAGCGATTGGCCGAAGGGGATGCGGAATTCAAGGTCGTCTTTTACTACGGCGGTACCACCTCGACCCTTTCCAGCTGGGGAAAGATCAGCTTTCCCTTCGTGCAGATGAAGAGCAATGTCAACATCGAAAAGACCCATATTGCCCTGCACCTGCCCGCTGGACATCACTGGTATGGCTTTGATGGCACCGCGGTCAAGGTCGAAAGCTCTGACGACTTGCAGACAGAAGTTCTGCAGGGTAAGCGAGATATGAATTACCAGATCGCTCGCACCACCGTCAAAGGGAAAGATGCCTATGCTCTTTCTCGATTCCGTAACAATCTCAAACAACAGCGGATTGAATATGGGCAATTGAGTAGCCAGCAAAGAGACTTGGGCGATGTTCAGCAGAATATCGAACAGAGTTTACAGCTGCTCGACGAGGTTGAGAGCCGCCTCGTAGAACTGGAGACGGAAAATGAAAAACAGGCCCGGGGTAATCGTTACTTCCTTAACCAGGGCTTTGCTGAGCAGGACAATGATGTTGCCCGCAACTCCGTGCAGATGCTGGGAGACAATTTTTCCCTCTCGGCTGATCAGCCGGCGACAGATCCTGCCACGGAAGGACGTGGCCGGTTTGAGAAGAACTGGTTCGCCTTTAACGGATTGGTGCTCCCGGAAGCCGAAGGCAAGAGCGACGACTTCAAGTCGCGCGTCGCTAACAATGAACCGGGTGGGCGGAACAAGCGGCCGATGGCCCGCCGACCGATGTCCAAGCCGATGGGTGGCAAGCTGCCGCAAGCCGCCGAAACGCCGGCTCCCGCCAACCAAAGCGGGGGAGAAAATGTGCAAATGGCACCGGGTCGAGAATCACAGCTGCATCGATACCAGCGCAAGCTCGAGGCCGATTTCGAGGATGTGGAAGAAGATTTCAATCGTCGCAGTCAGCAGCTCGCGCAAGGTCAGAACTCCGCACCCCTCGGCAAGGAAGGTGATCTGTCTGGGCCAGACACAAGAAGTATGGATCGCTTGCAATCAGGCAATATGCTGTCTGGTGGCATGGGTGGCATGGGTGGCATGGGTGGCATGGGTGGCGGTGGTGGCGGTATGGGTGGTATGGGTGGCGGCACGTCTCAATATAGTGCCGATGGCGTCATGACTGATGGCCTTGCACAGCAGCTCAACGTGACCGGTATCGTCGATGCCGCGGGCCTTGCCAGCCTGGATGAGTTCGATCTTCCCTTGCGTGGCGATGTCTACCTGTTCAAAACGATCGGCGGCACAGTTGAACTAGAAGCCCGCCATATTGATGAAACACTGATGTCGCAATCCAGTCGTCTGCTCTGGCTGGCAGGAAGCCTGCTGGGTCTGCTGCTGATTGTCCAGATTGGTGGACCACTGGCACGGCACCGGATCATGGGATTTGTGCTGGCGACCGTGCTGTTCCTCTACAGTGCCCTGCTGCTGGCAACGTCGTCAGTTGGCATCATCGGGATCCCGCTGATGGCAATCAGCATCATCTGGGTGTTCTGGCTGCTGCATGCCAACAAGCCAGCAGACAACGCCGTACAGTCGGCAGGTTAACAGTTGTGCGGGGTGTGCCGGGGCGCCGGGAGCGAATGAAGTCGCCCTTCCGGAAGGTTCGACAATAAACCAATGCCCCTTGAGGTTCGTAAACTCAAGCGGTCTCTCCCGGAGCCAACCGTTGTTGAAATCCTCTCTTTGTCCTGCAAGTTCCTGATGAACGATACTCAATCCCAGGCTGTCCGGGACGATCGCGAGCAGCCAGCTCGTCGTGGTCTGGGATCTTCGACCAGTCGAATCATTGACAGCTTTCTTTTGTCGCTGGTCGTCGGACTGGCTGTCCTGCTGGCAGGGCAATGGAACGCCGGCGATACTCGGCCACGCCTCGACTCGCCGATTGAAGCCCACCCACGTTCCACGGCCGTCAGCTGGACCCGTCATTCCCTGCAACTGCCCCATCAACTCGACCCCCAGCTGCTCGACCTGCTGGTTCGGCCAGGGGACAAGTTGCTGCCAAGGGAACAGGAGGCACGGGTCACGCACGTCCAGTTCGTGGATTTTTGGCAGCGGGGTCAGCAGGATATCCTCGTCTGTGATGCATCGGGCAACCAGGTTGTGCTCTATGAGCGACAGCAGGACGAGAGCTGGAAAGCGTTGGTGCTGGCTGATCGACTGCAGGTACCGGCTCATGCCACGGTGGTTGACCTTGACCAGGACGGTGACAACGACGTGCTGGTATCGATACTGGGTGACATTCTGCCCTCCGATGAGTTGATTGGTTCAGTCATCCTGTTGGAGAACCAGGATGGCACGTTCAAGCAGCGGACGTTGCTGGACGATGTACGACGGGTTGCCGATGTGCAGCCTGCAGACCTGGATGGTGATGGCGATATCGACCTGGCTGTGGCTGTCTTTGGCTACGCCCGCGGCGGTATCCTCTGGCTGGAGAATCGCGGCGAAGGGCAATTTCGAGATCACCTGGTGCTCGATCGACCTGGCGTGATTCATGTCCCGGTGGCCGACTATGACGGCGATGGTGATCTCGACCTGGCGACGATTGTTTCGCAGGACGAGGAAGAAGTCTGGGGTCTGGAGAATGATGGCCAGGGCAACTTTACGCCCCGACTGCTCTATTTCACACACAACTTTGATGTCGGCGGCGGTGGCCTGGTGAAAGTTGATCTCGACCAGGACGGTAAGATGGACCTGCTGCTCTCGCAGGGGGATAACCTGGAGTTCGGACATGGCTGGCCCCAGCCGTATCACGGATGCGTCTGGGTTCGCAACCTCGGCAACTGGAATTTCTCTGCCGACCAGATCGGCTCGCTGGGGGGCAGCTATGCCACCAGGGCTGGTGATATGGACCAGGACGGCGATCTCGACGTGGTGATGGTCAGCATGTCCAACGACTGGACCGATCCGAAGAATCCGACGATCGTCTGGGTTGAAAATGAGCAGGGGAAGTTTACCCGTACCTGGACGATCGATACGCGACCGGTTGAGTTAATCACACTGGACCTGGCGGACATCGATGGTGATGGGCGGCTGGACCTGGTGGCTGGGCGTCTGCGCGTCCCGATAACAGTCGCTCCGGCGGCAGCACCGATTGCTGTCTGGACCAGCAAGGGAGCATCGCCATGACACGTTATCGGCAGCTTGTGCTGATCCTGCTGGCGCTGGAACTGCTGGCAGCAGTTGCCATCAGGACCAGTGCATTCAATCGCCCGGCAGCCTTGCCGGTCTCGGAGCTGGGAATCCAGGAAGACGGTCTGCTGGCTGACATGCGCCAGCTGGAAGCCAGTCACGATCCGGCAAGCCCTCACAGCTGGCTCACGATGGCTGATTTTTACAGCACCTTTGGCCTGCTGCCGCAGGCCGAGTACTGCCTCCAGCAGGCCACGCTGCTGGGCCCGCTGGATGAAGACGGGCTGATGTTTCAGGGAATTGTGCTCAGCCGGATGGGGCAACTGGTGCAGGCCCAGCTGAGTTTTCAAGCGGTCGTCGACGCAGCCGGTGAACGACAGCAGGATGCCCGCGTTGAACTGGCACTCGTCCTGCTACGACAGGAGGACGTGGCTGCAGCGGAGACTGCCTTGCGGGCGGCCCAGGCTGAGCCCTTGATCAAGCTGGCGCTGGCACGACTCTTGATACGAACTGACCGGGCCGAGGAAGCGATCCAGCTGCTCGACCAGATGCTTGAACGGCAGCCCGGTGCGATGTGTGTTATTCAGCTCAAAGGCTGGGCCTACGAGGCACTGGGCAATGACCGCTTGGCCAGGCAGCAGGCAGAACTTGCCCAGCGGCATATCCAGCTGACCGAGATGCGGACCTCAACCCGGCTGCATGAACGTGCCATGCACCAGCGGTATGGCCCAGGCCGTTACCTGGTGGAGAGTGGTCGCCATGAACAGGCGGGTGATGTCGCAGCAACAGTTGCATCGATGCAGGCGGCGGTCGAGGCCATGAAGCCGCTCTGGCGATATCATTACGCCATGCGGCTGGCGGTCCTGCAGCTGAACCAGCAGCAGGCCCAGCTGGCCTTGCCTTACCTTGCGGCAGTGATCCAGGTGGAGGGAGAATCGGCGGAGATGTGGGACTTGATCGGCGATGCCTGGCAGCAGTTGGAGGATCCGCAACGTGCCCGCAAAGCATGGCTTGAGGGAACGCGATACAAGGCCAGCAAGTCGATCGTCGTTAATCAGCTACTTCACCAGAAACTTGCCGAGTCCTATCAACTCGCGGGTGACAAGGAACAGGCCGATCGGCATGCCGGCCTGGCTTTCTTTGAACGTGGCCGTCTGGCGTGGCGGGAGAACGACGTGCGGCAGGCCCTCACCTCCTATACCGAGGCGGTCGGGCTGCTACCGGAGAATGCCAGCTGCTGGTTCCACCTGGCAGAAACCCGCCGTGCCATGAACGATCGCAACGGTGCCCGGGATGCTTACCAGCAGTGTCTCGAGCTGGCTGCGGAACATGGTCGAGCACATCTGGGGCTTTCACTTACAGCTGGCAGCAGCAACTGAACCAGCGAGCAGCAGCTTCTGTAGAACCGATCCCACTCTTCTGTTATGGTCAGCCCTATGGCGGTTCTGGAACTCCTTGTCGTGCTGGGCACGCTGCTGGCATGTAGCGTGCCGCTGCTCAGCCGGACTCGTCATGGCGGTAGCCATGGCAGTTTCGCTGGTATCCTGCTGCTGCTTGTCGGAATCGGCTGGGCCATCATCCGCTTGCCGACCGGTCCGGATCTAAGCGGCTCTATCTCAGCCACGCAGAAACAGCAGCTGATTGCCAATCCCAACACGCCTGTTGAAAAGCTGGTGCCGCGCCGGCAACCTGCTGGCGAATTTCAGACTTCCGATCGTTGTCGAAGCTGCCATCCGAGTGAACATGCCAGCTGGCACCGCACTTACCACCGTTCGATGACCCAGCTGGTGCGGGCAGACAACGTGCTCGGTGATTTCGAAACACCTCCTCTTCAGCAGGGTGGGCTGGAATACCATTTCCGGCGCGAGGGGGATCGCTTCCTCGTGCGGATGCCAGATCCCGACTGGTACCTGGCAACCGAGGGGGGCGCACTGGTTCCCGGTAGCAACGTGCCGATGGTGGAGCTGCCAGTCGTGATGATGACCGGTTCACATAGCTTCCAGGGTTACTGGGTTCCCAGCGCCCTGGGACTCAAGCTGATTCAACTTCCCTGGATCTACAATATCATCGACAAACGCTGGATGCCCTCGCAGGATGCCTTCATTCGGCCACCAGGGGGACCGCGGCGAGTGGCGATCTGGAACGAAAACTGTATCCAGTGCCATGCCCTGGGTGGGAATCCACGCCAGCAGGCGGACGGTGGACCGATGATGAGTACGGTTGCTGAAATGGGGATTTCCTGCGAAGCCTGCCACGGCCCCGCCGAAGATCATATTGCCTATTACCAGAATCCACTCACTCGCTACCTGCAGCACCTCTCGCCCGGTCAGCCCCAGAAGATACTCAACCCGGCCAGGGTCTCCGCTGAAGTCTCCACAGAGATCTGTGGCCAGTGCCATAGCTCTTACTTTCCGCATGCAGAAATCGACTACATGACGAAGGGGAATCCCTTCCGGGCCGGCGACTCGCTGGAAAAGACGCACCACATCATCCACTACGGTGACGAGGACGCCCGTGCGGCCAGCCGCGAGATCGCCGACGGCGGCTACTGGAAGGATGGTGCGATTCGGGTCGGCGGGCGCGAGTTCAATGCGCTGGTCAAGTCGCCCTGCTATACGAAGGCCAGTGATCCGGCCCGGCAGGTCTCCTGCCTTTCCTGTCATTCGATGCACGACAGTGATCCCAATGACCAGCTGGCCCGCCAGATGGATGGTGACCAGGCCTGCCTGCAATGCCACCAGCCGAAGCAGTATGCCGGGACGCAACACACGCATCATGAAGTCGGATCCAGCGGCAGCCGTTGCTACAACTGTCACATGCCACACACCTCTTACGCCCTGCTCAAGGGCATTCGAGGACATCAGGTGACGGTGCCGAGTGTGAATGTCAGCCACCGTTTCCAGAAACCCAATGCCTGTAATCAATGCCACCTCGACCAGACGCTGGCCTGGACTGCCGACAAGCTGGAAAAATGGTACGACATCTCATCCGATCCGCTCGATGAGGATGAAAAGCAGATTGCAGCATCGCTGTTGTGGATCACGCGCGGGGATGCTGCCCTGCGTGCCATTACCGCCTGGACCTACAGCTGGGATGCTGCTCGCGAGGTATCGGGCGACCTCTGGATGGCTCCGGTACTGGCTCACACACTGGACGATCCCTATGCCGCCGTGCGGTATATTGCCCATTCCTCGCTACAGAAGACCGGGGACTTTTCCCAGCTTGGCTACGATTACGTGGCCACTGACAATCATCGGCAGGCCGCCCGCGATCAGGTGCTACGACATTGGTCAGCAGCTGCCCGGCCGCTGGACGGTGAACTCTCGCAGCGCTGTCTGCTGCTTCCCAGTGGTCGATCAAACCAGGACCGGCTGCTTGAATTGATCAAGCAGCGTGATGATACGGAACAGACATGGCTACCGGAATGAGAAAGCGACGACGGCCGGCCGGCAGCGGTCGGCGATCCAAAGCGTCGGCACCGTCGGCTCGCAGTACCCAGTTGCTGCACCTCCGCAGTGGTTGGCTGATGCTGGCCCTGTTTGGCTGTCTTGGCATGCTGCTCGAATCTTTTCATGGCTTCAAGCTATCGTTCTATGTGGCCGAGGATGTCCAGTCACGCCGTCTCTGCTGGATGGTGGCCCATGGGTCCGGAGTGCTGCTAGGTCTGCTGCACATCTGTTTTGCTGCCAGCGTTGCCCGCGGCGGATTTCAGGCCGTTGGCCAGCGGATACGCAGCTCCCATAGGTTGCTGGCCGCTAGTATCGCCATACCTGCCGGCTTCTTCCTGGCAGGCCTGTTTGCTCAACCGGGTGGTCTGGGCAGTGGCATCGTGGTCGTTTACGTCGGCTTTGCCCTGTTGCTGATCGCCCTCTGGACGACTGCCAGGACCAGTCCATCGTGAACGAATTAGCGCGGCACGATTGACGTTCCAGCTGATTGCACTATTCCGGGGGCTGGCAATAATGGGCCTAACATCCAGCGGGTGTAGCTCAATGGTAGAGCGTTGGCTTCCCAAGCCAATCACGAGGGTTCGATTCCCTTCACCCGCTCTGTTCACCAGGTTGCCAAGCCGGGAGGCGCGCTCCGATCAGATTCTGCCTGTTATCGATCGCCGCCTGGTTGCTGCTGGCAGCTCGCTGTCCAGCCGCGCCGGACGTCGACACCCTGGTAATCTGCCCAGCTTCTCTCCAGCGGGCACTCCAGCCCTGGATTCACTATCGCCAGTCGCAGGGCCATTCCATTCGCCTGCATGCTCCACCTGGATCTGCCGGAGAGCTGACCCAGTTGATTCGATCCGAAGCAGGGCAGCATCCAATTCGCTGGCTGCTGCTGGTGGGAGATGCCCCTGCCGTCGGTGGCAGGCTGGCTGAGGATGACTCAGCTGGTATTGCCACGCACCGTATCGAGGCACGGCTGAATGTCTTGTATGGGTCCGAGCCGGAGATTGCCAGCGACAATCCTTATGCCGACCTCGACGGCGACCAGCTGCCCGATATCGCTGTCGGTCGCCTGCCGGTTGACGACGCCGGAGAGCTGAAACTGCTGGTGCGGCGGATTATCGACTATGAGAAGCAACAGGGGCCAGCCGACTGGAAGTCGCGTGTGCATTTTATTGCCGGCGTGGGCGGTTTTGGCCTGCTTGCTGATAAGGCACTGGAAGCCGTTACCCGGCAGCTGATCGGCGGCGGTCTGCCCTCCAGCTACAGTAGCACGATGACTTATGCCAGCTGGCAGAGTCCTTATTGCCCGGACCCCCGACACTTTGACCAGGCGGTCATCTCACGCATGAACGAAGGTTCCCTGTTCTGGGTCTACATCGGCCACGGCAGCAGGCGACAGCTGGATCGCGTGGTAGTTCCTGGCAGCACCCACCACATCATGGCTGGTGGCGATGTCGGCCGAGTTGATTGTCGCCAGGGATCACCGATTGCCATTTTCCTGGCCTGCTACACGGGTGCTTACGATGGCAGCCGTGACTGCATGGCCGAGCAGTTGCTGAGAAACCCCCGCGGTCCGATCGCTGTCTATGCCGGCTCCCGCGTGACTATGCCATACGCCATGGCCGTGATGGGTGAGTCGTTAATGCGGCAGGTCTTTCAACAGCGACGAGCCACGCTGGGTGAAGTTGTCTTGCATGCCAAGCGAGACCTGGGCCAGCAGCGGCCGGCCAACGCCACGCTGCAACGACGGACCATTGACCTGCTCGCTCGCACACTCTATCCCCCCAGCCACGACCTGGCACTGGAACGACAAGAACACCTGGCACTGTTTAACCTGCTGGGCGATCCACTGCTGCGGATTCCCTATCCTGGGGAGATCGACGTATCAGCGGAGGGGGCCGTGGATGCTGGCCAGCAACTGCTGGTATCGGTTAACCTGCCGCACGCGGGTCGGCTCAAGCTGGCACTGGTCTGTCAGCGGGGTGAGTTCCCCTTTGATCCGCCACAACGTCTTGAATACCTGGCGGAAGATCGCTGGTTGAGTGAGTTTCATCAGACCTATGAGATGGCGAATCGACCCTGGTGGATCGTGCAGGACTACGCAGTCAAGAGTGGACCACAGCGGCTGGTCCTCACAATCCCGGCTGGGGCGAGAGGTAGTTGCGTGCTGCAGGTCCTTCTCAAGGGACGACGTGGCTGGGCTGTTGGCGCCAAGCCGGTCTACATCCGTGCCAGCGGCTCCTGACTACCGACGATGAAAAACTGACCTGCGCTGAAAGGACTGACCCGTGAATCCGAATTCCATGGTTACTCACCTGCTGCTTGCCAGCCTGGTGCTCGTCTCGGCCGCTGCCAGTAGCAGCGTGGCGGAGGATGCGGCCGTCGTGGCAACGGCGATCGAAGTTGAGTTGGCTGAGTCAGCTGCCGCCGCTCCAGTCAGCGGGCGGCTGTTCGTGTTAACGTCCAGCAGCGATCGGCAGGAGCCGCGTTTCGGACCGAGCTGGTTTTCGCCCGAACCCTTCTTTGCTATCGATCTGAAGGACTGGGCAGCGGGGAGCCTGCAGCGGCTGGATGACAAGGCCGATGGTTTTCCAGACAAGCTCTCCAGGCTGCCATCCGGCGAGTATTTTTTCCAGGCCCTGCTCGACTTGGACTTCTACCACTCGCATCCCAACGACGGCGTCGGCAACTTGTACAGCAGCGTGGTGAAGGTCAATTGGCAAGCTGCGTCTGGCGACGGTGACAAGATCCCCGCGGCTGTGCTGAAACTGAAACTTGAGAAGGTAATTGCACCGCGGCCGTTTCCCGAGTCGAAGTGGGCCAGGCAACTAGTCATCTACAGCCCCCGTTTGTCAGCTTTTCATGGCCACGAGGTACTGCAGACAGCAGCGGTGATTCTTCCGCAGTCTTACGACAGCCAGCCAACTCGTCGCTACCCGGTGCTCTACGTGGTCTCCGGTTTCGGTGGTACTTACCAGTCGATGGCGGGACGATATCGAAATGGTCCGCCAGCGGTTGCTGAGGGTGAGACCGAGTTCATCCGCGTGATGCTGGATGGCCAGTGCAAGTGGGGGCATCATGTGTATGCCGATAGCGCTCGCAACGGGCCGCGTGGTGCGGCCCTGGTCGAGGAGCTGATTGCCGAAGTCGATCGTCGTTACCGTACCGTGGCGGCGTCCACCGCTCGCTTTGTGGGTGGCCATAGCTCCGGTGGCTGGTCCTCGTTATGGCTGCAAGTGAATTACCCGGACACCTTTGGTGGCGTCTGGAGCACGTCGCCGGATCCAGTTGATTTTCGCGATTACCAGGAAGTTAACCTCTACGCCGATCCACCACTCAGCCTCTACACGAATCCGCAGGGGGGCCGGCGGCCACTGGCACGCCGCGGTACGGAACCGATGCTCTGGTATGACTCCTTCGGCAAGATGGACGATGGCCTGGGACGGGGCGGACAATTGAGATCTTTCGAGGCGGTTTTTAGCCCGCTGGGTGACAATGGTGAACCGCTGCGGATGTGGGATCGAACAAGCGGGCAGGTCAATCCGGTCGTCGTACAAAGCTGGCAGAATTATGATATCAACGTGCTCATCAAACGCCGCTGGCCACAGCTCAAATCGAGCCTGGCAGGCAAGCTTCATATCACCACCGGTGAGCTTGATACCTTCTACCTCGAAGGCGCGGTCGAACAGCTTATCGGCACGCTGAAAGAACTCGGTAGCGATGCCGAAGTCGAGGTGGTCCCTGGCAAAGATCACGGTAGCGTATTGACGGCGGCACTGGTCAAGCGGCAGCGGCAACAGATGACCGAGTCATTTCGCCGATATCACCCCGAGCCGCCAGCTGAATAGCTCGATGCAGCAGAGCGCACCACGTGCTGGTCGGGTGAATCCAACAGAAGCTCACCGCAGGACCGGCACGGAACTGTCACTAGCAACCGGCCAACTCGGCAAACCACTGCATCTCGCGGGCGATCCCGTCCGCCAGGCTTGGCTGCTGCAGTGACTCAGGCAGCACAGTCCAGGCATAGGTCTCCACCTCGTAGTGGATCAAGTCGCTGTCTTCGCGACAGAATTCCAGGCACTCCAGGATCTGTGGCTGGGAGGTATGCAGCTGGCCAAAGTCGCTGAGGTAAATGGGGACATGAAAGTGGGTGCACCAGGTTTCATTCAGCTGGCTTGCATCACCGACCTGCTCGAGGGCCTCCGACAGGTCCTGGTAGAAACGAATCGTCCCGTCAGCTGAGCGGATCGAAGTCTGGTGCAGGTAGCGGTGCTCGGCAAAGCCAGCCAGCTGTTCCATCGCCAGCACTCGCTGATCGGGTTCCAGTTGTTCCAGGCGTGCTTCCACCGCCGCCGAGACCTGGACCTTGCCCACACGGATTCCCGCTGCCTGGAACATTGCCAGCACGTCAGCCTGGCCCTCGAACATGACGGCTGAATGACAGACATCGTGGCAGACTCGCAGGTATCGCAGCACCTCGTGTTCATTGCCGCGTGGTAACAGGTGTTGCTGGAAGAACTGCACGACGTCATCGCCCCGTTCGAGCACGCAGCCCGGTTCAGGCTCCAGACAGATGTAGATCAGACGTCCCGATTCACTTTCCAGCCGGGCCAGCCTGCTGGCAATGGCCAACAGGTGATCGGCAGCCTGGTCCAGCTCAGCTGTGCTCGGGCGAGGTGTTCCCCAGCAGATCGGCAGCGTCGAGATGCTGCCTTGACAGCCGTCCGGCAGCAGCTGGTCCAGTACAGTCACGAGGTTGTCGGTGTAGACCTGGCGGGCGGGGTCCATCCAGGTCGGCAGGTAAACATCGTGCTTGACCACCTCCTGGTGAAAGTTGCCATAGGGGAAGCCATTGAGAGTGAAGGGATGCAGCTGCTGTTCAGCCAGCCACGCCTTGAAGGACTCTAGCTCAGCTGGATCTTGCAGCTGGGCAGCTGCCGGGGCTGCCAGCCAGAGTCCAATTCCCATCGTTTGCTCAGGCGAGAAGGATCGTTTGACCGCGAGGGCATGTTCGAGCAGGTTGGCCTGGGTCTGAGCAAGGTCAGGCCCAGCATGAACGTTGGTGCAATACCCGGTTTCTATCGACATGGAGCCCGCATGGATTCAACGGAGGAGGCTGGCGTAACAGCTTCAGGGCACCATTAAAGAGCCTCTATCGGTGGCTGTCAAACTCCCTGTTTTAGCAGCTCAGGGTGCCCGTATGATCGCTTCAACTTACCTAACCGGAATAACCGATAGAGATAATGAGCTATTGTCTGAACTCAGAATCTCTCCAGGCGATCCATGGTGTTCCGCAAGACAGGTCGAATTGCATTGGCAGCCATGCTGTCAGTTGCGCTGGTGGGCAGACTGTCCGCCGATCCGCCGCATGGCTTGTCGCTGGAAAACCTGGAACAACTGGCGCGTGACAACAACCCTGGCATCCGGATTGCGGCAGCTCATCGGCAGCGGGCCGCGGGAGCTCGTGTCCAGGCCGGCCTCTATCCCAACACCCGCATCGGTTACCATGCGACCGAGGTTGGCAACCTCGGTACTGCTGGAGCACAGGGGTTCTTCCTGAGCCAGAAGATTCTCCAACGGGACAAGCGGGGTCTGGATATCGCTGTCGCGGAGCAGGGCGTGCAGCAGGCCAATTTTCAGTCCGTGGCGATGGAATCGCGTGTCATCAACGATGTCCGCCTGCGTTTTTACGACGCCCTGGTGGCAGGACGGCAAATGGACCTGGCCGTTGAACTCATGACAATCAGCGATGAGGCGGTCGAGTCGAGTCGGACGCTTTTCAAGGCCGGCCAGGTTGGCGAACACATTCCGCTGCAGGCGGAACTGGAACGAGATAATGTCCGCATCTTTCACGATTCAGCCAGCAACCAGCAATTCGAAGCACGGCGACGCCTCTGTGCTGCTGTTGGTCTCGACGATCTGGATGTCAACATGTTGATCGGCAACCTCGACCGGGAGAGTCCCGCCTGGTCCTGGCACGAGATGCTGGCAGCCTTGATGACCAATAGCCCTGAGCTGGCTGCGGCAGAGGCAAATGTGGTCCGAGCAGAACGTGGCCTGGAGCGCGCCCGACAGGAGATTAAGCCCGATTATGATGTGATGGTCAGCCTGCGGCACCACAACGTCACGGCTCACGAGATTGCCAATATCCAGGTCGGCTTCCCAATCCCTTACCTCGACCGCAACCAGGGCAATATCCAGTCAGCCAGAGCGGACTTGGTGATAGCGCAGCACGCAGTCCGCCAGCTGCAATTGCGATTACACGACAGGCTATCAACCGTCTACCGGCAATACCGTGACGCCTACCAGCAGGCGATGCGGTATCGTAGCGAGACGGTGCCCAGGGCCGAACGCTCTATGGCTCTCTCGCGAGAGGGATACAAGCACGGTCAGCTGGACTATTTGAACCTGTTGACGGCACAGCGAACCTATTTCCAGGTCAAGCTGTCGTACCTTAAATCTCTCGGGCAGCTGCATCGCACGATGGTCTTGCTGGAGGGCCAATTGCTGTCTGGAAGCCTGAATACCAACTGAATTCTTCTGCTATCCGACAAGCTGGGGAAAAATGTCTTGACCCATAAAGAGCTCGTTGCGTAGCATAAGTAGAAGTGAAATGTGTCCCCTGAATTTTCACGGATCCCATTCGGATGCTGTCGCTACCTCTCAAAATCGCCATGCTCTTGTCGATCGGCTTTGGGCCGATCATCGGATGCACGGGTGCCATACCTTGTTGTATGCAGTCGATTGCAGTCAGCGCTGATGACGTGACGAATGCGAAGCCTGTCTGTTGTCAGAAGAGATTTTCCAAGCAGCAGGTAGAGACGGATTCAGCGTCACTTCCACTCTCTTTGCCGCCGGAATGCCGCCTTTGTCAGCGGGAATGTGTCTCCCTGCTGGTGCTGGGTGACGACATCGAACTACTACCGTCCACGGTGTCATTGGACAGCGTGAGCGTTTCTTGTCGGCCGGCTGCCGACACTACAGCAGCTATCAGCTGCTCGTACGAAGAGGCGATAAGCGGACGATCCCTGAGGATCAGTATCGCTTCATGGATCTGCTAACGATCGTATCTCGATCGTCTCGCCATTGTCTGTCGTCTGGCCCAGCGTAGTTTCGCAGGCCGAAATTGGCAGCTATCCCGTTCGTTCGCTGGCGTGAACAACCTGCAGAGTGACCATGAAGCTTCTTCCCTGGGAATACGGTGTCCGCAACCTCTTGCGTCGACCGCTGCGCAGTGGTTTGACCTGGATGGGCCTGACCACCGCCTGCCTGTTGATTTTCGTGGTGGTTGGTTTCGTACGTGGGTTGGAGAGGACGCTGGCTGTCAGCGGCGAGAACGACGTAGCCGTGGTGTTCTCGCTCGGGATGGGTGAGAACATCGAGTACTCCTCGATACCGATGAGGACCTCGGAGCTGCTGGTGGCGAGTGTCAGCCAGGTCAAGAACCGTGCTGGCCGGGCCTACGCGTCGCCTGAACTCTACCTGGGGACCCAGTTAAGGCTGGCAGAAGATGGCGAGCAGCGAATGGGACTTGTACGAGGTGTCACGTCGACGGCCCTGCTGGTCCGCAAACAGGTGAGCATCTCGGCTGGCTACTGGCCAGGTCCAGGGGAGATCATGGTGGGCAAGCTTGCGGCGGCCAAGCTGGGGGTCGATAGCGAAACCCTTGCGCTTGGCTCGGAGGTATTCATGGAGGGTCGTGCCTGGAAGATCAGTGGATTATTCTCTGCTGGCGATTCGGTCTTCGAATCGGAGCTTTGGTGCCGACTGGACGACCTTCAGCAAGCGATGAAACGACAGGATCTGAGTATTGTTGCGGTCACGGTCAAGTCGCCTGAGCAGGTTCGTCATGTTGAGGTGTTTTGCAAGGAACGACTGGACCTGGAGCTACAGACGATCCGCGAAACAGACTATTACGCGACACTCCAGAGAGATTACGGCCCGGTTCGTACACTGGCCTGGCTGATGGTGCTGCTGGTTTCACTGGCTGGTGTGCTGGCTGGACTGAACACAATGTATGGAGCGGCGCTGGGCAGGATTCGTGAACTTGCCACGCTTCAGACCGTCGGCTTTAGTCGCATGGCGATTTGCCTGAGCCTGGTCCAGGAGGGGGTGCTGCTGGGTATGGCAGGGGCGATATCGGCCGGGCTGATTTCGATACTCTTCATTCACGGAACTGCAGTCCGTTTTACGATGGGCGCATTCCAACTGAATATTGACGGCACGGCGATGTTGATTGGCTGTGCAACGGGCATGTTACTTGGAATCCTGGGGGCCTTGCCGCCTGCTTGGCGGGCGCTGCGCAAGCCGATCGTCGAGGCACTCAAGGCGGTCTAGAGAGTCACTGCAAGGAGCAGAAGATGAAACGTGAACCGATCACAAGTGGAGTAACTTTATCAAGGAGCAGGATAATGAAGTTTCAGCACGGGATTTGCTTGGCGATCTGCCTGGCGAGCATGGTGATAATGGGCCTGGTGGGCTGCAAAAAAGATGAAAAAGCGCAAGCACCGCCTATCGATGGCACACCCTATCTTCTTGCCGATCGCCCGCAGGAAGTGCAGCAGGTGAAGCAGTTTCTTGCCGCTGCACAGGATGGCGACCAGGTTGCGGTCGTAGGGCGCATAGGGGGAGAAGTTAAACCCTGGGTGGAAGGCTTGGCGATGTTCAATATTGTCGACACCTCGCTCGTTCCCTGTAACGAGATCCCTGGTGACCAGTGTCCCAATCCCTGGGATTATTGCTGTGCGAGCGACCTGGCCGAGGGTCGTACATCGGTCAAGGTGGTCGACAAGCAGGGTGAAATTGTGGCTGAGGATGCCCGCCGATTGCTGAGTGTCACTGAGTTGCAGACGGTGGTGATCCAGGGGACGGCACGACGTGATCAAAACGGTAACGTCACGCTTGAGGCACACGGCGTGTTTGTGCAGCCTTGAGCTGATCTGCTGCGCTGCTCAGGAGGAAAGTCATGAACGACAAGCTGGACCTGAAACAACTGGCGGTCGACCGAAAGCCGGACGCGGAGGTGCTGCGCCCCAGGTCGCACATGCTGACTCGATATGTCATTCCCGGTACCCTGGCAGCCGGTTTCCTGGTGGCCGTTCTCTGGGCACTACGCGGGATCTTGCTGCCCGGCACGCCGGTCACGGTGATCCCTGTGCATGTCAGCAAGGCCCAGTTGCAGCAGGCCGGGACTCCCTTGTTCAAGGCTGCCGGTTGGGCTGAACCTCGACCAACACCGATCCGCGTGCCGGCACTCGCTCCGGGTGTTGTCAGGGAGTTACTGGTGGTCGATGACCAGCTGGTCAAGGCAGGTGATCCGATTGTCACGCTGATCGACGACGACGCACGATTGATGGCCGGTACAGCCATGGCAACGGTCGCCCTGCAGGCGGCGTTGGTGGAACAGGCGAAAGCGGCGGCGACTGCAGCCAATGAGAATTTTGAGCGGCCGCTGGCTTTGCAGGCCACGCTGGCCCGAGTGACGGCAGAATATGCCCGGATCGTCACCTCGCTGCTTGATCTGCCGTTTCAACGTGAACGAGCTGAAGCGCGCCTTGAACTGGCTCGTCTGGATTTCGAAGGCAAGACGCTGTCCGGCAGTGTGGTCTCCCGCATTGCCCTGGATGGTGCCGCTCGTGAGCAGCGATCGGCCAAGGCACTGGTGGACGAACTCAAGCGACGGCAGCAGTCGCTCCAGGTCCAGGCCGACGCCCTCGGTCGCCAGAAGGCGGCTGTCCAACAGCAACTGGATCTGAAAATCGATCAAACCCGGCAACGGGACGAAGCGGCAGCTCAACTCGAAGCAGCCCGTGCTCGCCTGACGCAGGCTCAAATTAGCCAGGCCGAAGCGGAGCTGCGACTGGAGAGAATGACGGTCCGGGCACCGGTCGATGGCCGTGTGCTGCACCTGCTGGCGAGCCCCGGTACGCATCTCTCGGGAGGCACCGGCCGAATGGGGGAACACGATGGTGGCGTTGCTGTCACACTCTACCAGCCGGCCATGCTACAAGTCCGTGTCGATGTGCGATTCGAGGATCTGCCGAGTGTGACGGGAGGCCAGCAGGTGCTGATCGAGGGCTCGGCACTGACAGAACCGCTGATGGGTGAGGTCCTTTACCTCACGTCGGAGGCGGATGTGCAGAAAAATACTCTTGAGGTCAAGGTTGCCATCCACGGTGCTCCCGAGCTGGTCAAGCCGGAGATGCTGGTCGATGTGACTTTCCTGGCAGTCGACTCAGCTGG
>CAUZOB010000082.1:0-20211 GCA_963581185.1 Planctomycetota bacterium | reverse complement strand
CCCGTCCGTCGGGTGAAACTAACAACGCCGAGATCGCAGAGGCCAGCTGTGGCGTGCAGGGACCGAGTGGTTATTCGCCGCAGGCGAAAACCATCGGGTTGCATGGTGAGAAAACCCTCGGGTTCTTGCAGCGTGGCTGATTGAGCCAGGCCCGTCCGCCGGGTGAAACTAACAACGCCGAGATCGCAGAGGCCAGCTGTAGCTGCAGAGACGCGCCGAGAGCTGGATCAGCCACCGGCGTACGGCGGCTTGTCAAAGGTCGAACCGTCACCCAGTACGCGGGGGTCCCCCTGCCGCTCAAGTTCACCAAGCAGTTGTTTACGGAGTTTCGATTTCACTTTTGTAAACTCCGGATCTTCAGCGACATTGCGCAGCTGGTCCGGGTCATCACTCAACCGGTACAGCTCCTCAGCCGGCCGCCGGCCAAATGCATAGTCGTAGAAGGACTTGTACTTCGGATCGGATCGATGGTTGACAACAAAGGCCTTGCTGGGGCTGGCATCCAGGTCGGCAAAGGTCGCAAAGGTATTGTTTTCCAGCACGCTGGTCTGCGGCGTCATGTCGTCGGACAGGTTATAGGGATTTCCCATTGGCCAGCGGTCCGGGGCAAAGTTGATGATGTACAGGTAGTCATCCGTTCGCAGTGCTCGCTGTGGATAGGGCAGCTGGCCTTCTCGCGCCTTGGCGACATGCCGCTCGCGGCCCGTGATCACCCAGCTACGGCGGCGGTCGACCCGTCCATTCTTGTGGGACTTGAGCAGCGGTACCAGGCTGGTCCCGGTCATCACCTCAGGAGCCGGCTCAGCTCCCATCTCAAGAAAGGTGGGGGCCAGGTCCATCAAGTTGACGAAATCACTCACCACCCGGCCGCCGGGCTGACCCGGCATCAAGATAGCCAGTGGCACCTGGACACCAAAGTCGTAAAGGTTGCATTTGCCACCCGGAAACCCCGGCGCACCATGATCTCCACTCACCACAACAATCGTGTTATCAAGTTGGCCCGCTGTCTTGAGCATCTCCAGCAGGACTGCCAGTCCGGCGTCAAAGGCCTGGACTTCGCCAAGGTAATCGGCAAAGTCCTCTCGCACTTCATGGACATCCGGCAGGAACTGTGGCAGCTTTCCCTTGAGGTCGTCCGGATTGATGCCCCAGAGGTCCTTACCCGATCCCTTGATCCACTTGCGATGAACGAGAGTTGGACCGAACCAGTAGCAAAACGGCTTACCGGCAGGATTGTCGTCGAGGAATGTCTGAAAGTTCTCGGCAACTTCGTCCAGCAATACCTGCTTGGCGTCTTGCACGCTGGCGCCGGACTCGGTCATCCGTGCCACATTTTGGGAAAACTGGTTGAAGCGGCCACCGGCACTCTCGTAACCCGCCATGCCAGCGCCATACGGAGCATCGCGAGGCGTCCCGGGACTCCAGACCTTGTAGGTTTCGCCAATGTGATAGCCAGCCGACTGCAGCAGCAAGGGGAAGGAGGGGATGCTGGCATCCCAGCGGGCACCCTGGAGAATTGCACCGCGACCGGTGCGAAAAAAGTACTGTCCTGACAACAACGAGCTACGACAGGGAGTACAGGACGGTGCCGTGACATAGGCGTTGAGGAACAGCACACCCTGGCGGGCAATCCTGTCGAAAGTCGGGGTTCGAGCCACTTCACTGGCAGTCGGTCGGCCGTCGAGTCCTGCGTAGGCACTGGCATGCCGACCCCAGTCATCGGCGAAGGCAAACAGGATATTCGGCCGCTCATCGGCAGCCCTGCTGGTACTACAACAGAGCAGGAAAGAGCAGGCGGCGAGGAATTGCAGCAGGCAGCGTACCGATTGAGCCATCATGGATTTTTCATTTCCAGTCATCAACTCTTGATCACACCGCGGACCACGTCGCCATGAACATCTGTCAAACGATACCAGCGACCCTGGTGCTTGAATGTCAGTCGTTCATGGTCGATACCAAGCTGGTGCAGAATAGTGGCATGCAAGTCGTGGACATGGACGCCATTCTCTTGCACGTTGTAGCCGTATTCATCCGTCGCGCCATAGCTGCTGCCGGCCTGAACCCCACCACCTGCCATCCAGACAGAAAAGCAGCGCGGATGGTGGTCACGTCCGAAGCTGTTCTGAGTCAGTTTGCCCTGGCAATAATTCGTACGGCCAAATTCACCGCCCCAGATAACAAGCGTGTCTTCCAGCAAACCGCGTTGTTTGAGATCCTGGACCAGGGCTGCTGATGCCTGGTCGGTCTCCTTGGCCTGCTTCGAAATCCCCGCTTGCAGACCGCCATGCTGGTCCCAGCCGGGATGGTACAGCTGGATAAAACGGACACCTTGCTCAGCCAGTCGGCGGGCCACCAGGCAATTGGCCGCAAACGTGCCGGGGTTACGGGCATCCTCTCCGTAAGCCTTGAAAACATGTTCCGGCTCATTGGAAACATCCACCACCTCGGGCACAGACATCTGCATCCGGTAAGCCAGTTCGTACTGCTGGATCCGCGATTCCAATTGTGGATCGCCCGACTTGTCCAAGTCCAGCTGATGCAATTCTCGCAATCGAGCCAGCATCAGTTGTCGGCTGCGACTGTCGATACCGGCGGGGTTCTTCAAGTACAGCACCGGATCGCTGCCACTGCGAAATCGCACTCCCTGAAAAGTCGAGGGAAGAAAGCCGCTACCCCAGAGTCGGGATACCAGTGGTTGACCGCCCTTGTTCTTGCTCACCATCACCACGAAAGCTGGCAGGTTCTCGTTTTCACTTCCCAAACCGTACTTCAGCCAGGCACCCATGCTGGGTCGGCCCGGGAACTGGGAGCCGGTCTGCAAGTAGGTCACGGCAGGGCCATGATTGATCGCCTCAGTGTACATCGACTTGATTACACAAATGTCATTCGCAATGCCCGCGGTATGCGGCAGGATTTCGCTGATCCAGGTGCCGCCGTCTCCATGTTGTTGGAATTTGAATGGTGTGCCGGCGAGGGGCAAGCTGGCCTGGTTGCCTGACATGGCGGTCAGTCGCTGGCCCTTGCGAACTTCCTCGGGCAATTGCGTACCATGCTTTTGATTGAGCACGGGCTTGTAGTCAAACAGGTCCATTTGCGAGGGAGCCCCGCTCTGGAACAGGTAGATCACTCGCTTGGCGCGGGGTTTGAAGTGCGTTCTGTCGTCCGCGCTGGACTGGCCTGCGACCAGGTCCGCCAGGGCAATGCTACCGAGTCCCATGCCCATCCGACTGAGCAACTGACGGCGGCTGAGACCTGCCACCGGTTCGTATCCGCTGCACTGTTTACTGTTCATCAAGCTGGTCCTTACTAGTGTCGCATCACGCAACCATCATAACTGAGTAGTGCATTGATCAGCACGGTTACTGCTGCCTGGTGGGCCGCTGGTGTCGCCAACTGTCGCCGGGGCGCCTGGCCGCTGGCGAGCAGCGATTCGGTCAATTCAACATTCTGCTGGTAAAACTCACGTTGTTGCTGGTAGAGATCTCGTAACACCCGTGATTGCTCAGCAGTCGGGCGGGTGCTGGTGAGGAGTCGAAAGGCCTCCTCGATAATGCCATCAACGTTGTCGCCATGGTCTTCGACAAGCCGTCCCGCCAGCACGCGAGCTGCTTCGATCAGCTGGGGGTCATTCAGAATCACCAACGCCTGGACGGGGGAACTTGTCCGCTCTCGCTTGACCCGACAAATATCTCGCTTGGAAGCATCCAGGGCCATCATGGCAGGAGCCGGGCCTGTCTGTTTCCAGTAGGTGTAAACACTTCGCCGGTACAATCCCTCTCCCTTGTCCTGGCCGACAGGCTTGAACGAGACTGCCACTTCGTACGGCTTGGCCGGCGGGCCGCCGTTGCGATTGACCAGCAGGCCACTTACGGCAAGCGCATTGTCGCGTACCATTTCGGCCGGCAGTTGATAGCTGGAGGATCGCCAGATCAGCTGGTTGTCTGGATCCAGCTCCCAGGCAGCCTGGTTCAGCTGGGACGCTTGCCGGTAGCTTGCCGAGCTGACCATTAATCGCATCAGCTGTTTCAGGTCCCAGCCGGAATCAACAAGTTCCCGAGCCAGCCAGTCGAGAAGCTGCGGATGTGTCGGCGGTGCACCCTGGCTGCCAAAATCCTCGGGAGTTGTCACCAGCCCCTGGCCAAAGCACATTTGCCAGAAGTGATTAACTGCCACCCGAGATGTAAGTGGATTGTCGCTGCTGGTCATCCAGCGGGCGAGGCCAAGTCGATTTGGCGGAGCACCCTCTGGAAAAGCGGGGAACATCTGCGGCGTTCCTGGTTGCACCGGCATGACCGGCGCATCATACGCTCCTCGACTGAGTACAAAAGACTGCCGACGACTGACTCGTTCCTTCATGACCATAATCTCGGTCAGCCCATCAACCAGCCCACTGCGCTGCTCCCGCAACTGGCGCAAAACCGCCAGCTGTTGCCGATAAGGCTCGTTCGCAGTCGCCAGGTAAAACTCGCTGAGTTGCTCACGGACCTGCTCAGCGAGGTCCTCAACAGCGGTCGTCAAGGCGACCGCCAGGCTGGTGCCATCATGGACCTGGGCCACTTCCAGCGACGATAGCTGGCGGTCAAAGACCTGGAATTCATCAATCAGACCACCGCTGAAACCGTTATCTCGAAATCGTTGACCGATGGTAATCGTGTCACCACCGCCCCCGGTGATGTTCTTGTAAAGGCTGTCCTGGACAATCTCCAGCTGGGCGGGTTTGCCATCCAGATAGATCTGCAGGCCACTGGCCCTGCTGGAACCGTCATAGCTGATGGTGACATGCAACCACTCGCCAATCTCAATCGCCTCGCGCGTGCGTACTCGGATTGCATTGCCCGGCCAGAAGTGGATCAAGGAGGCACTCAGTCGTCCATCTTCAAGCAACAGTTGATAGCCCCGGCTGCCGGCATCGGTCCAGGCCCGCGAGCGATGGTAAACTACCGCTCGCTGCTTGTGATCTGGTGTCTGCATCCAACAGGAAACAGTGAATGGTTGAAAGCGGCGGAAATTACCGACACCCGTGCCGACGCCATCATCTCCGCTCAGTTGGACCGCCTGGCCAACTTTTCCAGGAACTTGCTTGTTGGCGCCGGACGTGAAGTCCTCAAAGGTCATCTCCAGGATACGACCGGCAACCGCTGGCTGCTTCGGCCGCGCCGCCAGCCAGGCCTTGAAAGCCTCAGCGCTCTGCTGGGCAGCAACCGCCAGTTCCGCCTCGGCAGCCTGAAGCTGGCTTGCGTTCTCAGCAATCCGCTGGCTGGTCGCATCGTCAGGCAAGGTCAGGGTCGGTGTTGGAACCGAGCTGGTGAAGTAGGAGTAGAGGCCAGATTCATCGATGTTGTTGAAGAAAGCGAACAGCTGGTAATACTCCTGCTGGCTGATCGGATCATACTTGTGGTCATGACAGCGAGCGCACTCGAGCGTCAGCCCTAGCAGGGCTGTGCCAAAGGTATGGTTGCGGTCCGCCACATATTCCACGCGGAACTCTTCCGGAGTGCTGCCACCCTCCACCTTTTGCGGATGCAGGCGGTTAAAAGTTGTGGCAAGTTGTTGATCGCGGCTGGCATCCGGCAACAGGTCACCAGCCAGTTGCCAGCTGATGAACTGGTCATACGAGAGATTGGAGTTCAAGGCACGAATGATCCAGTCTCTCCAGGGCCAGACATATCGTTCCCGGTCGACCTGGTAGCCATAGGTGTCAGAATACCGAGCCAGGTCGAGCCAGATCGATGCAACTCGCTCGCCAAACGCCGGACTCGCCAGCAAGCGTTCGACCAGGCGTTGGTAGCTGTCCGCCGAACTGTCGGCCAGGAAATGATCGATTTCAGCGAGCGTGGGTGGCAGACCGGTCAGGTCAAAACTGAGGCGACGAATCAGCTGCTCTCGACTCGCTGGCTGAGCCGGAGCCAGCCCAGACTTTTCAAGGCGGGCAAGTACAAAATAGTCAATCGCGTTCTTTGGCCAGGCGGTGTTGGCGATGTTCGGCAATTCAGGAGTAACGGCTGACTGAAAAGCCCAGTGTTCATCCCAACGGGCACCCTGCTTGACCCATCGCTCGAGAATGGCGATTTCCTCATCCGACAACTTCAACTTGGAGTCGGGAGGGGGCATTTGCAGGTCGGGGTCCTGGCTCGTAACTCGCCGCACCAGTTCACTTCGTGCTGGGTTTCCAGCCGCGATGACAGGGATACCACTCTCGGATCGTGCCGAAAGCGCCTCGGAACGGCGGTCCAAGCGAAGCTCGGCCTGGCGATTCTCGCTATCCGGCCCGTGACACTTGTAACAGCGGTCGGAGAGAATTCCGCGCACATGCTGATTAAAGTCAACCTGCTCAGGCGGGTCAGCCGGACAGATCGCCAACTCAACCGTGACGCTCAAGAACAGAGCGAGCACGACGTGTGAACAGGTCTGGATACAGGACATGAAGCCAAACTCCTCTCGTGATCACTCTGGGCACCCGTTACCGGAGTTTCCATCCGGCGGCAGGATTCGCCCCTTGGGTCCGGCAGGTCTGCACGGCAACTCTCTCTAATCTACCCGATAGCTCCAGCAAACGAACACCGGCGTTACAATATCGTCCAGTAGTTGATCGTCGGCAGCGATCGGCCTCGGTCAGTGGACAAAGTCACTCGTAGAAGGCGGACCTGGTATGAGCGTGCTGGATCGATTTCGGCTGGATGGCAAGAGGCTCTTCATTACCGGCGGCAGTAGAGGACTAGGCCGAGAAATGGCACTGGCAATCGCCAGTGTCGGCGCGGACGTGGTACTCGTCGGACGCGACCAGGCCAGCCTGGAGTCGACGGCAGCAGACATCGAGTCGCTGGGGCGGAAGGCGCATCCGCTGGTCGCAGACATGTCGGATCCGGCCGGCTGTCAGGACATCTGCCAACAGGTGGTCGCAGAACTGGGACCGATTGACATCCTGATCAATAACGTCGGCGGCCGTCGGGAGAATATTCCCACAGAAGAGATGTCGCTGGAGAAGTGGCGAGAGTTGATGGACTTGAACCTGACCAGCGCCTTCGTCTGCATGCGGGTCGTGGGAGCTGCAATGATCGACCGCGGCGGCGGGGGACGAATCATCAATATCTCGTCGATCAATAGCATGGTGGCTGGACGAAATATCGCCGGTCGCCATTACGAGACCGCCAAGGGAGCAATGATTCAGCTGACTCGGAGCGTGGCTGCAGACTGGGCGCAGCACGATATCACAGTCAATGCGATCTGTCCTGGCGGCTTCATGACAGAGCCGAACCAGCGCTGGGCGCGGGAACATCCCGAAGTGATCGAGGGATTCCGGAGCCATATTCCAGCCGGAGATTTTGGACAGCCTGAAGACCTCGGCCCGCTGGCAGTCTACCTGGCGAGCGATGCCTCGCGCTACATGACAGGCGCCTCGCTGGTCATTGATGGTGGCTATACACTCTGGTAACCAAACCGGGTGGTGCAGTTGGCCATCCTCAGCGTTTGTTATTGAGTCGCAGCCCGACTTCATCAACCCGCAGGTCTTCCACCGGGACCGCCACCACCACCACCGGGACCGGGACCGCCTTCAGGTGGTGGGCCGCCCTCGGGAATTTCGACACTCTCCTCGACCATCGTCTCAGGGAATTCCATCCAGTAGTAACGGTACTGCCGCTCGCTGAATTGCAGGTTCTCGCCGGAATATCGAATTTTCAGAGTGTACTCGCGCAAGGGGGTCTGGAAATGATAGTACTCGACGATCGGCAAGATTCTGTCCGGTACCGGATCAAGCCCGTAGTTGTCTTTCATGTACTTCGTGACATCGCTGCGATTGACAAACTCGGCTCGCTCCACATCCTGCTCCACATCCTGATCCACCTGCTCTTTCAGCCAGGCAAAAGCCGAATTCCAATTCGACTTGGTTATCAGGTTCTGGGCGACCAGTCCCAACAGCACAATCACGACCGAGTACATGGCTATCCGGCCCGGTGTAAGCCATCGTCTCCTGGCAATCTTGGCAGGAGCAGAACTTGAATCCGCCGAGCCCGGCTCAATGCTGGGCGAGGAGCCGGAATCCTCTGTACTGGAATCTGCAGGGTCGTCATCGATATCAGGTGTGGAGTCGTTTTCAGACATGGTAGGTGATCATCTCCTGGAGTGGAGTTTCAGTAGCAGTCAGGATCGCCGATTACCAGTTTGGGCTTAGGGATTATTCTTCACAAACCAGCACGCATCAACAAGCATCAGGAAGGCCAGAAAAAAAAGGGGGAGACCGATACATGATCAGTCTCCCCCTTGAAATCCAACATCTAGATTTCGTAGCAAAGCTAGTTTGGACTAGCCCTCGTCGCCGCCGTCGGCAGCGGGCTCGTCGGCAGCGGGCTCGTCGGCAGCGGGCACGTCGGCAGCGGGCACGTCGGCAGCCGCTTCGCCGTCGCCGTCAGGGGCAGCTGCGTCGGCATCTTGATCCTCTGGTGCGGGCTCAGGAGCCACTTCCATACCATCGGGAACACCAGCGCCTGGCGTATCCATAGCCTTGGCATCTGCATCCTTGGCAGGAATGTCGGCCTTCTTTTCGCCACAACCAACAACGACCAGCATGGACGCGAGGACCATAGCTGAAAAAGTCTTGAAAAGCTTCATCTGTATATCCCTTCAAAAGGATCTCTCGAGTAACCCCACGCGGGGTCATAGACGTCTACCAATATGGAACCCGAGAAAACCCCGGATATTCCCAAAAAGTGATGACTATTCAGAATACGTCAACAACGAGCCTCCTGCTACCATTGACCGAACAAAATCACCGCCATTCGTATCAATCACGCTTGTACAAGCGTTACGAATTACGCAAACCACCATTAGGACGACAACCATAGCCTCACGTCAAACAAATCTGCGCAGATTGCAAAGGCCCTGAAGAACTTTCTCTCAACAATGCCGTATACTGGAGTGTGAAATCGGCCTGTGGACAGGCAGTCGCGTTGCTATTTTTAGCTGGACAATCCAGCCGCAAAAAACCACAGCCTCCAATTTTGTCGTGACAAGAGGAACCGAAAAATGCGTATTGGACATACTCTCATTGCTGCTGCCTTGCTGGTTGTCGCAACCGGTTTGGCTGGCTGTAAGAAGGAAGACAAAACAGCTCAGACGCCGCCGCCAGCTCCCAATGCGGCGGCCAGTGGACATGATGATGGTGACGGTCATAGCCATGGCGACCATGATCACGACGCTGACGGTCATAGCCATGGCGACCATGATCACGACGCTGACGACGTGGCCGCGAACCTGGCCAAGCTGTCCGACTCGGATCGTGTTTTGGCTGACAAGCAGCAAGTCTGCCTGGTGGGCGACGAGCCACTCGGGGCCATGGGTGTACCGATCAAGCTCGACGTCGACGGCACACCGATTTTCATTTGCTGTGCCGGTTGCGAGGACGCTATTCTTGCCGACAAAGAGAAGTTCGTGAATCTTCTGGCCGAGCGTCTCACGGAGACGGACGGCGACGGCAGCTGATCCGCTGAGTGCGAATCAGAGTCAGTGGCTACTGGCCACGAGAGTCTATCAACCCCGTTCAATCCCACACTGGTTGGGATTGGGCGGGGTTTTTTCTGCGCTCCCCCTCTTCAGGCCCTGGCTGCCGCATCTGCTGACTCGCGACATCGACTGTACGTCCTGCCCAGCCAGAATCAAAAAGACCCGGCTGGCCACGTTGGCCAGCCGGGTCTTTTGACTCAGTAGCAGTCTGTCAAGCTAGTTGACCGACCCGCTCACCGTCCCCTGACCATTGCTCTTCAGATCAATGGTAAAGGTATTTTCACCGTCGCCTACCTCCGCCGTCAGGGGCGTTTGGTAAGGGAAACGGAACTTGACACTGATCAGGCTCTTGTCCTGAGGTGCACCGCCGCCGCCCTCATTCATGCTGCCCATCGCCTTCATGTATTCATCGTTGACACTGCTTTCACCGTCGCCGTCACCAGAAGTTGGATCGGTCCCTGTCCCCTCGAAATTGGTGGTCGACTCCAGCTTGGTGACCGTTACACGATATTTACCTGTCGGAGCTCCCTCCAGTACTGCCACAGTATTGCCATCAGCAAAGTTCATTTTCAGCGTGAACTTGCCAGATGCATCTGTCTCACCACTGGCCGCCCGGGAAGCGGTCGCATTCCCTTCTTCTGGATGGTAAGCCACCTTGGCACCATCGAGTGGTTTTCCGTCGTATATGACTGTTCCAGTCACAACATTCACTGCAGGTAAATCCGAACCACAGCCAGCGGTCGTAAACAACATGGCCCCGATGGCCAGCACGATACAATGCTTGTACATGATCTATTTCTCACATCTGAAGCAAGACGATGTGGCTTCCTGCCTCACCGCATTGCGGTTATTGGATTGTTCCACTGCGATCAACTCCGGTTGATTCCAGCCGAACATAAAGTGGACACGTGCTACAGCATCCTGTCCTGCATTTCATGATCCCCTGCAAGGGGAACTTATTCCACAAATCGACATTAAGCCGTTTCCGGTAGTTTGAATATAACAGCCAAACCAATCGACGCAAATGATCGACCATAACCCCTAATCTGATTACTGCTGAGCATCCAAAGGAATCGACAGCAGTTTCAATTGGCCCCGCTCACCTCCCACCACCACCTGCTTGCTATCGGCCAGCACGGCCAGGCAATAGGCCCAGCCATCGATTGCCTGTTTGTCCATGCCAACAGCGGCAATCTTGAAAGCAGAGATGGCCGAGCAGGCCGGCGCAAGCAAACGAGCCCCCTCTGCTGGACTATTCAACCCCGCACACTGGCTTCTGTTTCGAGATCCATGCCGCACGGCGAACCGCTGTCCACGAACCCCGCGGACTGCCCACGACTAGTTCTTCGGATTAGCCAATTCCTCGGCTGTCTTGGGTCGCGCCAGCAGGGCTCCGCTGCGGTCACGCCAGTTCTCAAGCTGTTGTGCCAGCTGGGAGACAACTTCAGGATGTTCAGCAGCCAGATCATGACGTTCGCTGATGTCGCTGCGCAGATTGTACAGCTCGCGACGCTTCAGCTCGGTAAACTCCAGCAGCTTGTAGTCGCCCTGCCGGATTACCGAGACGGGAGTGGTGCGCCAGGTGCGATCAGGAATATAGCTTTCCAGGTATCCGGGAAAGTGCCAGTAGATCGCCCGTGGCTTGAGCGAACTGCCGGGGTCCACTAGCAGGGGAACAATGCTGGTGCCATCCAGTGGCTGTTTGACGCGGCGCACACCAGCCAGTTCCATGAAGGTGGGGAACATGTCGACATGCACGATCGGCTCCTCGGCCGTCGAGGCTGCCGGTATTTGACCTGGCCAGCGAGCGAAGAAGGGGACCCGAACTCCACCCTCATAGAGGGTCCCCTTGCCGCCACGAAGCGGGGCGTTGTCAGTAATCCCCTTGGTCTGGTCGCTGCCAGGTACCGAATAACCACCAAGGCCGCCATTGTCGGACGCGAAGATCAACAGCGTGTTGTCGGCCAGCTCGAGCTCGTCGAGGACCTGCATCACGCGGCCCACGCTCTCGTCGACGCTTTTGATCATGGCCGCATAAACTGGATTGTTGTGACCATCCAGTGGTGACTTTTGTTTGAACCGGGCCACGATCTCCTGCTTCGCCTGGATTGGCGTGTGGACAGCGAAATGGGAGAGGTAGAGGAAAAACGCCTGGTCCTTGTGCTGACGGATGAACTCCAAGGCCCGGTCGGTGAGAAAGTCAGCCAGGTATTCACCTTCCTGGACCTCGCTGGGAGGTCGAGTAACAAACTTGAAATGGCGACCGTTGGAGACAAGTGCCTGCTCAAAGCCACGAACTCCTGGATGATGCTCAGGCCCATTTCCGAGGTGCCACTTGCCGAACATGCCCGTGGCATAGCCGGACTGCTGGAGCATCTCGGCGATCGTCATCTTATCCAGCGGTAATGAGGTCATGTTTTTCGGTGGGACCATGCCACGGTTCTTGTCCTTGCCCCGTTTGAAGCTTCCCACGGTATAGATCCCAGTACGCGGAGCATACTGGCCGGACATCAAGGCAGCTCTCGTGGGAGCACAGTTCTGACAGGTGTAGTAGCTGCGAAAAGTGACGCCTTGTCGCGACAGGGCGTCAATCCGCGGAGTCTCGTAATACTTGCTGCCCATGCATCCCAGGTCTGTCCAGCCAAGGTCATCAGCCATGATGAAAATGATGTTGGGACAAATCGGCTGCTTGGCCATGCTGCTGTTAGCAGAGCAGACCAGGAGCGTTATGGCCGCCATCAGCAGGGGAATCCGGCGCATGGTATTTCTCCATCAGGACAGTGAATTGCAGGCTCCAGCCTGGAGCTAGAAAGGCCCGCCGGGCCATTCTAGCACCCGCACAGGCAGGCATGTTATGGTGACAGACTGGAAGTTGCTGCTGGCTGACACAGGTTTCCTCTTCAACTGAAACGGTCGATAGATGTCACGATCCTGGCTGTTAGTCTGCCTCTCGCTGTCTGCTTCCCTGCTGTCAGCTCCGCTGGCTGGAGCCGATCGACCCAACATCCTCTGGCTCAGTTGTGAGGACATCAGTCCCCAGCTTGGCTGTTACGGGGACGCGCATGCGATCACACCCCAGCTCGACCAACTCGCCAGCGAAGCAGTTCGGTATTCACACTGCTTCACCACGGCCGGTGTCTGTGCCCCGAATCGCTCCGGCATCATCACCGGCATGTACCAGACCACGATTGGTACGCACCACATGCGCTGCCGGGCTCAGCTCCCTGACTTTATCAAGCCCTTCTCGACCGAGCTGCGGCGAGCCGGTTACTACTGCACAAACAACTCCAAGACCGACTACCAGTTCAACCATCCGAAAGAGAGCTGGGATGCCTCCAATGGCCGCGCACACTGGCGCAATAGGCCCAGCCAGGACCAGCCGTTTTTCGCCGTCTTCAACTTCACCGGCTGCCATGAAAGCGGCATCGCTGCGACTGCCAAGTACCAGCAGGTGACAGCCATTCTCGAGGATCAGCAGCGACAGGATGCCGCCGCACTCTCCACGCTGCCACCCTACTACCCAGATACTGATGTCAGCCGCGAGGACTGGAAGCGAAACTATGAATTGATCACCGCCATGGATCACTGGGCGGGGGGGCTGATCCAGCAGCTCAAGGACGACGGCCTCTACGACCGCACGATCATCTTCTTCTGGTCGGATCACGGCGTCGGCCTGCCGCGGGCCAAACGCTGGCTGTATGACTCGGGGACACACGTGCCATTGATCGTACGGGTCCCTGAGGCGCTGCGAACTGAGCGGCAGGGGCAGGCTGGCACGGTCAGCGACCAGTTGATTAGCTCCATCGACCTGGGCCCAACCGTGCTGCGGCTGGCCGACGTCGAGATTCCGGACCACATCCAGGGGCAACCCTTCCTGGGTGCCAACCTGCCTGCCCCGCGGGACTATGTCTACGGCGCCCGCGACCGGATGGATGAACGGTACGACATTATCCGCATGGTTCGCGACAGGCGGTTCAAGTACATCCGCAACTATGAGCCGCTGAAGACCTTTTACCAGTACATGAACACGCCGGAAAAAGGCGCCACCATGAAGGAACTTCGGCAATTGCACGAGCAGGGAAAGCTGGGCGAGGCAGCCGAGTACTACTTCTCACCGACCAAGCCGGTCGAGGAACTGTACGATACAGCGTCCGACCCGCATGAGCTGAAGAACCTGGCCGACAGCCCCGACCACCAGGCCAGGCTCAAGAAAATGCGCAGCGCCCACCTCAACTGGGTCGTGCAGACGCGAGACCTGGGCCTGATTGCTGAGCCGATCCTGGTCGAGCGGGAGCAGCTGCTGGGAAGCCGATATGCGATCCTCCGCAGCGGCGATGATGAGACCCTGGCGACGCGACTCGCACGAGCAGCAGCCGCCGCGTCGTCCGGCATCAGCGAATTGAATGTCCTGTTGGCTGCACTCGACGACAGGGATCCAGCCATCCGCTACTGGGGAGCCACCGGCCTGGGTAATATCGGCCTGCCAGTACGGCAGACATCCGCCAGGCTGAAGAAGCGATTGCAGGATCCATCGGTTGCCGTTCGAATTGCAGCCGCGCGAGCACTCTGTCGAATGGACCAGAGCCCACAAGCTCTGGCAACGCTGACATCGGCACTGGCTGACGGCGCCCAGTGGGAACGGCTGCAGGCAGCTATCGTACTCGATGAAATTGACGAACTGGCGCTGCCAGTGATCAAGCAGATGCGGGCCGCGCTCAAGCCTCGACCCGACCTGTACGCGAACGGAAAGTACGTGATCCGTGTATTGAACCGTGCTCTCAATCAGCTCGAGGGTACAAGGAATACTGTCCCCTGAGCAGGGACAGGTAGCGGGAGATCTGGCGGTGACGAATTCTGACCTGCGCGTGCTCGTCCTGGGAGCACACCCGGATGATGCCGAGTATCACAGCGGCGGCCTGTTGAGCTATTACTCGCAGCGGGGTGCCACACTGCGACTCGTCTCCGTCACCAACGGCGGCGCCGGACATCACCAGATGGACTCCAGCGAACTTGTCAGCCGCCGCCGGCAGGAAGCAGCTGAGGCAGGCCGGACGATTGGCGCTGAGTACCTGACCTGGGACTACCCTGACGGACTGCTGGAACCAACGCTCGACCTGCGGCTGGATATCATCCGCGAAATCCGGACGTTCCAGCCCGACCTGCTGCTGACCCACCGCAGCTGTGATTATCATCCCGACCATAGGGCAGTTGGCCAGGTTGTCCAGGATGCCAGCTACATGGTGACCGTGCCGCTGATACTTCCTGAGACGCCGGCACTGGCTCACGATCCGGTGGTCGCCTACATGCCGGATACTTTCAGCCGACCCGCTCCGTTGCGTGCCGATGTGGTGCTCCCGATCGATGATTACCTCGATTCGATCGTGCAGATGCTGGCCTGCCACGAATCCCAGTTCTTCGAGTTCCTGCCGCATAACATGCACTTCGACCCGCCCCTGCCAGACGATCGGGATACACGGGTCGACTGGCTCAGGCAACACTACTGTCAGATGCTCGAACAACGACGTGACCGATTTGACCAGCAACTGGTCGACCAGTACGGTGCAGACGCCGCCGCCGAGATACGATACATAGAGGTCTTTGAAATCAGCGAATACGCTCGCTCGCTCGATCAACCACTTCGACGCACGTTATTTCCCTTCACCACCTGAAACAAGGCTGGACTGAGAGATCCCAATGAGCCATCTTAGGAACCCGATCATGACTTTCTGCACGCCAGCACCGATCTGGATACTGGCCGTGCTGGTGCTGGCATCAGTAACCGCCTGCCGGCAGAATCTCGCGCCAGGCCGCGACGTCATCGACGCCAATGCTGCCAAGGACTTTACGGAATCGGCCTCGGGACTGAAGTATCAGATTCTTCGGCTGGGTTCCGCCGTGCGCCCCACTTCCGAGAGCATGGTGCGGGTCCATTACGAGGGCACCTTGGACGACGGGACGGTTTTCGATAGCAGCTACAAGATGGGGATGAGTGCCTCGTTCGTCGTCGACCAGGTCATTCCGGGCTGGACCGAAGGCCTGCAGTACATCGGCGAAGGTGGCATGATCAAATTGACGATTCCGCCACAACTCGCTTACGGCGCCGCAGGCTTTTCGCCCGACATCCCGCCCAATGCGACGCTCCACTTCACCGTTGAGCTGATCAAGGTGGAGTAGCGGCGGCGGCATGTCGATCAAGAATCGACCAGAGAGTCCGCTACGCTTGGGCTACTTATCTTGCTTCTGGTTCAGCTTGTCCGCTTCCTCTTGCGACATGCGCCGAACCACCAGCAGCATCTCGCAGACCAGGTCATCGCCCAACCCACCCGCTTTGGGTGCGGGTAACTTGAGTTCGCCGCGTTTGCTGTCGCTCGGCGGTGGCTCGGGAACCTCGTTATCAACCGACAACACGGACGTCGACAACTGACGGCCCATGCCGCTGATCAAGACCAGGTCCATCAACAGCCGGCCAGCACGATTCTGGAAGCCAGCCAGGGCCGGCTTGTTGTCCTCAACCCTATCGGGCGAATCCCATTGCGAGGCAATTGCCTTTTCCAGGTCGCCAAAGACCTCAATGTCCCCAGGCAGAATTGCCAGGTTGAATCGATAGGCAGCAACCTCGCCATGTCGACCATGCAGATCGGCCGTCATTTCATCCACTTGCCGCCCCGAGCATACCAGGTAGACCAGCTCGACTTGCTGATCCTCACTCTTGGGATCCGAGGGCTTGGGCACGATACCGTCCAGGAAACGGGTCTCTAACAGCGACTTCTCAAGGGCCACGTCTACCTGGATCGCGTTGTCATAGATAATCCCGTGCTTCATCAACACCGTATCAATGACCTTTTTCTGGGCTCCCTCAGGTGTGATCCCGATTTCCATCACAAAGAGGAACTTGTTACCTGTCGAAATCTCCACCTGGACCGTGCCCGGGCCGACAGCATCCGGACCAATGCTTCCGCCAGGCTGGTCGTTGACGATCGCGGGCCCCGTGCCCGGTAAATCGTTGTCGGGATCAACATCAGGAGAATCACTGTTGTCTCCAGCAGCAATGTCGGCGGGATTACTGGCCGGGCCAACATCACCTGCTGGCCAGAATCCGCTGATTGCCAGCATCAATGCAGCTGCCACAGCCACCCAGCTGATAGCCTGGGCCCAGGCTGGTACCCGCCGCCGCCTTGCCGTCACCAACTCGTCTGTCGACGTCCATACTGCGTCTACCAGCTGGGTTGAATCCTGGCCCAGGACCTGGTCGGCAAAACCCTCGTCCAGCTGATGGTCCGGCAGCTCCCGCAATGCCGTACCGATCTGCTGGAGCTCATCGAGCTGCTGTCGCAGCTGGGGGTCGCCCTCAAGATCATCCTCCAGGTCACCACGCTCTGCAGGCGCAAGACGATTATCGAAATAATCGTGCACACCGGAGCTCAGTTCTTCTGGACGATCGGTCATGGGTTCTTTGTCAAGCCGTTAAGAAAGCTGGTACAGATGGTAGGACGACGCTTGTCTCACAAGTCAGCAGCAATCCATGCCCTTTAATTCCATCGTCATTGCCCACTCGGCACAATAACAACTGGCCGAAAAGGCTGCCGTCCATGGCGAGCATTCACCGCCGGCAAGACAGTTTTAAGTCGTTTACAGGTAGGCAGTTACAAGTACTTACGGTAGATCCAACTGTTCGGTCCGTCACTATCTTCTGGAAGTTTGAGGGACATGTCAATTAAATTGCGCGCCGCCAGTTTCCAGAAGCAGGGCGTCATCATAACGTGCTAACACAGCACGACTTACGATACGTGTCCTAATCGATTCCAAATCTTGCTCACACCACCTGGACTGTGCATTTTAATGCCGCGACCGGGAAATTGCTGCCCTGATTTACAGCCTGAATCGGCTACCAGCTGAGATCGGAAAGCCTGCCTGTCTTCTGATCCGCTGTCCGCCCGGCTCTTTGGAACGGCTGTCGAACTGGCCTAGGCCAGTACATCGTGCACGACCTTGCCGTGCACATCGGTCAAGCGGAAGTCACGTCCCTGGTGCCGATAGGTCAGCTGTTCGTGGTTGATACCGAGGCAATGCAAGATGGTGGCATTCAGATCATGGATATGGACGGGGTTCTCGGTCACGTTGTAGCTAAAGTCATCGGTTTCACCATGAACGACGCCGGGCCGCACACCGCCACCTGCCATCCACTTGGTGTAACAGCGCGGATGGTGATCACGGCCATAGTTGGTTTTGGAGAGGCCACCCTGGCAGTAGATCGTGCGTCCGAACTCACCACCCCAGATGACCAGCGTATCGTCCAGCATGCCGCGTTGCCTGAGATCCTTGACCAGGGCAGCACAAGGCTGATCGATGATCCCGGTCTGTCGGCGAATATCCTTGGGCAAGTTACCATGCTGATCCCACTGGCGAATGAAGACCTGTGTGAATCGCACATCGCGTTCTGCCAGCCGGCGAGCCAGCAGGCAGTTTGCCGCAAAAGTACCAGGCTTTTTTACGTCCGGCCCATACATATCCAGCGTCGCTTGCGATTCGCCGGAGATGTCCGTTAGCTCAGGCACCGACGTCTGCATCCGGTAAGCCATTTCGTACTGGGCGATCCGTGACTGGATTTCCGGATCACCAACTTCGTCGTAGCGCTCCTGGTTCAACGTCGCCAGGTCGTCCAGCATACGTCGTCGCATCTTGGCTGAAATGCCAGCGGGATTTGAGAGGTAGAGCACCGGATCGCCGGTCGACCGCAGGCTGACTCCCTGGTGCCGGGTGGAGAGAAAACCGGATCCCCAGAGCCGCGCATACAGTGCCTGGCCACCAAACCCGCCATTCACCGTCGAGTGCAGCACAACAAAAGCTGGCAGGTTCTGGTTCATGCTGCCGAGGCCATAAGACAGCCAGGCCCCGGTACTGGGACGACCTGGAATCTGGCTGCCGGTCTGGATATAGGTGATCGCCGGGTCATGGTTAATGGCCTCGGTATTGATCGTCTTGATGACCGCCAGCTCATCCACGATCCCCGCCGTGTGCGGCAGCAGTTCACTCACCCAGGCTCCGTGCTGACCATGTTGATTGAACTTGAAGATCGAGGGCGCTATCGGAAATCGCTTCTGGCCCGACGTCATGGTCGTGATCCGCTGGCCGTTGCGGACGGAGTCGGGCAGGTCCTTGTCGTACCACTCCTGCATGCCGGGTTTGTAATCCCACATATCAAGTTGCGAGGGTGCTCCCGACATGAAGAGATAGATGATCCGCTTCGCCTTCGGCGCAACGTGGGGCGGCGCCGGCAAGGTCGGCTTGTTGAGCGGCGCTGCAAACAAGCCTGGGTTCAGCAGCGACGTGAGTGCAGCCGTCCCGATACCTGTCGCCGCACGGCCGAAAAAATGCCGCCGCGTTTCGATTAATTCCGCTTCGCGTCGTGGATCCATAGTCTTCCCTGTGGCTCTCTTGTTAGCCCTTGGTTACAGTTTCGCTGAGGTTCAATAGCAGGTGGGCAATCATTGTCCAGGCAGCCAGTTCAGGAATGTCGAGCTGCTCGTTTCGCGGTCCTTCACCAATTGCCAGCAACTTGCCAGCAGCCTCCGGATCGGTTTTGAATTCCTCCAGGTAATCGGCAAACAACTGGCTCACAACCCGCAACTCTCTGGGCTTGGGGTGTCGAGCCAGCACGGTCCGGTAGGTAAACGTGATCCGCTCTTCGGCACTCTCTCCGCCGTCGGTCATCACGCCTTCAGCAAGTCGGCGGGCAGCCTCGACAAACTGAACATCGTTGAGCAGCACGAGTGCTTGCAACGGTGTATTCGTACGTGCTCGGCGGACCTGGCAGGTCTCCCGGTCCGGTGCATCAAAGATCGACATACTGGGTGGCGGCACGGTCCGCTTCCAGAACGTGTACATGCTGCGGCGGTACAGATTCTCACCCTTGTCCTGGGAGAAGACCGACGTGTTACTGCCACCAAATCCAACCGGCTTCCAGAGTCCGGCCGGCTGGTAAGGCCGGACACTCTTGCCACCGATCACTTCAACCAGCAGGCCACTGACGGCCAGGGCCTGGTCACGAATGACCTCCGCATCCAGGCGGTGACGTGGCCCACGGGCGAGCAGCCGATTCTCGGGGTCGACAGCAAGTTTCGCCCGGCCCACTCGAGATGACTGCCGGTAGGTTGCTGACATCACCAGCAGTTTCTGGAACCGCTTGACATCCCAGCCAGACTCGACGAACTCAACAGCTAGCCAATCGAGCAAGGCTGGATGCGTCGGCCGTTCGCCCTGGACTCCAAAGTCCTCGGATGTCTTCACCAGTCCGATTCCAAAGTAGTGTTGCCAGTAACGGTTCACCGTCACCCGGGCCGTCAGGGGGTGCGTCGGGCTAACAAGCCAGCGGGCCAGTCCGAGTCGGTTGGCTGGCGCCTCCTGAGGCGATGTCCCCAGCCACTCGGGAACCTGGGATGAGACAGGGTCACGTTTCTCGGTGTACTGCCCTCGATCGAGGATATGCGCCTGCCGCGGCTGAGCCCGTTCTTCCATCACCAGCGTGGCGGGAATCGCCTTGTCAATTTCAGTCAGCTTCAGTCGGACGTCAGCGATTTCCTTCTGCAGAGGCTGGAACAGGGCCCGTGACTCGCTGTAAACGTTGACAAGAAAGTGATCCAGTAGCTGTTTGACCTGCTGCGGATTGCGCTGCTCGCCCTCCACCGCCAGGATGATCTTAAGTGCTGCTGGCAC
>CAUZOB010000081.1:0-20266 GCA_963581185.1 Planctomycetota bacterium | reverse complement strand
TCACGTCCCCGGTCCGGAACCAGCCGTCCACAAATGCTGCTGTCGTCTCCGCCGGTCGCTGCCAGTATTCGGAAAACACCCCTGGTCCTCGCACCTGGATTTCACAGGGCTCCTCGTCGCTGAGAGGATTCCCCTGCTCATCCACTCGACGAACTTCCATGTTTGATAACGGCCGACCGACAGCTCCTGGCACTCGCTCTCCCTCAAGAGAATTCGAGAGGGCCATGCCAATCTCGGTCATACCGTATCGTTCCAGCAAGGTCTGGTTGCTGATCACCCGCCACTGGTCCAGTGTGGAGACAGGCAGGGCCGCTGAGCCGGAGACCATCAACCTCAGTTGGCTGGCTCCAGCGGAGTATCGCTGCTGGTCTGCCGCTGAAGCGTCCTGCCAGGCCGTGATCAGGCGGGCATAGATGGTAGGAACGGCCATGAACAGTGACAGGTCACCGGCAGCAATTCTCTGCCAGGCAGCGTTGGCGTCAAAGCCGGGCTGGAATTCACAACAGGCTCCAGACCAGAGGGCACAGCAGAGGACATTAATGATGCCGTGAATATGGTGCAGCGGGAGCACCTGCAGGATCTGGTCATCCTGGCTCCAGCCCCAGGCATCGACCAGGGCGGTGATCTGCGCCTGGATGTTGGCGTGTGTCGTGACAACACCCTTGGGCCGGCTGGTCGTGCCGCTGGTATAGAGGATCATGGCCCGCCGCTCTGGACCCAGTGCGGGCAGGGCAGCGTCGGCAGACTGGCTGAGCTGATCCAGCATCAACAGCGGCACACCTGTCGACTCTGCCAGCGGCTCTGCCTTATCGAGTACAGCAGGATCAGCAATGATGGCGCGAGCGGCGGTGTCCTCGACGCAGTACTGAAGTTCCGGCAGCGGGTGCATCATGCCGAGCGGTACTGCAATCCCACCAGCCCGCCAGATGCCCCACTGAGTGACAACATACTGGTAGCCAGGAGGAACAAGGAAGCAGATGCGAGCTTCCTGTAGATCCTCGGCACCATCCAGCAAGCCAGTTGCCACTCGGGCCGAGTCATCGATCAGCTGCTGGTAGCTGTATTCGGATCCATCATCCACAATCGCCCGGCGGTCAGCCCAGCTCTGGGCTCGCTCAATCAGTGGCAGCAGGTTGGTCACGTTATGGTCCACGGGAGCACGGGGGAAACGGGCAGGACTGGTTGCTCCATCATAACAACCAGCCCGCCTCGACTGGGCAAGCGAACGGTCAGCTCATACAACGACGGTCATGCCGATGACACGAAAAGACCACTTGGCAGCGCAGCGTCATTTACGTCGCGTCGATCCGGTGATGCGAGAGATTATTCGCCGCGTGGGGCCTGTCAAGCTGCGGCTGGAGAGGAACCGCTTTGCCATGCTGGTCCGATCGATCATCTCGCAGCAGATCTCCACGAGTGCTGCCCGTTCAATTCGCCTGCGGCTTGAGTCCCTGCTGGCTCCGGACAAGATCACGCCTGCCCGGATCGCGGGCTTGTCGTTGGACCAGTTGCGTGGAGTCGGCCTTTCGGGGCAAAAAGCATCGTACATGCTGGACTTGTCTGAAAAAGTTGGTGCGGGCGACGTCGACTTGCAGCAGATCGGGAGGCTGCGGGATGACAGCGTGATTGAGCGGTTGACCTGTGTGCGTGGAATTGGGCACTGGACGGCCCAGATGTTCCTGATGTTTTCACTCGGCCGGCCCGATGTTTTTCCTTTTGGCGATCTTGGCGTCAGGGCAGCCATCCGCAATTCCTATGGCCTGGCTGATCTGCCGGATCGCAAGACCAGCGAGTCGATTGCCGATGCCTGGCATCCGCATGCCACGATTGCCAGCTGGTACTTGTGGCGCAGCCTGGAGACGAACGGCTAGCTGACCCTGTCTGGGCCGGTTCAGATCTTATTTTACCGCCCAGGCGCTGAGCGTTCGATTCTCATTGACCCGGCCAGTGTTCGACCATCATAATGGCAGTTGCCTGTGCCGATAGAAGAAGTAGATCAGCTCAGTTGCATGTGCCTTAACAGCCTTGGTTGAGACATCCTATGAGTAGCCGCCCACCGATTCACTGTCCGGGACCTGCAAGTTCCAGCCGTCGCAGCTTTATTCAAGCTGGTGCACTGGCAATGGGCGGACTGACATTGCCTGAACTCTTACGCAGGCGATCGCTGGCAGACACTGCTGGAGACCCTGCAACCGATACATCGGTGATCCTGATCTGGCTCCAGGGTGGCCCCAGCCACATGGAAACGTATGACCTCAAGCCAGAGGCACCGATCGACTATCGCGGCGAAATTCGCCCGACCCAGACAGTCGTTGCAGGAATGGACATCTGCGAGCTGCTGCCGCTGCATACCAAGGTTGCGGATCGCTTCAATATTATCCGCTCGATTTCCCACGGCTTCGCCAACCATGCTGGTGGAGCAGGGCGGTTCCTGTCCGGATACAACCCGCTCAAGCCGCTGGAACCACTGGCTCAGTATCCGTGCCTGGGACCGGTGGTCGCCAAGATGTTGCAGGGCCGGCGTGATCCTGCCATGCCGGTTTACGTCGGCAGCGCCAACAATGTCTACGGTGGCGGGAGCGCCAGCCTGGGTTCCGCCTACCTGCCGTTCGTCGTCGGTGGAGATCCCAATCAGCCCAACTTCAAGGTCAACAATCTCTCGCTGGCACCCGACCTGCGTGACCGGCTGGATGACCGCCAAGCCTTGCTGGCTGCCTTTGATGGTCTGCGCCGCGATGTCGACCGCACGGGCATCATGGACTCGATTGACCAGTTCCAGCAGCAGGCGATCAACCTGTTGACCAGCGAGAAGGCCAAGCAGGCTTTTGACATCAACCAGGAAGACGAGGCCACACGGGACAAGTATGGTCGGCACAAGTGGGGTCAGCGAGCGTTGCTGGCCCGCCGACTGGTCGAAGCTGGCACAAGTTTTGTCACCATGCAGATGCAGAACCCTTCGATCCCGGGTGCAATCGGTAACTGGGATATTCACGCGGTTAACGGTCACTTGTACGACGATACACGAGCCCGGCTGCCGGTCTTCGACCAGGCGATCGCTGCCCTGGTGGAGGATCTCTACGCACGGGGACTGGACAAGAAGGTGATGTTGATTGTGAGTGGTGAATTTGGCAGGACTCCGCGGATCAATTCTCAGAAGGGGACCGCGTCGAAGATCATGCAGCCAGGGCGGGACCATTATCCGGGGGCCATGTCTGTCCTGGTGGCTGGCGGCGGCATGCGCACGGGGCAGGTGATTGGCTCGACGAATTTCAAGGGCGAGCATCCCCAGGATCGACCGCTGGACCCGAACGACCTGCTAGCCACGGTCTACCGCCACCTGGGCATTGATTATGAGACGATGATTGAAGATACCAGCGGCCGCCCGGTCCCCTTGATCCCCGGCGGAACGGCAATCACGGAGTTACTCTAGAGCACGGATTACTGGAATGCTGCGACTGCTTGGCAACGGACATCAACTTTGTGACGGACTCAGCCGTCGTGAAGTGCTGCAGGCCGGTGCCATCTCCGCGCTCGGACTCAGCCTCCCCAACCTGCTCGCTGCCGAAGCCTCCGCAGCTGCCTCAGGACCCGCCAAGTCGATCATCCTGGTCAACCTGATCGGTGGCCCCAGCCACCAGGATATGTTCGACATGAAGCCCAACGCCCCGGATAACATCCGCGGCGAGTTCAAACCGATCTCATCCAGCGTGCCCGGCCTGCAAGTCTGTGAACACCTGCCGTTGACCTCCAAGCTGATGCACCACAGCTCGCTGATCCGCACGCACACACACCTCTACAACACCCACAGCCCCTACAACATGCTGACCGGCTACTCCGGCCCGGTCATCGTCAACAACGTCGCCAAGCCGACCGACCATCCCTGCATCGGCTCGGTGATGCAATACGCCGGTATCCGTTCCAAGGATGTCCCCTCGTTCATCTGGATGCCCACCCACCCCGGTCACAGCCAGGGCAAGCGACGCGCCGGTCCCTATGGTGGCTTCCTTGGCAGTCGCTACGATCCCATGTTCACCAGCTATGAGGCCAGCTTCCGCAAGGACGAGGCTGACGGTCGCAACTCACATGTCGACCCCGCCGTTCCATTTGCTGAGCCGCGATTGCCGTCGCTGAGCGAATTGCCCGACATCACCCTCGACCGACTCGATAGCCGCCGCGGACTGCTGGCCCAGTTAAATGACGACATTGCCCGCGTCGGCAGGTCGACTGAAATACGTGATCTCAACTTCTACAAGCAACAGGCCTTCGACCTGATCAGCTCCCAGAAAACACACAACGCGTTTGACCTGGCCAGTGAGAACAAGCAGACCCGGGATCGCTACGGCCACAACCTGTTTGGCAACTGCATGTTGACCGCCCGCCGGCTGGTGGAGGCGGGCGTGAAATTCGTCGGCGTGACCACCGAATCGGAATACCACGCCGGTATTGGCGCCGGCCAGTGGGACACCCATGGCAACAACTTCGACCTGCTGAAGAACTTTAACCTGCCGACGCTGGACCAGAACTACAGTGCCCTGATCCAGGACCTGGATGAACGCGGTATGCTCGACTCCACGCTGGTAATCGTGATGGGCGAAATGGGTCGAACTCCCTGGGTCAAGCCAAACGGTGGCCGCGATCACTGGACCCAGTGCGGCTTTATCCTGCTGACCGGCGGCGGCGTGAAAAAGGGCCATATCCATGGCCAGAGTGACAACCACGCTGCCTGGCCGATCGATTCACCCGTCAGCTCAGCTGACTACGTCGCTACCGTCTACCAGCTGCTGGGGCTGGATCCTCATATGACCATCCGCGATGAGTTCGACAATGAGATTCCCATCGCGTTGGAAGGCGAGCCGGTACACGATGTGATTGCCTGACCTTCAGCCTCTAGAAGAGACAATACCGCTGGGCCAGCGGTAGCGACTGGGCTGGCTCACAGGTCAGTAACTCTCCGTCAGCGGTCACTTCAAACGTCTCCGCATCAATCGTGATCTCAGGCGTGGCATGATTCAGCTTCATGTCCTTTTTCGTCACCGAGCGACAGCCGATGACCGGCTCAATCCGCTTTTTCAAACCATAACCTGTCGCCCGACCATCCTCGTGGCACGCCTGGCTCACAAAGGCAATGGAAATCGGACTCGCCGCTCTGCCAAAACTACCAAACATCGGTCGCATAAATACCGGCTGCGGTGTGGGTATCGACGCGTTGGGGTCACCCATCTGTGACCAGGCAATCACACCACCCTTGATCACAAGTTCCGGCTTGCTGCCAAAAAATCCAGGCTTCCATAACACCAGGTCGGCCAGCTTGCCCGTTGCCACCGATCCAATCTCGTGTGACATGCCGTGCGCAATCGCCGGGTTGATCGTGTACTTGGCCACGTATCGCTTGATCCGCTGGTTGTCATTCTGATCGGAATCTTCCGCCAGTGTTCCTCGTTGCTGACGCATCTTGCTGGCCGTCTGCCAGGTCCGGCAGATCACCTCACCAACTCGCCCCATGGCCTGCGAGTCGGAGCCCATGATGCTGATGGCGCCAAGATCGTGCAGGATATCCTCGGCCGCAATCGTCTCACCACGGATACGGCTTTCGGCAAAGGCCACGTCCTCTGGCAGGTTCTTGTCGAGATGATGGCAGACCATCAACATGTCAAGATGCTCATCGATCGTGTTGACGGTGAAGGGGCGAGTCGGGTTCGTAGAACTCGGCAGCACGTTCTCCTCACCACAAACCCGCATGATATCCGGCGCATGACCACCACCCGCTCCCTCGGTGTGGTAAGTATGAATCGTGCGGCCCTTGAAGGCTGCAATCGACTGCTCCACAAAACCCGACTCATTAAGCGTGTCGGTATGGATCGCCACCTGCACGTCAAACTGCTCGGCCACCGTCAGGCAGTTGTCAATCGTGGCCGGGGTAGTGCCCCAATCCTCGTGCAACTTGAGCCCCACCGCGCCCGCCACAATCTGTTCAGCCAGCCCCTCCGGCTTGGAACTGTTCCCCTTGCCGAGGAAGCCAAAATTCAGCGGCAGGTCATCGGTGGCCTGCAACATCATGCGAATGTTCGCTTCGCCCGGCGTACAGGTCGTGGCACATGTTCCGGTGGCCGGTCCAGTACCGCCACCCAGCATCGTGGTGACGCCACTTGCAATCGCCTCGTGGATCTGCTGTGGGCAGATAAAGTGGATATGGGTATCGAGAGCACCAGCGGTCAGGATCAGACCCTCGCCAGCGATCGTTTCGGTCGTCACACCGATCACCATCTCTTCATTCACTCCGGCCATCATATCGGGGTTACCGGCCTTGCCGATCCCCGCGATACGGCCATCCTTGATGCCGATGTCGGCCTTGTAGATGCCGTCATAATCGACCACCAGGGCATTGGTAATTACCAGGTCGAGTGCATCTGCCTGGGAGACACCCGAGGCCTGACCCATGCCATCCCGCAGCACCTTGCCGCCACCAAACTTGCACTCATCACCATAGACGGTGTAGTCCTTCTCGACTTCGAGCGTGAGCGCGGTATCACCAAGTCGGACTCGGTCGCCAGTGGTGGGGCCAAAGATCTCTGCGTAGTCAGATCGGCTAATCTTGTATGCCATCAGGCTCTTCCTTTTTTGTGTGCTCGTGCGATTCAGGCAGGCTCATGACCAAACTTCTGTTCGGCCACGTTGGCCAGCGTCTGCGCCCGACCCTCCTCGCTGACTGCCCCGTCGGCCAGGTTATTGCCACCACGGATGACCCGCTTGCCGGCAATCTCGACCAGCGTGACAGTCTTCGTCTCACCAGGCTCAAATCGCACAGCGGTCCCAGCTGGAATATCCAGGCGGCAGCCATAGGCCTGATCACGATCGAAGCTGAGTGCCGGATTTGTCTCGACAAAGTGATAATGGCTGCCGACCTGGATCGGTCGATCACCCGAGTTGGTGACCGGCAGCGTGACTGTCTCGCGGCCCTCGTTGAGCGTGATCTCTTCATCATCACAGCTGTAAGCACCAGGGATCGGATCCGATGAGGCCGAGTCAACAAATGCAGCCAGGTCGGGGATTGGCAGAAAGCTGCCCTGGAGTGCCAGTTCCAGATTGCCATCTTCAGCAGCAATCGGATGGTGGACCGTGACCAGCTTGGTCCCATCAGGAAAAGTTCCTTCGACCTGCACCTCGTGAACCATCTCGGCAATACCGTCCATGACCTGCCGGCGACCGAGCATCTGGCGGCCGAGGTTCATCAGCTCCGCCACCGAGCGACCATCGCGGATCATCTCCAGCAGCTGGGTAGCAATCAGCGCCACCGCCTCCGGATAGTTCAAACGGACACCCCGGGCCAGTCGTTTCTGGGCCAGGGCACCAGCCTGGTGCAGCATAAGTTTTTCGGTTTCACGCGGCGATAAATGCATGATTCCACTCCGTAATTACCATTTTCGCGCCCAGGGTTCATCACCCAGTAGCGGCTTCAAGAAAGATAACCTCTCGCGCAGGCGTGCAGCAACGGGCTCAGTCGATATTCCGGCAATCCGGTAGACAGCACCCCAGGACTGTTCGCTGACAGACTCGATCAATTCCGCGCCCGGCTCCACCGGTCTGGCGGTCACCTGTTCGCACAATTGCCGTGCCGCTGGCTCAACCTGGGGGCCAACCAGCAGCATCAGTCCGATGCAATGGAAGCGACCCAGTCGAAAGGGACCATCGATTGGACCATCTCTGTTATCCAGCAGCAACGTGTCACTCAGCACGTGCTGGCCATCGACATGCACATTCAGACCACTCTGGTAGCGACTGAAATCCCATGATTCACCAAACGAGCGACGGCCGCTGGTCAACCAATCGACCACGACCAGGGACGCTTGTGGATCGAGTCGAAAGTCCTGTTGCTGGCGAAAACTCGCTTCAGCAAAACAGGTCACGTAGTCGGGGGCCACAACCAGCAGCGATTCAGATTCCGCATCCACTTCGACCAGCTGCCGGCAGCCACGCTGCTGGGGATCGCGATAGATCTTGCTGGAGGCCTGGGTGGTAAGCACGCAGCGGGCCTGAGGTTTCATACGCACTTGCAACTCGGTCTGATCACCCGCCACCATGCCACCGCCAAAAGTACTGGTATAGACCCAGGCCGCCTCGTGCCGTCCACGGGGGGTGAGTAGCTTCAAGGGGCTGTGTGCCTGGCAGCGAGTTACCTCGGTCTTGCCGGCAACATGCGACAATTCGAGCAACCCGTGACCAACCGGCGGGGAAATCATCAGCTCAAGGCCTCGGGCAGGTGGAAGGATGGATCACACGCTCAGATACTGCGAGACCAGCTCGTCGGTCAGATTCTCGGTTTCACCGTCGGCGACCACGCGACCTCGATTCATGATGTAAAAGTTGTGTCCGAATTCACGGACAAAATCCAGGTACTGTTCTACCAGCACGACAGTCATCCCATGCTGTTCAACCAGGTCACTTAGGACGCGGCCAATCAGCTGAATAATGTTGGGCTGAATTCCCTCGGTCGGCTCGTCCAGCAGCAGCACCCGCGGCTCGCCAACCAGGGCCCTGGCAATTGCCAGCTGCTGTTGCTGTCCGCCCGAGAGGTCGCCACCCATCCTCTTGAGCATCTCTCCCAGCACGGGAAACATCTCCAGCACAGACGCTGGGATCTTCCGTGAACGTTTCGGATGCGACTCGAGCCCGACCAGCAGGTTCTCTTCGACGGTCAGTTTAGGAAACACCTGGCGTCCCTGTGGCACCAACCCCAGTCCGGCATGCGCACGCTGGTAGGCACTCATTCCCGTCACATCCTGGTCGCCAAGATAAAGCGATCCGCCGCTCGGTTGCAGCACGCCCATGATGTTCTTGAGCAAGGTTGTTTTACCAACGCCGTTGCGGCCTACCACGCAGGTGATGCTCGACTCCTGGAAGTCCATCGAGACATCCTGCAACGTCCGGATGGCGCCGTAGGAGAACGATAATTCGTTGATCTTCAACATGGTCTTGTTCCACCTGTCAGGGTGCCGCGAAAAAGCTAGCGACCCAGGTAAGCCTCCACAACTCGCTCGTCCGCCTGGACTTCCTCCATTGTACCCGAGGCCATGATCAGGCCCTCATTCAGTACCATCACCGGTGCACTGAGCATGCGGACAAATTCCATATCGTGCTCAATCACAATGATGCTGTGATCTTCCTGCAGCTCCAGCAGCAGCTCGGCCGTCAGCACCGTCTCCTCGTCGGTCAGTCCGGCAGCCGGTTCGTCCACCAGCAACAGCTTTGGATCGGAGAGAATCAGCATGCTGATCTCCAGCCATTGCCGCTGGCCATGGCTGAGGTATTTCACCTGGCGATTCATATCGTCATCCAGCCGGACCCGTTCGAGCATCTGGTGAATGCGATCTCGCTGAGTAGCGGTTGTCATCCGGAACAGGTTATGGGCCAGGCCCTGGCAATTGGGCAGGGCCAGCTCCATGTTCTGATAGACGCTGAGGCTGTCATACACTGTCGGCGTCTGGAATTTTCTCCCCACGCCAAGACGGGCAATGTCTGCCTCGCTGGCCTCGGTGATATCCGCGCCATTGAACAGCACGCGCCCTGTGGTGGGACGGGTCTTGCCACTGATCACGTCACAGAGCGTGGTCTTGCCCGCCCCGTTAGGACCAATGATCACCTGCAGCATGTAGTGCGGCACTGCGAAATGGTCGATATCGAGCGCCTTGAAACCGTCGAAGACAACGGTCAGGTCATGCACCGAGACGATCTCCGCCTGGATTTGCGATTTGTCCGTCTGCAGTCGCTGAATATTGGCAACACGTTGCAGTCGTTCTTGCATCATGGCCACAGAATCCACTCGGTCATCCTCGTCGGTCGGCTGATCCTCATCAGCAGCCGCTCCTTTCCCGGTGATTCGATACCAGAGGCTAATCAGGCCATCGGGAAACATCAGCACGACGGCAACGAACAAGCCACCCTGCACGAATGGCCAGGTGTCGGGCGCGCTACTGGTCAGCTGGCTGTAAATGAGGTTCACCGCCAGCGCACCGATGATGGGGCCGGCCAATGTACCGCGGCCACCAACAGCGACCCAGATGACAACCAGGATCGACTCCTTGGGTTCCAGGTTGGTTGGCGTAAAGATGCCCATCTGGGGTGCATAGAGCATGCCAGCCAGGCCGGCGATCATGGCTGAGATGGAAAAGATGAAGGCCTTGTAGACATAGGGCTGGTAGCCGGAAAACCGCAGGCGGCTTTCCCGGTCGCGAACTGCGATCAGGACTCGTCCCAAGCGCGAGTCGACGATGTACTTGCAGAACAAGTAGACATCGATCAGCGCAACCACGGTCACCAGGTAGAGCGCGAACTTAACGCCGTCATCCTTGAGCTCGTTGAGGTCAACAAAATTGCCGGCAATATAGCTCTGGATCCAAACAGCCGCGCCCAGCCCGACAGCCAGGCAGCCAGCAAGGACTCCCAGTCGCTTGGGATCCTTCCAGCTGTTTCCCAGACTGATACTGCCAACCCGGCTCATGATAGCTCGTACCAGGATCAGCAGGTTGAGGCCGACCACGGCGGTCAGCAGGATCACAAGTTTTGCTGTGTTGGCTCCCTGCTCAGGGTCAAAAAATGGCCCCACACGCTCAAATCGCGTGAGCCCGTTTGTGCCACAGAGCTTCATATTGTTCATGCAGAACACCAGCCAGACGGCCAGCGTGAGAGCCTGGGTGAGGATGGCGAAAAAGACGCCGCGGACACGACTGCGGAAGATAAACAATCCGATGACCAGGGCGACTATGCCGGGAACAAGCAAGCCCAGGATGGTGGCAGATTCAAACCAGAAGAACGGTTTCCAGAAGAAGGGAAGTTGCCAGTATTCTTCCGTCTCCCAGACGGCGGCCGGGTAGACGACGTGCAAGCAGGCTGGCAGTTTCCAGCCACTGGCATCGATCACCCCTTCCGGGCCGCCGTGATGTGCCAGGTACATACCCATGGCATATCCACCGAGGGCGAAGAATAGCGACTGGCAGAGGCAGAGCAGGCCGGTATAGCCCCAGAGCAAATCGAGGCTGACAGCCACGATTGCAAAACAGAGATAGCGGCCCAACATGTTGACTGTGACGATCTCCATCTCGCCGGAGAGGTAGAGAAACGGCACGATGATCAGTGCCAGGATCAGGCTAAACCAGGGCATGCCGTGGTTAACTGCCTGCACAGCGGAGTCTTGCCAATGGCGGAAGACCTGGCGTTTTTCATGGCTAATCATCGGCGAGCCTCCCGCGCGGTGGGAACAGCCCAGCCGGCCGCCACTGGATAAACAGCATCACCAATATTAGCACCAGCACTTTGGCCCAGATCGTCTGCACTGGTTGAGCCAGGAATTCACTTCCACCTGGTAATCTCGCAGAGACCGGACCCGGCTTGGAGCGATATCCTTCGCGCCTGCGAGCAGACACACCGAGCGCGTCCTGGTCAGACGTCAGGACAATCATGGTACTGCCACGAATGAAGATCCGGTCTCCGTCGACGGAAGCGCGCACACCGCGCAACTTCAGCTGCTTGATGGCAGCGGTCAGCCGGCGGGCCATGGCCGGCCTTGAAATGTCTCCTAGTTCGACAGTGCTGTCAGGCTTGGAAGCTGCTGGATCACTGCCGGGCGGGGATTCGCTACCAAATCCAACCACCTGCCGTGTGCCATGCTGGTCTGCGATCAATAATCTCTGGCCAGCTTTAACGGAGCCGCCATCCTCACGAATCACAAGCATGTGATCGAATCCAGCTCTGCTGACGGTCCACATCAGCACTCCACCGGCGGCCATCACCAGCAGCAGCCGGACAAGGCCGCGCTGTTTCCGGTTTTGGTAAACGAACAGCGGCGGCAGGAAGACAGCTTTTTTGACGAGCGTCGGGTCGATTCGCTTGGCGCGACGGACAAGGATAATCCAGGTGGAAACCAGCACAGCCAGGCCGACCCAGAATAATGCTGACCCGAAAGTGATCGGTTCAAAGAACTTGTTGACCACACCGACGCCCATACCTGCTGAAACACTACCTGCCAGCTTGCCAACACCGCCAGTGACCACAACCAGGAAGGAGTCGACGATATAGTTCTGTCCCATGTCAGGCGTGACACCGGCAATCAAGGTCAGAGCATATCCCGCGATCCCGGCCAGGCCGGAACCGATCGCAAACGTGTACCGGTCAACCCGCCGCGTGTGCACCCCCAGGCTGGCCGCGGTGTCGCGATTCTGCACTGTCGCCCGGATCCGCAAACCCAATCGCGTGTAGCGCATCAGGCAGGCAATGGCCAGCACGGCAACGAGAGTGAAGGCGATGATAAAGATCCGGTTGTAGGGCAAGCTAAGATCTGTCATCACGTCCGCGGCACCCACCAGCCAGGTGGGGCTGTTGACACCGATATTGTCGCCAAAGCCTCCCCAGATCAGGAAATCCGGCAGATTTTCCGCCCAGTCAGCTCCCGACCAGGGGAACCCGGCGCGAATGAACTGGATCAGGATCAATCCCACGCCCCAGGTCGCCAGCAGCGACTCGAGTGGCCGATCGTAGAGGTGCCGCACCACGAGCCATTCAATCAACAGACCGATGAAAGCGGCGATCAGGAAGGAGGCGGGAAGAGCTGCGATAAAGAACCAGTTATTCGGCACTTCAGGTGTGTGGCCAAACCAGAGCTGCATGATGTATGTGGAATAGGCACCCAGCATCACCAGTTCGCCGTGGGCCATGTTGATCACACCCATCTGGCCGAAGATGATTGCCAGTCCGAGGGCAATCAGGACCAGAACTGAACCGGTGGAGATGCCATTGAAGACATCCTTCATAAGGCCAACTCGGTCCTGGTATGTCTTGATGTTTGTCAGCTGCTGCTGGAAAACCGTTCTCAATTCCTCGTCGACAGACTGGCCATCCGCTTCCTGCTGGTCGAGCAACTCAACCACATCGACCAGCCTGGTTGCCCCACGCGCACTCCGCATATCGCCCAGTTGCCGGGCTGCGGCGATAAGATCTTCACGGCTGTTGTCAGGGTCGCCCAGCTTGAGCAACCAGACCCCCTCGTTGGCGGCGTAGGTGATGCGCCTGGGGTTCTCGGCCGCAGCAACTTCCTCAAGCAATTCCATGAACGCCAGATTGCCACTCAGGCCAAGTCGCTGGACGGCAGACAATCGACGATCGAGATCGGAACCGTAAAGTTCGTGAACGCGGATAGCATCGGCCAGGTCACGTCGAGCCTTGCGAGGAACAACGACGTCCTCGAGGTCCCGCTTGGATACGACACGATGTTCGCCATTGGGCCCTATCAGTGATTCAGCTGTCAGGAAGTCCTGCAGTTGGCCTGTGCGGTTGCCCTCCTTGTCGGTGTCGAATTTCGGGCAGAGCACCAGTTCGTCCTGGAGCGTGAAGAACAGGCCCAGCTTGAAGTTCTCCAGGACTGCCAGGATTCGCGGATCCCGCGACTCAGTCAGGATGCCGATGGCCGCAATCTTCTCGTCGGTCGAGCCGCTTACGACCTGCTGGATCGTACTGCGCAGCTCAGTATCCGGGTCTGGCTGCTGAGCTGAAACCAGGCTTGGGCAGAACGATACTGCCACAGCGACGATGATCGCCAAGTAAGAGAGAGGACCGGACCGCAAGGCTCAAGATTCCTTCGCAAACGAAAAGAGCGTCTGCCATGAACGACAAAACGCCCACTTGGATCAATCCAAGTGGACGACACGTTCGAGGAGAGTATAGTCCTTTATACTCTCCTCGATACGTTCGTCGACATCTATCGCGCGAACTCGAGAAGTCACGCGAGAATATCACACGTCGTTAAAACACCAGGGGTAACTACTTGGGTCCGCCAGTCGGGGCGGGGATGTTGCCATCGGTATGCAAGTACGAGCTATAGGAGTCAGGTGACACCAGCCCGTCGCTTTCATAGACAATCCGGAACTGACCGTCCTGGAGAATCTCACCGATATAAACTGGCTTCAGCGTATGCTGGTTATCCGTGTGCATTCGCTTCTTGCCACCTGGGGAATCAAACTCCAGGCCATAAACCGCCTCACGAACGGAATCTACTTCGAAGCTGCCAGCTTTTTCAGCTGCGGCGGCCCAGACGTAGACGCCAAAGTAGGCGGCTTCAATCGGATCATCCGTCACGCGATCAGCACCGAACTTGGCCTTGAAAGCGTTGACGAACTGCAGGTTCTCAGGCGTATCGATGCTCTGGAAGTAATTCCAGGCAGCGAGGTGGCCGACCAGCGGAGGTACGTCCATTGCCCGCAGTTCATCCTCGGCAACCGAGAATGCCATGATCGGGCAGTCCGTGGAACTCAGGCCCTGATTGGCGAATTCCTTGTAGAACGGCACATTGCTGTCACCATTGATCGTGGAAAGAACACAAGCGTCGCCACTGGCGGCGAAATCCTTGATGTTTCCAACAATCGTCTGGTAGTCCTGGTGATGGAAAGGAGTGTATTCCTCGATGATGTTCTCATCGGCAACACCTTCCGACTTGAGGAATGCCTTGAGGACCTTGTTAGCGGTCCGCGGGAAGACATAGTCAGTTCCGAGCAGATAGAACTTCTTACACTCGCCACCGTCCTCACCCATCATGTACTGAGCTGCTGGAATCAGCTGCTGGTTGGGAGTCGCTGCCGTGTAGAAAACGTTCAACGACTGTTCCTCACCCTCGTACTGCACGGGGTAGAAAAGCAGGGCGTTGTTGTCTTCGTACTTCGGAAGCACCGACTTACGACTGACCGAGGTCCAGCAACCAAAAGTAACCGCAACTTGCTCCTGCAGAATCAGCTCTTCAGCCTTTTCAGCAAACAGGTCCCAGTCACTGGCCGGATCAACAGCCACGATCTCAATCATTTTACCGAGCACACCACCAGCTGCGTTGATCTCTTCAACAGCCAGCTCAACAGCATCCTTCAAGGAGGCTTCCGAGATAGCCATCGTACCACTCAACGAATGGAGCACGCCAATTTTGACTGTGCCAGCCACTGGAGCCGGTTCGTCCTTAACTGTGTCAGCCACTGGAGCCGGTTGGTCCTTAGCATCTTCGGATTCCGGAGTGGTATCAGGGATATTCTCCGCTGTCGAGCTGCCACCCGCGGGAGCAGCAGCGTCCTTGGGTTTGTCTTCACCCTTGCCGCAGCCAATGGCCATCAGCAAGGAACATAAGAGTACGAGTAGTAGGTTGTTTACCTTCATTCTGGATCACTTCCGCCTTTCAGGTTTGGGAGCAGAGGAACCGAGTCGCCTTACCCAGCCCAGGCCAGAGTCGACGTCGGCAAAGTGCTGCCTGTGATGAAACAGCATTTCAGCTTAAAAAGAGCAAATCCGGTGCCAAGCTGGGCCGGCAGAGCAGGGATGATGTGCGGAAGTGCCGTTCGCCCAACAACTTAGTGCGCATAAAAAAACCACCGGCAGTGTTCAATGAACACCACCGGTGGCGTATTTGCCTAGGTTCAAGGCATTCGATGCCGGTTAACTAGGCATCGAAAGTCCTCAGCATCCTAGAACTGGAGCTGCATACCAAGCTTGACTTCGTCGTTCTCCGAAGAGGTCGACGTGTCAAAATCGGTGTATTCCAGCGTCAGGCGGGCGTTGTGCCCGTGAATGACGTAGTGCATACCGAAGTCGTTACTTCGAGTACGTGCACCAGCATCAGCCGCGTCTCGGCTGTATTCCTGGTGACGGAAGTACGGCACCACTCGGCCAGTCAGCGCGCCCATAGCATATTCCTTCGCCAGCATGTAGCTGGTCAGAATGAAGTAGCTATTGCCATTGCTGTTGGCACTGCCAGTACCATCAAACTCGTAGTAAGCCGCTTCAATGGTAACCACGCCGCCACTGGACGTCGGCCGCTCGTAGAGCAGGTCGAAGTTGTAAGCGTCATAGTCATCGCCAATTGCGACGGCATCCTGCTGGTTCTGGAAAGCAAAACCAACAGTCAGGAGCTCTTTGGTTCCGTGATACGTGCTGGAATTGTAGTAGCCAGCTTCGTTCTCAAGGAAGTTATAGCTGAAACGACCAGCAACCATGACGTTGTCGTCACCAGCCGGAGCGTCGTAGCCATCATAAGCACCCAAGGCGTACTCGAACTTGCCTTCCTTGGCCGAACCGTGCACCATCGCACCGTCGTCACGACCCTGGAAGATGTTGTAGTAACCAAACTGAGTGAACGGGAACGACCAGTTGTTCTGGAAGTACGGACCACTCAGGTTGGCACGATCACTGGGAGCAATCATACGCCCCATCCAGATGTTGACCAGGTCACCGAACTCTACCTTCAGGATGGCATCCAGCACGCGAAATTCGCCGGCTTCCGTTCCAGTACCAAAACCCTGAGCATTGTTGATGTCAAAGTTCAGTTCCAGGCCGAGGATATCGTGTCCCGTGGCTCCAATGTAAAGACGAGCGTTGTCGATATTGAAATCCGAATCCCAACCGCCATCAGGAGCAGCTCCGTCTTGGCTGTTAAAACTGGCTCGAACACCGGCACCCACTGTCACCGAACCGGGCCAATCGCCCCAATCCAGTTTCGTGCGTCCGCCGTCGTCCTGGGCTTGTAGGCCCGCTGTCGCAAACAGGGTCATCGCAAACAGCGAAAATACCCATGTACATTTTTTAAGTGTGGTTCTCATTTTCAGGCCTTCTCACTCCATAATAGGACCGCGAAAGTAACTAGGCGTCCAAAGTCGCCTCCATTGCGACACGACAGGAACAACCTAACCGTATCTATCTCAGGCGCACTAACGTGCTACACTCTGTTTCGCAAAATGGGCATATCCAGATTGACCTGTTGTTCATAAAACGCCGTTTTTCACCACTCCTATTGATCTCGATGTTCCTCCTGTGAGAGTCAGTTAAGATAGGTAAGCCTGTGGTCAGAGAAAAAAACGAGTTTCAGAAGGAGCTTCTCTGCCTGCAGTTGGCCGATTCGGCTTTCCCAGTCGGCTCTTTTGCCCATTCCTCAGGTATTGAAGCCGCTTTTCAATGGAAAGAGCTGCAATCAGCCGAGGATTTAAGGGTTTTCCTCGTCACCGTGCTGCGGCAGACCACCCGTGGAACCTTGCCCCTGCTCGTCGCCGCACATCGCCAGGACGTGCCACTGAGCGACGTTGACGAGCTGGCCAATGCCACCCTCAGCAACCACGTTGCGAACCGTGCCAGCCGAGCCCAGGGACAGGCCCTGCTGGCGACCGCCATCAAGGTCTTCCGCCTGGCTGAATTGACCCCGCTGCAGGAACAAGTCCACCAGGGCCAACTGGCTGCACACCTTGCTCCGCTCTTCGGAGTGGTCTGCCGGGCACTGGAACTACCGGCCCAGCGAGCGGTCGAGCTGTTCCTCTTTATCATGCTGCGCGACATGATCTCCGCCGCCGTGCGACTCAATATTGTCGGCCCCCTAGCCGGTCAACGATTGCAGTACGAGTTGGCTGAGCACCTCGAGCAACTCAGCAGCGGCCGGACCGAACAGCCCTGGCAGGAGATCACTCAAACAGCACCCTTGGTCGAGTTGCTGCAAGCCAACCACGATCGACTTTATTCCCGGTTGTTCCAGAGCTAGTCAGCGAGCATTACAATACCGTGACCTTGGATATCAGGAGCTTGCGCTGCCATGCACGAAGACGATCACAGTCACGATGACAGTCCTGATCACAGCCATGATGACAGCGATGATCATATGCATGGCCATAGCCATGACCATCTCGACCACCCTGGCGTGTTCGACGACCGCGACAGCCTGGTAGATGACCGCGACTTCAGCCAGCGTTCCTTCACCGTCGGCATCGGTGGCCCGGTCGGAACGGGCAAGACAGCTTTGTTGCTGGCACTCTGCCGGGCACTGCGTGACTCGCTCAACATTGCCGTGGTCACCAACGACATCTTCACACGCGAGGATGCCGAGTTCTTGATGCGTCATGAAGCACTTGAACCGGAGCGAATCGTGGCAATCGAAACCGGCGGCTGTCCCCACGCTGCCATCCGCGAGGACATCTCAGCCAATCTGCTGGCCCTCGAAGGCCTCTCACGAAGCTTCAGCCCCGACCTGCTATTTATTGAATCGGGCGGCGACAACCTGGCAGCCGACTTTAGCCGCGAACTGGCGGACTTCACGATTTACGTGATTGACGTTGCCGGTGGCGATAAGATACCTCGCAAGGGTGGCCCGGGGATCACCCAGTCCGACCTGCTGGTGATCAACAAGATCGACCTGGCCGAGGCGGTCAACGCCGACCTCGACGTGATGAAGCGAGACAGCATCTCGATGCGAGGCGATGGCCCTTTCGTGTTCACACAGATCAACCAGGACATCGGGTTAGAAGCAGTCGTCGATCAACTCCTGGCGGCACTCCGGCTCCATTGTCCGGACGTGGTCAAACAGTAACAGGCTGCAGTTAAACAGGCAGACAAATTATGGCATCGTCTCTTCCCATCGAAGTGGTTCATCACATCAGCTATATCACGCACAACCTGGAGGCTTCACGACGCTTCTATTGTGATGTACTCGGCTTTGAAGAAATCGAACGTCCCGAATTCTCTTTCCCCGGCGCCTGGCTGTTCAATCACGGCGTGCAGATCCACCTGATCGAACCTGGTGATAAGCCGGCGCCTGAAGCGAGCGAAGTGCAGACGCGCAAGGACCACATCGCCTACAAGGTGTCGGATATCGATGCTGCCCGGGCTCGGCTGGAAGAATTTGGCATCGAGTACAAGGAGTCCCTCGTTCCGCAGACGAACGTGACCCAGATTTTCTTCCTCGACCCTGACGGCAACCACCTGGAACTGGGCTGCTATCCACCCACGCCGCCGGTGATTGGCGACAATTAAAGCTGCTTCTCTGCAGCCTCCGCGCCGACAAGCTCAGACGCCGACCGAATCCTGATAGCTGTTCAGCTTGATCTCGGCCGTGTCCGCCACGTTGACCCAAACATGCACATGTGGCGTGCCACGGAAGTACCAGACGAACGAGGGTCCTTCCAGTCGCCAGTTGTCGAAGATGCCATCGTCCCCCAGGTCGCTTTGCTTGTAGAAGGCCAGGTGACATTGATCCAGACCGCCCTGAACCTTGAGACAGCGGTTCACCTCGTCCTGGTCCGACTTGCGGAATGGCTCCAGTAACAGTTTCAACACACCCTGCAGGTGTTCCTTCTGATCGGATGAGAATTCCGTCACCGGCAGGCCATCAAACGTGCCCTTGCTACCACGAAAACCAACCAGCTCCTCCGACGGCATTCCTTTCACTACCAGCGCCTGCTCTCGCTGCGAGCCGTTGAACATCTCCAACAACTTGTTCGCTTCCAGCGCCTGGTGCCAGAAGACATTATTGGGGTGCTCCGGTTCCTCGTAAGTCGCTTCGCCTTCATGCGCATAGAGAATCGGGCCGGCAAAGGCGACATGCTCGGCACTGTTACCATCACATCGCAGCGTCATGTGGCGACTGGCCAAGACAAATTCAAATGTGTCTGTACCGGGCTCACCAAAAATCGCGATCGACTGGTTTCGGCCAAAACCGCCAACGTCATCATTCAGCTGCTGGTCCCAGCGATCCAGCCACTCCGGATTGGTCATGCCGTTGAAAATGTCACGCATCAACACCTGCTGATCAGCCGTGAAGAAGCTGCTCTTGATCGACGGGCGTGTGATCTTCCAGTTGTTCTCCAGTCGCGTCCGCAACAGGCCTCGCTGCGGATCGACATAATCCCAGTCGAAGCAGACTGCCTTCCGCTGGATTTCATTAAGCGACTCGTAGAGCAACGAGACCAGGGTCTCTGGCGTTTTCTTCTTGGCCAATGCTGCGGAAGCAAAGTCCATACCGGCAATCGGCAGACAGGTCGTGGCAACGGCCAGCCCGCCAGCCTGCTTGAGAAAGTCACGACGCGGTTGAATGATGCGATCTGTCATTGTCCACCAGAGGTTGGAAGTAAGTGCTTAAAGCGACCACGTCGATATCGCCAGAGGCGGATCGATGAGAGCCGGAGAGACTGGATCGTTCTTCACTATGAACGACGCTGGATATTGATGTAGGCGTGCACATGCGGTGCGCCGCGGAAATGACAGACCACTGTGGGACTCTCAATCCGCCAGACATCCCAGACCTTATCGTTGTCGATATCCTCGCCCGAGTAGAAAGCGAATCTCGTGCTTTCAATACCACCGCCCGCCTTGAGGATCTCCATCGCTTCGCTGACATCCTCCTCACGGTAGGTGCTGAGCATGTCCTTGAGCACAGCCTTCACGAGCTTCTGTTGATCCTTGGAAAGATCGCTGCCGACGATGCCAGGAATCT
>CAUZOB010000080.1:0-20332 GCA_963581185.1 Planctomycetota bacterium | reverse complement strand
CGGAAGAGAAGCCGGAAGAGAAGCCGGAAGAGAAGCCGGAAGAGAAGCCGGAAGAGAAGCCGGAAGAGAAAGCTGACAAGGCCGAGAAGGCCGAGAAAGCTGACAAAGCCGAGAAGAATGGGCGGGAGACGGTCGAGCGGCATGTTTACATGCGAGTAACTCGTGACGAGCAGAACAAGCCTCTCGCTTTACAGACCGCGATTGTCCATTTCGTCTCTGCACGGGGAAAACGACGGGGTGCCACGGTTGACCTGGTAGGCGCTGTGCATGTCGGAGACGATGCATATTACCGAACACTCAACGAGAAGTTTGCCGAATATGATGTGGTTCTTTACGAGCTGGTCGCCCCGGAAGGGACTCGGATTCCCAAGGGTGGCCGCGAGGGGGGTGGTGGCGGTGTGATCGGCGGCCTGCAGAATGGCATGAAATCGGTACTCGGCCTGTCACATCAACTCAATAAGATCGACTACACCGCCAAGAACCTTGTCCATGCAGACATGACACCCGAGGAGTTCGCCAAGGCGATGGATGATCGCGGCGAGAGCTGGCTGCAGATGTACTTCCGTACGCTCGGCTACAGCATGGCGACTCAGGCAAGCGGTGCTGGCGGATCGGGCGGCGACTTATCCCTGCTGATCGCACTTTTTTCGGGCGATCGGGAGCGACAGCTGAAGATCATCCTGGCTCAGCAATTCGAGCAGTCCGAGGGCATGATTGGGGCCTTGGAAGGGCCCGAAGGATCTGCCATCATCACCGCTCGAAATGGCAAGGCCTTCGAGATACTCCAACGAGAGATCAAGCAGGGGCACAAGCGGATAGCCGTGTTCTACGGTGCCGGCCATCTGCATGACATGGAACAGCGACTGATCCGTGATTTTGATCTCAAGCGAAGTTCCGACAGTTGGGTTGATGCCTGGAATTTAGCCCCTGGCAAGTAGCCTTGGCAGATTTCGCCTCGTGAATGGAGTCAGACGGTCGTGCAGCGTCTCTCGATCAATGAACTGACATCCTATCGCTGGTCCTTCGACCAGGACGTGCTGCAGGCGGCAGCCGCCGGAGCCGATGGGCTCGGTATCTGGCGCGAGAAACTGAGTGACTTTGGCGAAGAAAAAGGGGCCGAGCTGCTTCTTGAGAGCGGCCTGCAGGCCTCCTGCCTGCTCTGGGCTGGTGGCTTTACCGGCAGTGACGGACGCCGCTTTGCCGACAGCCTGGCTGATGCCCGTGAGGCGATCGAGCTGGCACAGCTGATCGGCTCTCCGGTCCTTGTCCTGCATAGCGGTGGACGGGGTGGTCACACACAGCGGCATGCCACTCGCTTGCTAGAAACCGCTCTGGCAGAGCTCCTGCCTGTGGCGCGAGAGGCGAACGTGGTGCTGGCCCTGGAACCTATGCCGGCCATCACCGCTGCCGACTGGACAATACTCAACGACCTGGCCGCAGCGATGGAACTGGTGCAGCGGATCGAGCACCCCGCGCTCAAGCTTGTCGTCGATACATACCACTGGGGTCAGCTGCCGGGGCTCGAGCAGATGCTGGCTGAACTGGTCCCCTGCCTGGCCCTCGTTCATCTCGCCGATGGACGGACAATGCCGGACAGTGAGCAGCAGCGCTGCCCGTTGGGCAAGGGACGGCGTCCACTGAGTCGGTTGATTCAGCAGCTGGAACAGGCCGGCTATCGCGGCTGGTACGACGTCAAGCTGATGGGTGAGGAAATCGCAGCCGGCGACTATCGCCAGCTGCTCGAGCAATCTGTGGCTCAGGTCCAGTGTTGGATGGATGCTGCTGCAGACGTAACCCGAAGCGTCTAGTCTTCTGGAATCAGGTCCACGCAGAGCAGCCGATCGCTGCCACGCAGGTAGAGCAGCCCGTGCGAGATGATGGGGGCAGCCCAGCAGGGATACTGCAACAGCAAGGGCGCTCGCAGCCCCTGATTGTCAGTCGCCTTGGGGTTCTCAAACAGGTACTCCCCGACTGGCTCAAACTTGTTGGGATTGGCTTTGAAGAGAATCAGGGAACCGTATTCACCCAGGCAGAGAAAGTGGCCGTCGACATACAGCAGGCTGGTGCGAGTCAAGCGTGGAATCGTCCATTGCACTTTGCCCGTTTTCCACTCGATACACCTTAGTTCCGCGTTCTGCGTGTGACGCCCGCTGCTCGCATAGAGATAGCCATCGACGGCGACCGGCGTATTCCAGTGAGTCTGCATGGCCTTGCTGCGGACGCGGTCATTGTCTTTCCAGACGACGTCATAGCCTCCTGGCTTGACTTTCAGCAGCGTGCTGCCGGGGCCGTAAGTTTCGGAGATAAATACTTCATCACCAACCACGACCGGTGTGGCGGCATTCACGCTCTCCAGGCTGGTTGCGCGCCACTTGTAGTGAAAGTCGACGGTGCCAGCGGCGGGGTCGAAGCCGATCAGGCCCTCGCGAGCGAAGAGGAATCCCCAGCGACGTTCGCCCACGGTGGTGACCAGCGGGCTGGCGTAGCTTGCCAGGTCATCACCCAGCTTGTACTTCACCTCCCCCGTGTATTTGTCGAAGGCCACGATCGCGCTGCCGTTCGGTTCGACCAGGTTCAATTGCCCCGGCGGTAGCTGGCTCGATTCAGCCGGGCTGCCTCCGACCATCACCAGCAGCAGGTCTCCTTCGATCACCGGAGTCGCACCGACACCAAAGAAGTTCTGCACGACACCGAATCGCTTGTGCAGGTCGTGCTCCCAGACCTCTGCCCCGTCCGTGGCGCGCAGACAGATCAGCTTTCCTTCCACGCCAAAAATATAGACCCGGTTGCCATCCACCACCGGACTGCAACGAGGACCACTGTCGTAGCCGAACAGGTCGGCGTAATCGGTGGTATAGCTGTACTGCCAGAGTTTCTTGCCGGTCTCAGCGTTGTAGCATTGAACCGAGACAATCTCGTCAACTTCATCAAACTGAAAATAACGACCCTTGCTGACTGTCCCGATGCCATAGCTGCTGCCCAGTTCCTGCTGCCAGACGATTTTCAGCGCCCCGGCCGACCAATCGGTGATGATCCCCTTTTCCGGCGACGAGCTGTTTCGATTTGGGCCCAGGAAGGAGGGCCAGTCGACACCCTGGCTGCGTTTGCCGATGTTGGGCAGGACATCCGTTTTACCGCGAGGTGCTGGCACCTGCTTCTTCTTGACAACACGCACCGGGACGGTTTCACCCGCATCCTCGTCATTAAGCGCTGCTTCAGGCGTGCTCACTGGCTGCCCAGCGGTCGTTGCTGGTTTGGCCTTGCTGGAGCGACCAGCGGCTTCGGCCTGGCTGGTAACGCGGGCCGTTAAATCGGCGGTTGAATTGGCTTGGCTACAGCCGCAGGTGGCCATCAGGCTAGCGGCCAGCAACAGGTAAAAGCAGCGAGTGATCATGATGCTCTTTCCGGGTCGACACGTCTTCGCTATCAACAAGCGACGCTGCTGTATTATAACAATCAGCGGTTAGATCGCGATGGATAAGCGAGTTCCTGCAGGTAGAGTCTGATGTTCCAGGTCAGTAGCCGAATAAAAATTCCCCGTGACGACATCCGTATGACGTTTTCACGCAGCAGCGGTCCTGGCGGCCAGCACGTGAACAAAGTCAATACTCGCGTCATGCTGCGTTGGTTGGTCGCTGCGAGTGAGGAGCTGCCGGCAGCGGTCTGCCAGCGGCTAAGAGAGCGATACCCTCGACGAATCAACAAGCTGGGCGAATTGATCGTTACCAGTCAGCGTTTTCGCGATCAGTCGCGAAACGTGGATGATTGCCTGGAAAAGTTTCGCCAGCTTCTGCTCTCGGTCGCCAGCCCTCCGCGCCGACGCCGTCCCACGCGTCCCACCAGGGCCTCCAAGGAACGCCGGTTGCAGAACAAACGACGCAGGTCAGAGAAAAAACAGCGCCGCCGCCGTCCAGGTGGTGGTGACGAGAGTTGAGTGGATTCAGTCCGGCAAAGAAAGTGTCCGGTCTGACCTGACGCTGCCAGCGGGCTGCGCTGGCGGGGAATGACAAAAGAGGATGCCCTGCCGCGCCCACAGCACCATGCGGCTTTGCTATAATCTCCCACAACCACCCTGCTCCGGGTGGTGGACAATTCGACTCCCCTTGCAGATTTGCAGGACTCATGGCTGGTGGTCAACATATTGACGACATCCTCAGCGACTGGGAGTACGATCCCGATGGCCTCTGCGCCAGGTTGGTCCAGGGAGCGGACGATCGGGAGTTGCTGCAGGTCCGAGTCGACATGGGAATCCTGCAGCTGGAGACAACTGGTCGCCCGGACGGCGAACGGCCGCAGGGTTATGAAACGTATTACGATTACCTCGTCGCTGAGTTGGTCCGCAAGGATGACAAGTGGGCGATGGATGACGAGCAGTGCTCGGAGGCCGACCGTGAGTTCATCCAGTTTTATCACCGCCGGGTCAGCTGGCTGAAACTGAACCGCTTCGACCAGGTGATCGAGGACGCAAATCACACGCTCGGCCTGATGGACTTCTGCCGCAAGTACTCCCCCGATGAGCACTGGACGATTTCCCACGAGCAGTACCGGCCCTTCGTGATGTTTCACCGTATCCAGGCCGAGGCCCTGTGGGCACTCGACGAGGATGGCGCGGAAAAGGCGGTGCATGCAATCAACGGCGGGCTGGCGCAGTTGCGTGAGCTGTTCGAGGAACATGAAGCCAGCGAGTATTTCGAGGATGATGAACTGGTAACCCGCTTGACCGATATGCGTGAGTCGCTCCGTAACAAGTACGAGGTTGGCCAGACCCTGCAGGAACAGCTGGCAGCCGCAGTGGCCCAGGAAGAGTATGAGCTGGCTGCCCGACTGCGAGATGAGCTGGCCCAGCGCACGGCTAACTAGTGCTCCGCCAGAATCAGACCCTCGGCTTGGCAGATGTCGTAACGGCTCAGCAGGGACTGCAGATCTCCCGCTCTCTACGCCCTGCCGTCAGACGTCGTCATCTCACGCTGTCCATTCGCTGCTGGTCCGGCAACAGCAGGATTCTGCGGACTTCCAGGATCGTCGTCGAGGTGCGGTGAATCGATACATGCTCCGATTGGACCGTGATCTCGGACTCTGCAAAGGAACAGTGGGAACTGTCAAGTCCCACCACACCGTCACCTGCCTCAGAAAACTTGCCGACCAGGCTGCTGGCCGGTGATACTCCCTTGATGTTGTGGTAATGCACCCAGGGAGCCAGCCCCGCTCGGTCCAGGGCCGTAAAAATCGGTGCCCCAGGTGCCAGCGCGTCAATGCTGGTCGAGGTGGTGAGCAAGCGAGTGTCACGAAAGAATCCGGGATTGTCCTCAATCAGCTGCTCTGCCGTCGATCGCAAGCCGCTCGGCAACTCGATCAGGCGTTGCCCCAGCCAGCGAGTGTAGTCATTGGCAAAACGGCTGCCGTGAAAGGGCGTGGCCAGTGTGATCACACGCTGCACCGAGCGGTTGGGTGAGAAGAAGACCGTGGCGGCAAGCTGCTGCCGAGCGAGCTCTGGACCCTGCAAGTCCTGGTACGGCTTGTCCGACAACACCTGCCAAAAGTCGTCACCACTCTCCATCGTCTGCATCAACGAAATCAGGCCGCCCATGCTGTGGCCGATGAGAACTTTCTTTTGCAACTGCTCATTGCTGCCGGCGGGGTCGAGGTTGCCCTGCAGGTCGGCAAGCGATTGCCGCAACTGGGCTGCCGTGATCCAAAATGGCTGGCCGGTCGGATAAAGGTAGAACCAGAACTGGTAGCGATCGCGGATCTCACGAAAGCTGCGCAGGTCGTTGTACATGTCCATCCAGGTCAGCGGAGTTGAAAGCAGCCCGTGCACCAGGACCACCGGGATCTTGCCAGGATCGTACGGTTCCAGCATGAACAGACCACTGCGAGAAAGCGCTTCCTGGGGACGGACCATGCTCAGCGTGGCGACGTCCGTGCGTTCGCGGAATGTCGGCTGATCCAATTGAAATGCGAGTGGCACGCTGATGTCGGTTGTCAACGCAACTGACCTGCTCTCAACCTCGGTCGCCGCCTGAGCAAGTGGGTCGTGGAGTTCCAGCAGGCAACTTGTCACGGTCGATGCCGAGACGCTGCTGGCTGGTACCCGCAGGAATGCAGTTACCGGTAGTGCCCAGCTGGACGGATAATACTGGCTGACCGCCTCCGCCCCAGTCTCTGGCTGCTGGCAAATCCCCACCATCGGCACTCCCAGTCCATGTGTCTGGTGACGGTGTGCCAGGCTCTGTACATCAAAGTCGGTAACAAACTTGAGCTCGTCGAACTGCCGCTGCCAGCCACCGCGAGCAACGACATTGATCTGCAGCTGCTGCTGGCCGAGCTGGATTTGATGTTGCAGCCCAGGCACCAGCTGATCTTTGTCCTGCAGCAGTCGCAGGGCTGCTTCGAGAGCCTTGTTGTAGACAGCGCAACTCTGATGAAATCGTGGATCGTAAGGATTGCGTTCGGCGTCGAAGGCGGGATCGAAGAGGTACCAGTAAGCATGTACGATCGCCAGGAAGTGGCGATCCAGTGCTTCTCTCGTGTACCCCCGCGCCAACTGCTGGCGGCCATCCAGGTAGGCCAGTTCGGCGATCCCGTAGAGCTTGTCGAGATTCGGCTCTTCCCGCTGGGACTGAATCAGTCGCTGCAGCGTTTCCGCCGTGTCGTGCTTTTGCTCAACTGAATCGCCGTCCCGTACGGCCAGGTTGTAGCGTTCCAGCGTCAGGTTGGTGCGGTCCGATGCCGGCTGGGGAAAGGCAACCAGCCAGGCTCGCTCGGTAAATCGCTCGAACGCCGTCCAGCGCGGGACCACGTATTCATTTCCTGCGCAGCCAGCCAGGCAGGCGAGTAGCAACAGCCAGCAGAAAAGTGGCGACCTGGACATGAGGCTGCCGCGTGGGGCAATCACGGTGGAAGTGGGTGAAGCGGGGACAATAGGTCGTTTGTCATCGGCCCGTCAAGATCGCTTTGAAGCTGTCAGCAGGGCTTGCCGCATCGCCGCTTGCAGGGATCGTCGCTAGAATGAATGACTGCTTCGTTCCTGGCCGCTGCCAGGCTGGCCCCGGTATGTTCAGAAAGCAGCCAGTGAACACCTCAGCTCTTGCCATCCATGGCGGTCAGCCACTCCTCCCCGAGGGGCCGCCGACGTGGCCGCCGATCGACGAGTCGGTTGCCGCTGCGCTAAAAGATATGGCAGCGGACGGCAGCTGGGGACGGTATCACGGTCCGCACCTGGAACGCTTGACCGATGCCCTCGCCGACTGTCACGCCGGTCACCATGTTGTCCCCTGCTGTAGCGGCACGATTGCCGTTGAGCTGGCCTTGCGGGGCCTGCAGGTTGGCGATGGTGACGAGGTGATCCTGGCAGGATATGACTTCCCGGGGAACTTTCGCAGCATCGAGGCGGTTGGTGCGAGGCCGGTACTGGTCGACATCGACCCGGCCAGCTGGTCGCTGGATTGCGAGCTTATCGAGCAAGCGGTCAGCCCGGCGACCCGAGCCGTGATCGTCTCCCATCTGCATGGTGGCCTGGCGAACATGAGTCGCCTGCTCGAGATCGCCCGCGACTTGAAGCTGCGCGTTATCGAGGATGCCTGCCAGACTCCCGGAGCCTGGCTCGATGGAGCCGCGGCGGGCTGCCATGGGGATCTGGGCATCTTCAGCTTTGGTGGCAGCAAGCTGCTCTCGGCAGGACGTGGCGGAGCGATTATTTCGCCGCATGAGGATCTGGTACAGCGGATCAAGGTCTTCTCCGAACGTGGCAACGACGCATTCGCACTCAGTGAAATGCAGGCCTGTGTGCTGTTGCCCCAGCTGCAACAACTGGATCAGCGCAACAAACAGCGCGCAGAGGCGGTTACTCGACTGCTGCAGGCACTTGATGGCCTGGCTGCATTGCAGCCGATTGCCACGCCAGTAGCAGGCAGGCAGGATCGTCGCGGTAGTTACTACAAGCTGGCCTGGCTACTCCAGGCGGGGTCGGCGCGCGAGGACCTGCTGGCAGGCATGCAGGCCGAGGGAGCTGCCCTGCATGCCGGCTTTCGCGGCTTTGCCCGCCGCCGCGGCCCCCGCTGTCGACAGGCGGGGCAGCTTGTCCACAGCCAGCGTGCCGCCGACAGTACAGTGATCCTGCACCACCCTGTCCTGCTTGCCGGCGATCAGACCGTGGACCGACTGGCGGCCGCCTTCCATCGTGTCCTGGCCGGCCTGCCAATGGAGCAGAGCTGACGATGGACATACTGGTTACCAATGACGACGGCATTGATGCAGCTGGACTCGATGCACTGGCCAATGCGCTGGCAGACCTCGGCCGTGTCTTCGTGGTGGCGCCCCGCCAACAGATGTCCGGCACCAGTCACAGCATCACGACCGAGTCGCCGCTGCGGGTTGAAGCCTGTGGTGAGGACCGCTACAGCGTCGATGGGACGCCGGCCGATTGTGCCCGCATCGGCTTGATGACGATCTGCCCACAAGCCAGCTGGGTCATGTCAGGGATCAATTGTGGAGCCAATCTGGGGGTCGATGTCTGGATGTCCGGTACCGTGGCGGCAGCACGCGAGGCGACGCTGCTGGGCCGCCAGGCGATTGCCTGGTCCCAGTACTTCCGGAACCCTGACCATGCTAACTGGTCGGATGTCGCCGCTGCTGCGGTCGAGTTGTTTGCCGAATTGCAGCTGCAGCCAGCCAGCGAGGGGCACTTCTACAATGTCAACTTCGCCGATCCAGTCGACCTCGCCGACAGCAGGCAGTGGGCGCTGGCGCCGCTGGATAGCCATCCATTGCCGGTCTCCTATCAGCAGGATCCGCAGGGAGCCTGGCAGTATCGCTGCGATTACCATCAGCGACTGCGGACCGCTGGCAGTGACGTGGAAGTCTGCTTCGGTGGTTGTACAACGGTGACCGAAATGTCTGCAGGCTGACAGGCGACGGCGCAGCAAACATGCGAACGCCGACTTCCCAGCAGTGTTGGCTACGCAGATCGCTGCCAGCCTGACGTTCGAGCACAGATCTTGTTGCAGCGTGCCTGTCGACGGTCTATCCTGCGGGACATGAATACCATGCCCTCCCCGCTGTTTTTGTTAGTCCTGGTTACCCTGATGTCCCTTGACCTGCTCGCTGCAGAGGAACCGGAGAAGCTGCTGCGGCAGGCACGCCAGCAGATCGCAGCTGGCAAGTTTGACGAGGCGCATGTCCTGCTCAGCCAGGTTCTGGAGCAAGACGCCAGCAACGCCGTGGCCCATTACATTCGCGGCCGGGTGAATTTCCAGCGAGGCAAGATGAAAGAGTCGGTCAAGGACTTCGATCGGTACATCAAGCTGCAGCCGGCGGCCGCCTCGCGGCAGTGGGAGCGTGGGATCGCGCTCTATTACGCCGGGCAATTCGACAAGGGTGCCGAACAATTCGAGCTGTACCAGACATTTCACGATAATGACGTGGAGAATTCCGTCTGGCGGTTCCTCTGCATGGTGCCGGCCGACGGAGTCAAGAAGGCCCGCTCCGTGATGCTGCCAATCAAGGACGATCGGCGCGTGCCGATGATGAAGGTCTACGATATGTTCCGCGGCCTGGCGACCGTCGAGGATGTGCTGGCGGATGTCGAGCGTGATCAGCCCGGCCCCGACGTGAAAACAGGACGGCTCTTCTATGCACACCTTTATATAGGCCTGTTCCTGGAGGCGACCGGAAAGAAGAGCCAGGCTCGCAAGTACATTGCCCTGGCCGCAGATGAGAAGCTCAAGTCGCAGGCTGGCATTAATTCCTACATGTGGGACGTGGCCCGCATCCACCACCAGCTGCGTGCTCGTGCTCAGTAGCTTGACGGATGACACAGCGCAGGGCCAGACGGACCATCTCCGATCATGGGGCCGCTCTGTGATCCTCGAGTACTAGAGCTGAACCTCGTGATACTCCAGCGCCCACTCGCGCATGTAGCGGACCTGGCTGGGATCGACGCGATAAACGATCAGGTCGGGGTTGTCGATGCTGCCGAGGTACTGACGCAGCAGCGGATTGTCCTGCCAGATCTCCGCCAGCAGCTCGCGGTCGTGCACAACTGTCACCTCGCCGGTGATTCTCAGCTGGTTATGACCGTCATCCATGTATCCCAGTTCGACGCGAGCGTTGGCTGCCAGTTCCACGGTCTTGTGATACTGTCGCAGGTTGGCCACATAGACAACGAATTCATCGGTCCGCACCGGTGAGACCGGTCGCAGGCGAGGTTGTTCCCCGTCCATCGAAGCCAGCCAGGGAAATCGATCCTGCTGGACGACCGCCAGCGCCAGCTCGCGGAGACGTTCAGGATCGATGGATTCAGGCGTCGGTCTGGTCATCCGCGGTCCGGCATGTTAGCGAGTACCGACACAGTAAAGGTGCTTGTCTGATCGCAGCAGGAGGTGGCCATCGAAAGGCACGGGCGATGCTCGAAAGACTTCCTCCTCGGAGGCTTGCAGTGAGTTGCTGGCGACAACCTCCAGTTTCTTGCCGGGCCTGATGACAAACGTCCGGCCCGCTTCGTTGACGGCGTAGACAAGTCCGCCGGCGACAATTGGCGTTGCCGAGAAGCCGCCTTCCAATCGTTCAGTCCAGTGCTCGCTGCCAGTTGTGACGTCATAACAGGAGACCAGGCCAGGACGAAGTCGAGCAATCAGCAGGCAGTCGTCCACCACGATCGGCGAGGGCAAGTCGCGACCACCCGTTCGGGGCGTGCGCCAGATGACGTGAGAATCGGTCACGTCCCCGCTGCCGCCAGGTCGGACCGCCATCATGTCGCCGGAGAGTCCACAGAGCGTGATCAGATGGCCCTTGTGTGGTGTGACCGTCGGCGTGCCGCGTCCGCTGCTGGTCTTGCTGGACCAGAAGATATCTCCAGTGCCGGGATTGTACGACGTCACCAGGCCATGTCCGTTGAGAATCACTTCCTGGCGATCACCCACTTTGACCGATACCGGGCTGCTCCAGCCGCGGATCGCTCTGCGCTCTGTCTTCCAGAGTTCCTCGCCGCTGTTCTTGTCGAGTCCGACAATGAATGCCGATTCATCAGCATCGCAGTTCTGGATGACCGTGTTGCCGACGATGATCGGGGATGCAGCTGTCCCCCAGGGTCCAGCAAAGGGACTCAGCTGGCGCGACCAGATCAGCTGGCCGTCGAGGTCGTAGCAATGGATGCCACCGCGTCCGAAGAAAGCGATCAGGTGCTTGCCGTCGGTCGCGCAGGTTGCCGATGCCCGGTTGTTCATGCCATGTGTCGGCTCCGCTTCGCCTTTCCAGGCCTGGTGACTCCAGAGCACCTTGCCGTTCGACCGATCGAGGCAGTAAACGTGTCGCTGCCCCCCGTCCGTGCTGGCGGACGTGACAAATAGCCGACTGCCCCACATCACCGGCGAGGACTGGCCGACTCCAGGAATTGCCACTTTCCAGAGCACTCCCTCGCCGTCCCACTTAACTGGAATATCCTTGGCCTGGCTGTGACCATTGGCCTGCGGGCCACGCCATTGATGCCAGTTTTCGGCCTGGAGTTGCTGTGTTGAGAGGGCCAGAAATGCCAACAGGCAGATTGTCATCAGAGAGCGGATCAACATGGGAAATCTCCGGCGCGAAGGATCTAGCTGCGAAGGGGACGAATAGCAATGTTCTTCCAGCGGCACTTGGCGCCCTTGGGCCAGCCTGTGCCGCCGTGAACCTGGACTGCAATGCTGCCACCAGGACCAAGCGTCTTGGCGATCGCTTCCTTGTCATAGCCCTGGGTTGGTGCATTGGCACCGTTGAATTTACAAACCTGCAGACCATTAATTGTGGTGGTGATGACGGGGTACTTTCCTTCCACACGTACAACGGCGGTGTTCCAGCCATTCAGCTTCCAAGCCTTGACCCAGGCTTCCGGCGTACAGCTACTGACCAGCCCCACGTCGGCAGCTGTCTTGTGCTTCGCCGTGGTGATGCCGGTCAGCTTCTTGTCGTCGTCATACGTTCCGTTGATATCGAATGTGCGGGTGTTGAATCCGCCGGTACCTTCCCCATACAGGTGGCCGACGTTGCCGTTGTCGTGGTAGTCGACCATCATCTGAATGCACTGGCCCTTGTCGTTGCCACGCAGGAAGAGGCCGGAGCAGACACCCCAGTCGGGCTTCATGTCGATCTTCAGCTCAAAGTCATTGAAGCTGACGTCCGTCAGGACAATGCCGCCGTTGCCCGAACCAGGTGGATCCTGCTGGCCGGTGATCGCTCCATCTTCGACCGTCCATTGCCCGCCTGTGCCATGGCCAATCCGCTCGGGGTTCTTATGCCAGCCGGTCAGCGACTTGCCATCGAACAACTGGATCCATTCCTTCTTGGCGGGTGCAGCGTAGAGATTGCGCTGCAGCAAGCTGAGTGATGAAAGTGTGGCGGTCGTCGCCAGCGACTGGTGCAGGAATGTGCGGCGGTCCGTGGATGCGTGAGTCATGTCAGGATTCTCTTTTCACTCAGGAGCGGTCGGTCATGCGGACCATGATAAGCTGCCCGACCACTATCGGGCAACGATCTAGCCGACCAGTGGTCCCTGGATTGGTGGTTCCTGCAGCGCTGACTCGGATCTGCCCGCAATGATTGACCGCCGTCACGCCAGCAGCCAAGATACACCTGCTCGTGCTATCGACCCCCTCGGGAGAACCGCTGTTTTGACAGATCGCCAATCTTTGCCAGTCATCTGCCAGCTGCTGTTTGCCTTCTGCCTGCTGCTGCCGGCTGCCGAAATGACGGCTGCCGCTGCGGACAAGCCCAACATTATCTTCATCATGGCCGATGACCTGGGGTATGGTGACCTCGGTTGTTACGGCCAGCAGAGAATCCAGACGCCAGCAATCGATCAGCTGGCTGCCGAGGGGATGAAGTTCACCGACTTCTATGCCGGCTCGACCGTCTGCGCCCCGTCGCGCTGTGTTCTGATGACCGGCTACCATACCGGGCATTGCTTCATTCGTGGTAACGGCAAGGACAACTTGCGGCCCGCCGATGTCACGCTGGCCGAGGTGCTGGCTGGCGGCAGGTACACCAGCGGTATGTTTGGCAAGTGGGGACTGGGTCATGAGGGCTCCAGTGGCTTGCCCACACGCCAGGGCTTCGATGCCTTTTTTGGCTACCTCGATCAACATCACGCGCACAACTACTATCCCAGCTTCCTGATTGACAATGAAAAGCGAATCCAGCTTGAGAATGTGATTCTCAAACCGGGTCAATTTGGCCAGGGAGTCGCCAGCGAGAAGCGGCAGTACAGCCATGACTTGATCATGGACCGGGCCATGCAATTTCTTGAGAAGAACCAGAAACGGAGGTTCTTTCTGTACCTGCCGCTGACCATTCCTCACGCCAACAACGAGGCCAGGCAGGAAGGCATGGAGGTGCCCGGGCTGGGCCAGTATGCCGACCTGGATTGGCCCCTGCCCCAGAAAGCTCACGCGGCCATGATCAGTCGCATGGATCGCGACCTGGGCGTCCTGTTCCAGAAGCTCAAGGACTATGGCATCGATGAAAAGACGATCGTCTTTTTCACGTCCGATAACGGCCCCCATCGCGAGGGTGGCAATGACCCCGATTTCAACGACTCCAACGGACCCTTGAAAGGGATCAAGCGTGATCTTTCCGAGGGGGGTATTCGAGTTCCCATGATCGCTCGCTGGCCTGGCAAGATTGAGGCTGGGTCAATGTCCGACTTTGCCGGCGCCTTCTGGGATATCATGCCCACCTTTGCCGACCTGGCTGGTACGACGGATGACGTGCCAGACGATATCGATGGGATCTCGTTTGTCCCGGCGCTGCTGGGTCAAGACACTCAACAGCAGCACGACCATCTTTACTGGGCATTTTACGAGCGAGGCGGCGCCCGTGCCCTGCGGCAGGGCAACTGGAAGGTCGTGCACCAGCCCTACAAGACCGCTCCACGACTTTATAACCTGGTGGACGACCTGGCCGAGCGCAGCGACGTGGCAGCAGATCACCCCGATCTGCTCAAGAAGCTGGTGACGCTGATGGACCAGGCTTACAAGCCTTCCAACCGCTGGAAATTCCCGCAGGTCAACAAGTAGCGTGCAGCTCTCCAGCACTCGGCAGCCAAGTGAGGTGCCTGATGGCGTCAATGAAAATGGCTCGAACCCGGCCAGCTGGCTGGATCCTTATCGTACTGGTGATGTTGCTCTCAGCGACCGCGATCCAGGCTGGCCAGCGTCCCAACATCCTGCTGGCGATCTCGGATGACCAGTCCTATCCGCACGCGTCGGCCTACGGCGACGAGGGCCTGAAGACGCCAGCTTTTGACCGAATCGCGCGCGAGGGGCTGCTGTTCCACAACGCTTTTAGCAGCTCGCCGGGTTGCAGCCCCTCACGAGCTTCGTTGTTGACCGGCTGCTATTGCTGGCAGCTGGAACATGCTGGTACTCATGCCAGCAGCTTCTCCTCAAAGTATGCCTGCTATCCCGACCTCCTGGAGGCGGCAGGTTATCACGTCGGCTATACCGGCAAGCCCTGGGGCCCGGGAAACTGGCAAGCCGGTGGCAGAGAGCGGAATCCTGCCGGTCCCCCGTTTGTCGGTGCCCGCCTCTCGCCACCCGCAGCTGGCATTAGCAACAAGGACTATGCGGCCAACTTCCGGACATTCCTCGCAGCCAGGCAGCAGGGTCAGCCCTTCTGTTTCTGGTTTGGAGCTCACGAGCCGCACCGGCGATTTGAAGCGGGTAGTGGGTTACGGCTGGGCAAGTCGCTGGACCAAGCGACGGTTCCCTCTTTCCTGCCCGACAGGCCGGAGATCCGTTCGGATATTCTCGACTACTATGTCGAGATCGAGCATTTTGACAGCCAGCTGGGGCGGATGCTGGCGATTCTTGAAGAACAGGGCGAACTCGATAACACGCTGGTGATTGTGACGAGCGACAATGGCATGGCGTTTCCACGAGCCAAAGCAAATTGCTTCGAGTACGGCTTCCACGTGCCGCTTGCTATTCGCTGGCCGGCGGGGGTTAGCAAGCCCGGCCGCGTTCTGCATGACCTGGTCAGCTTTGTTGATCTTGCCCCCACGCTGCTTGAGGCTGCCGGCGAGCAGGTTCCCAGCGCCATGGCAGGTGATAGCCTGCTGGACCTGATCGCGCTTCGCCGGCGGGTTCTTATCCGTGAACGGCGGACTGCGGTTTATGCAGCACGGGAGCGCCATTCAAGTTCACGCTATGACAATCTGGCTTATCCCCAACGGGCCCTGCGCACGGCGGACTACCTGTTGATCCACAACTTTCGCCCCGATCGCTGGCCGGCCGGTGCCCCGCAAAAACAGAACGCCGACGGTTCCCTGGGTCCAATGCACGGCGGCTATCATGATATTGATGCCTGCCCCAGCCTGACTTTCCTGATCGAAAACCACCAGCAGCCGCAATTGGCTCGGTTCTTTCACCTGGCCGTGGATTTCCGGCCGGAATTCGAACTGTATGAGATCCGCCAGGATCCAGGTTGCCTGCGTAACCTCTATGGCAGCGAGTCACATGCCGAGATTGCCCGTCGACTGAGTGGAAAGCTTGACCAGCACCTTCGCCAGACCGGCGATCCTCGGGCCCTGGACGGAGGCGATGTGTTCGAGAGTTACAAGCGCTACAGCGCGATCCGTACGTTTCCGCCGCCGGAGTCGCCCTGATGATGTGCCTGGCCGGTCTCGCTGGTCGCTCAACCAGCCGCCATTGGATTACCCTGCTCATCGGCCTGCTGGTCCTGGCACCGGCAACTCTGCTGGCTGAGCCCTGGCAACGGCATACCATTGACGATTCGTCGCGCGGGGCCGATGGCATTCGGCTGGCAGATGCCAACGGGGATGGCCGGCTGGATATCGCCACCGGCTGGGAACAGGGCGGCATCGTGCGAGTCTACCTGCAACCGGCAGGGGAGAAAGTGAAGCAGGCCTGGCCTGCAGTCACCGTTGGCACGGTTGGATCGCCGGAAGACGCGGTGCTGGCTGATCTTGATAACGATGGTCGACTGGATGTGATCAGCTGCTGTGAGGGCCAGGTGCGGACCATCTTTGTTCATTGGGCACCTGCCGAAAGTGACAGGTACCTCGATCCCGGCGCCTGGACAACAGCTCCGCTGCCGGTGACAGAAAACAAACAGAGCTGGATGTACGCCGTGCCAGGCCAGCTGGATGGCCGCCACGGTCCTGACCTGCTGGTCGGCTCGAAGGGTCAGGCTGCCACGGTCGGCTGGCTGCAGTCCCCAGCTAATCCGCGGCAACTGGGTCAGTGGCAGTTTCATCCGCTCTACAAGGCCGGTTGGATCATGTCGCTGGTTTCGCACGACATCGACCGGGATGGGGATCTGGACGTGATCGTCTCTGACCGCAAGGGTCCCAGCAGGGGAGTTTTCTGGCTGGAGCATCCCGGCCAGGAACGGGTCGCCGGCCGCTGGCTGGAACACCGCATCGGGGGGGCTGGCCTGGAAGTGATGTTCATCGACGTGGGGCTGCTGGACGGCGATAAGCATGCGGATATCCTGGTGGCCACACGCAACAAGGAACTACTGGCTTTCTTCCGCCAGGCTGGCAAGGAGGTTAGCTGGCGCAGCGAGCAGATCCCCAATCCTTTTGGGGTACCCCATGGCAAGGCAGTCCTGATCGCTGACATCGACGGAGACGGCCGCGCGGACATCGTGCACGATGCCAATACCCATGGCGACCGCAGTCGGCCTGGGGTGGCCTGGCTAAGTCAGGATAAGAACGGTCGCTGGCAGCCGCATGATCTGAGTGGCATGCAGGGAGTCAAATTTGACTTGCTGCGGGCCGTTGACCTCGACCGCGACGGTGACCTGGATATCCTCGGTTGCGAGGAAGCAGACAACCTGGGGGTCTTCTGGTACGAGAACCCTGCCCGCTGAGCGTGCAGGGCCCCGCGATTTTCGCCTGCGGCGAACAACCATCGGGTTGTTGCCGGGTGACGCAGCAAGCCGGCGTTACTTGATCGGCGAATAGTCTGTCGCCGACATAAAGCGGCTTTCGACTTTCTTCACGATCGCCCCATCGGCACGTGACTCGCGGTAGGCTTTCTGCCAGTCCGGATCCTTAACAAAAGCGGCCCAGGCGAGCTTGCGTGCGTCCAGTGACGGATAGGCAAGGATGTAGATCAGCGTGTTATCGCGAGTCTCTTCATCCTCGGGAGTCCAGTAGCCGACCAGTTGCATGCCATGCTTGACGAAGATCTTGTTCGTGTGGTCGCGAAAGCGTGCATGCAGGTCATCCAGCTTGTCGGGATGGGTCGTGTAAATCCGCATTTCGAAGAGGCGAACATCTTTCTTGGTGTCGTCCTTGTCTTCGGCGGTCGTCGACGAGTTCAGCAGCTGGCCTATCAACAGACCGGACAGGACCAGTAACAGGATGGATATCGTGCGTTGCATTTTCAGGTAATCTCCAGAAACAGGGGTGTGTGCCAGCCTTGTAGTTTTCACTCAGGACGAGACAACTTTCAACCACGCGGCCTGAAGTAGCTGCAGTCCCGACTCACTTACAGTTCCATGCTGAAGTTTGTAAGACGCTGCAGGCCGTTGGCGGTGACCAGATAGTTATTCTCGATCCGCATCCCGGCCGCCAGTCGCGGGTCATAAAGACCGGGTTCAGCTGTGAAGACTTCTCCCAGCTGGAACGTGTCATCCCAGTTGGGGTTGAGGTGGGGCGCTTCATGGGGATAGAGCCCGAAGCCGTGTCCCAGGTGATGGAAGAACTCACCAATCGGCGCTTGTTCGAGCAGCTGCCGGACATCTTCATACAGCTGCCGGGCGCTGGCACCTGGTCGCACGCGTTCCTCCACCAGCTCAAACGCTCGCATGATCCATGTCAGCGCTTCACGCTGCTCGGCAGTCGTATCGGTCACGGCGATGGTGCGGCAGTTATCAGCAAAATAGCCACGGTAGGACGGCCCCAGGTCGAGGATATAAAGCTGACCTGCCTCGGCCAGAACGCCCTGGCGGGGCGGGCCACCGGGCGAATTACACTGGTAGTCATTTCCAGTGGCAGTCAACATTTCACCGCAGTGCTGCACCGCCGCCGCCTGCAGCTCGCTGAAAACTTCCAGCTCGGAAATCCCCGGCCGAATGATCTCGCGGGCGCGCGTATACATTTTCTCCGTGGCACCGATTGCCACCTGGATGGCGGCCAGCTCATCGGCGTGCTTGATCCGTCTAAGTTGATACAGTGCTGGCTCGATATCCTCAATCGCCTCTGCCTCCGTGATCTCCAGTCGCCGCAGCAGGTGTTGAGGGAAGCTGCTGAATTCAACTCCCAGACGAGCTTCACCGAGGTTGCCGAGGGATTCAGCCAGCAGGTGCTGGCAGGCATCTGCCTGGTCATTCCGCAAGGTCGCGCAGAGCTGAGCTGGATAAGTCAGCAGATTGTCAGTCAGGCCATCGAGCGGGACTGTCTCTGGCAGGATCAAGGTGGTCTGGCCGTCGACGGAAATGGCCATAGCTGCCTGGAAAAGTCCCCGCAGGTACTGACCGCTGAGCCACTGCACGTTGGCATGCGATGTGGCCACAACCAGGTCCAGCTTGTGCTCCCGCATCCATTCAATCAGCCGTTGCTGGCGTACCCGGGGTCCCTCAAGGTTGAGCGAGCTGGGGTCATTCATGCGGCACCGGCGAAGTAAAAGCGAATATCAATTGACGCTTGGGTCGACCGGAATATCGTCGGGTCGGACCATCGAGCTGAGGAAATCCATTCCGTAGCTGGCACACAGTCGCTCCCAGATATCGTCGGTGTTCTCGAAAACACTGCAGCTATCTCCAGCCAGCACAAACCAGCCGCCCGCTTCTAACTCGCTTTCAAGCTGGCCAGCGGCCCAGCCGGAATACCCGTTGAAGAACCGGAAGGGTGACAGTTGTTTCTGGAACAGCCCCCGCAGGTTGTCTTTCTGGGAACTGAAATAAACACCCGGCATGATCTGTCGTTCGGAAAACTCACGTGCCCCATGCAGTGCCGTCAGGGGCCCTTCGACCGGGCCGCCATAGTGAATCACATCATCGCAGAGCGGCCAGGAACTTTCCTCGCCCGGCTGCTCGTCAAGCAGGTCGACCAGGCAGTTTACCGGGTTGCTGGTTGGCCGGTTGAGAATCACTCCGACAGCACCCTGCTGGTCGTGTTCAACCAGCAACACCACGGAGCGAAAGAAGTTGTCGTCTGGCAGGTAGGGAGGAGCGACCAGGTAAGATCCTTCCAGTGAGGGCATGGGCTATTCCTCCAGTGCCGGCTGGGCCAGGTCCTGCCAGCAGCAGGCGGCCCAGGAGAGTCCCACGCCGAAACCAACCAGCAGGTTCTTGCGGGTCGGGTCGATCCGTTTTTCCTGACGCAGCTGCTGGATCAAGATCGGGATCGTACAGCAAACGGTGTTGCCATGATCCTTGAGGCGAATTGGCAGCTGATCGACGGGCACCTCGAGTCGCTGTCGCAGGTGGTCGAGCATCTTGTATGTGGCCTGGTGCATCAGGTAAAGATCGATCGCCTCGCGCTGCACACCACTGCGTTCAAGCACGTCATCGATCAGGCCGGGCACGGCGTCCAGGGTAAAGCTGATCAGGCTGGGGCCATCCATGTAGAGATTGCTTTTCCAGCGATGTCGATGGCGGGGCTGGATGGCAGCCTCCTCCGACCGCTGTCCCCCCTTGGTCAGCAATAACATGTCGGCGCCACTGCCGTCGCTGCCGAAGCAGAAGCCAGACAGTGACTCCTCCGGACCAGCTTCAATCAAGGTGGCCGCTGCGGCATCACCAAAAATTGTTCTCAAGCTGCGATCCGACTCATCGATGTACTTGCTGTAGGTTTCCGATGTGATGAACAGGATCCGCCGCGCAGCCCCACTCTGGATCAGCCCACTCGCCAGTGAGACGCCATAGACAAAGCCGGAGCAGCCGAGGTTGAAATCGAGTGCCCCGCAGCTGGTCGGTAGCCCCAGCCGGTCCTGAATAAGACAGGCGGTGGTGGGCAAAGCGTAATCGGGTGTCTGGGTACAGAAGAGCAGAAAGTCGATGGAGCTGGGGTCGATGTCGTGTTCGGCGAACAGTCGCTCGGCAGCTTTCACACCCAGGTCGGAAGCGAGTTCATCTTCTGCGGCGATATGCCGCGACCAGATGCCCGTTTTCTCATAGATCATGTCCATGCTCCAGGTAGGCTGAGCTTCCTGGAGGTCGTCGTTGGTTTCGATTCGTTCAGGAAAGTGAACGGAGATTGGACCAATCGTGGCGTGTTTCACGGACCGACTAACCGCATACGAGGTTTCACAAGAGTGGTGCTTGGCCACTGAATCAGTGACTTTATGGCAACACCACCTAGAAGCCTCCAATATAACCCCCCATTCGGAAT
>CAUZOB010000079.1:0-20392 GCA_963581185.1 Planctomycetota bacterium | reverse complement strand
CGTATGTTCCAGGTCTTTAGCGTGATCCGGCCGGAGCAGGGATACCAGCGTGACTTAGATCAACTCGGCCGCCACATCCTGGAATATGTAATCCACGACTTCTCGCCATCCTTCTATGAGCACGCTCCTGAACCAGCAGTGACCGAGCAGGATCTCATCGAGGTGGCACTGGTCATGCTGCCTCGTGATGGCCTGGCCCATATCACGGATGCAGTTGATATATCAGTCTGCGATTTCGACATGGATGACGACAACGACCTGATCATACTGCGACAGTCGGCGGTGGAGGTTTACTCGTTCGATACAGAAGCTGCCAGGTGGCAACGGATCGCCCAATCCGCATCGCCTGCCGGAATGCAACACCTCTGTGTGGCGGACCTGGACCACGATCGGGCACGTCAGACTCCAAACAAGAGGCTCTTATCCGACCTGGATCTGCTGGTTTACGGTCCGGCTGGATTCCAGTTTTTCGAAAACCGGCAGGAAGATGTCGATGCCGTGCGGGAGCTGGTGGCCGTCAGCGAGGTGCTTGAACTGGAAGCTACCACCTCAATACGGGATGTCGCTATCACCGATGCCGATCACGACGGGGACCTGGACCTGGTACTGGCCACACCCGCCGGCATCTCGATCTGGTCCAACTCAGAGAACTGGAAATTCCTCGACATTTCATCGCGATCCGGACTAGCAGACACCACGCCTGCAGACTGCACCAGCCTGGTCGCCATCGACTGGAATCGCGATGTCCTGGTGGACGTGGTTGCGGCCACAGACAGATCGCCGGCGGGACGCCTGGAGAACATTCGTCACGGCCGATTCCGCTGGCAGACAAGCGACGACAAGCTGCAACCACTGCAGGCCGCCAGCTCGATCGCGATCTGTGATGCCGACGGCAACGGCAGCTGGGACTTGTTGTCAGCCAGTGAGCACGGCGTCTCCCTGGTATTAACCCAGTCGCATGAGACGAAACCAGCCTGGGCCATCAAAACGATCCAGGTCGCCACCAGCCCTGCGGTGGGTGCCAGCAGCTGGGACTATGACAACGACGGTCAGCTGGACATTCTTGCCTGGGGTCCGGATGGCATTGAAGTTTATCGTGGCCAGCAGGACGGCACGTTTGGCACGGCCTGGTCGCCGGTCGGCGATCTAGCTGGTGTCGTCAATTCCTGTCGGACTGCCGACATCGACCATGACGGAGACCTGGACCTGGCCTCGGCAGTCGGCGGTCGCGTGGTCCTGCATTCCAACGAGGGCGGTAATCAGAACCACTGGGTCGATATCTACTTGTGTGCCGAAGCTGAACCGCACTTCAAAACGCAGCGAACCAACTTCTATGCAATTGGCAGCCGGGTGGAGCTGAAGGCAGGTTCGAACTATCAGCTGCAGACGGTCAGCGGACCGGTCGTCCACTTCGGACTCGGTTCCCAGGAACGGGCCGATGTCGTGCGAGTCCTGTTTACCAATGGCATTCCGCAGAACGTCGTCAAACCGGAACCGGACCAGTCGATCACGGAGTTGCAGCGTTTACTGAAGGGTTCCTGTCCCTATCTCTACACTTGGACGGGGGGAAAGTACGAGTTTTATACCGACCTGTTGTGGGCGGCACCGATTGGGTTGCAGGTTGCCGAGGGAGTGGTGGCTCCCACACGCGACTGGGAGTACATCCTGATTGAAGGCGACCGGCTGGTTGAGCGGGATGGTGAGTATCGACTGCAGATTACTGAGGAGTTATGGGAGGCAGCATATTTTGACAAGGTCCAGCTAATCGCCGTCGATCATCCAGCAGACGTTGCTGTGTTCTCGAATGAAAAGGTTGGACCGCCGTCGATTTCCGAATTTGGCATCCACGCAATACCCCACAGTTACCTGCAGCACCCCGTCTCAGCACGGGACCAGCAGGGCCGCGATAGACTCCCCTGGATCAACAAGCGAGATGGTCGCTACCTCAAGCTTTTCGATAGCCGACACAAGCAAGGTCTGACCGACGACTATTATCTCGAGCTGGACCTTGGCCAGCTCAGTCAGCCAGGCTCGATCAAACTGATCTTAAGCGGCTGGGTCTTCCCCACCGACACCTCCGTCAACGTGGCAATTTCACAGAACCCGAAGGTTCCGTCACCACGGGCACCATCCATCTGGGTACCATCCGCAGATCCTGCGGATGCGGACGGGCAGCCAGAGATGCGCGGCTGGCGGCAGCTTGTGCCGCAGATGGGTTTTCCGGGAGGCAAGACCAAGACAATTGTTGTCGACATCCCTGCGGATGGATTTGTCGATGACGATTACCGGCTGCGTATCCTGACCAATATGGAGCTGTACTGGGACGAGATCCGGTTTGCCGTCGATCTGCCAGAGCAGGTCTTCGAGCAGCGACCGCTGGAGTTGTTATCGGCAGATCTTCACAACCGTGGTTTTTCCAGGCGTCTGCCGGGCCAGCATAATGGTCCTGAGCGGTACATCTACGACGAGGTCCTGCCCGGTCCCTACTGGCCGCCAATGGAAGGCAACTTCACACGCTTTGGCGACGTGACAGAATTGGTCGGGCAGAGTGACGGGCGACTGGTTGTGATGGGAGCGGGCGACGAAATGACGATCCGCTTCGCGGCAGCGGGGCCGCCACCGAGCGGCTGGCAGCGGGACTTTCTGCTGTTCAGTGTCGGCTGGGACAAGGACGCCGATCTCAATACAGTCTCGGGCCATCACGTGGACCCTCTCCCCTTCCCCGGCATGACACGTTACCCACCGGCTGCCGACGATCCACTGCCGGATCCGTCGACTTACCAGGACTATCTGCGTCGCTACCAGACGCGCCGGCAGAATCCGGCACAGTTCTGGCATCAGCTTCGCTAAGGCCCTGCCCTGTTCTACCGATCGGTTCAGCCAGCTGAACCGCAATTCGAATGGCTTCGTAAAGATCGATACGATCCTCACGGCCGTTTTTTCCGGCCCCTGTGGAGGTTCCCTGAGTGAGAAGCTGGCTGGGATCACGTGATTCCTGCTGGGACCAGCGGGTTTTGACGATAAGCTTCACTACAGGCTCGTTGGTCCTGGTTTCAAGGGAAGTTGGTCGATGTTTGCACGTAACTGTTCACGACTGTTGATGCTGGGTCTGCTGCTGATGGCAGGCTGCACCAACTCGGTCGATCCAGAGCCTGAACCCAAACCGGAATCACCCGCGCAGTCACCGCTGGGACCGGAATTACCCGCGCAGTCACCGCTGGGAGCCGCCATCCACTTCTCCTCAGTAGCGGATTCAGCGGGGATTAACTTCAAGCATTTCGAGTCTCGCCGCGATTCGCTGATTCCCGAGGACGTCGGTTCTGGCGTGGGCTGGGCGGACTATGACAATGACGGCGACGAGGATCTTTACTTCGTCAATTTTGCCGGCCCCTTCCTGATGGACCCTGCCAAGCTCAAGCAGCTGGCTGGCAACACGTTGTACCAGAACAATGGCGACGGCACGTTCACCGATGTGACAGAGACTGCCGGTGTGGGCCATGTCGGCTGGGATTACGCCTGCTTGTGGCTGGACATCGATAACGATGGGCACCTCGACCTGGCGGTCACGCACTACAACGGAGTCATCCTGTATCGAAATAATGGTGATGGCAGTTTCTCCGACCACACAGCAACGGCTGGCCTGGCTGGCATTGATCGCTTTTTGCTTGGCATGACTGCCAGCGATTATGACCAGGACGGGGACCTGGACCTGTTCCTCTGCGGCTATGTCGAATTTGATCGCGAGCGTGCCAAGGGGCGTCCGATTGTGGCTGGCCGCCCTGCCGTCTGGACCAACCCGGTCTCCTATGAGGCGCTGCCAAGCATCCTCTTGCAGAACGACGGGCAGGGAGTTTTCACGGACGCCACGGAAACAGCGGGCGTGGCCAATTCAGCAGGAAAGAGCATGCAGGCGATCTTCTGCGACTTCAACGATGACGGCTGGCCTGACCTCTACATCGGCAATGATGTGGGGACTGCCGATGCCATGTACCAGAACAATGGTGACGGGACATTCAAAGACGTTTCCACGCTCTCAGGTACCTTTGATCGTCGCGCTAGCATGGGCATCTGTATTGGCGATGTATTTCACCGCGGCCAGATGGACCTGTTCACCACGCACTGGGTCAACGAGGACCATGCGCTCTGGAAGAACCTCAGTGGCGGTGGCAACGGCGCCATCCTGATGCAAGATGTCAGCCGGACGACGGGCCTGTTGGAAGTCAAGTCCACGGCGGATGTCGGCTGGGGTACCGAACTGGTCGATTTTGACAACGATGGCCAGCTTGACTTGATCCTGGCAAACGGCAGCACAATTGAAGATGAACTGACGCTGGAAGTCCTCAAGAACCCCAAGCTCTTGCCACAACGTTCACGGGTACTTCGTAACAGCGGGGACGGACAATTCGTCGACGTGAGTGAACAGGGCGGCGACTTTTTCCAGTTGCCGCTTGTGGCCCGTGGCCTGGCGACCGCCGACTATGACCAGGATGGCCGAGTCGATGTTGCCATCGTGCTGCATAGTGGACCCGGTACACTGCTACGCAACGTTACGGAAAAGACAGGCAGTTGGCTGCAGGTTCAACTGCAGGGAAGCAGCAGCAATCGATTTGGGATTGGTGCCAGGATCCATGTAACCAGCGGCGGCGTGACATATTCCAAGCAGTCTGTACTCAGTTCAAGTTACCTGAGCAGCAACAGCCTGGTGTCGCATTTCGGACTGGGAGATGCCGCAGTAATCGATTCAGTCAGCGTAACCTGGCCCGGTGGCGATACCACGGAATTGAAGGACATCGAACCAAACCAGCGAATTACCGTAAAGCAGGAATAGGCGGCGGGCTCGATTTTTGCTCGCGGCGGCGTATTATGATAGATGTAGTTGGTATGCTCGCGCGACGCCCACGTGGCTTCCGCTGGCAGACAGGCTAGCACACTCTTGAGAGGACTTGTTCCATGAAGGTCTACTTGACTGTCGGCACATCGCTGGCACTGTTAGCCGCACTTGTTGTCCTGCCCGGTTGTGGCAAGAAGGAAAACAAGAAGGAGAGCATGGCTGATTTGCTGGACGGCCAGGAAGCGACACACGCGCGTACCGTGGAAACGGAAACTGGCGGTGATCCTCACCATAAACCGATCCAGTATCGGGACAAGGATTCACGGCCAGCCATCACGGAGCCGGAATTTGTGCCGGCAAGCAACGCCCGGATCTCTGCTGGTACAAAGGGCATTGGCGTCAACATCGACGGCAAGAGCCGCTTCTATCCACTCTACGTCCTGCAGTATCACCAGATCATCAACGACAAGGTGGGCAATCGAGCGATCGCCTGCAGTTACTGATCGAGCGAGCAAAAGCTCATGGTCCATGAGCGACGTTCGGAAGGTTCCGACAAGGTGATGGAATTAAGAGTCTCAGGCAAGGTCCTGCACGGCAACTTGATCATGTTCGACAAGGAGACTGGCTCCGAGTACCTGCAGGAAACTGGCAAGGGACTCGATGGCGAACACAAAGGTCGCCAGCTGGTAAAGTTGAAAGAGGATCAGTGGACGCCAAATGTCCGCTGGGATGTCTGGCATGAGAAGCATTCTGATTCCGAGGTCCTGTTCTGCGACCATTGCGAAACGGAGCAGAAGGGGCATGACCACGACGGACACGACCACTAATTCAGCGAAACCCGCCGCTCGGGACGGGCCCACTAGCTGACGGTCCTCGAAAGCAGATCATTCATGTTTCGCATCGCCCTGCTGCATTTCCTTATCGCTGGCGCAATCAGCCTGCCGCTATCAGCTCAGCAAGAGAATATCTCACGCTCGCTACCTGGCAATCAAATGGCAGCTGTGCTGGCAACGCTGCCAGCGATCACCGATTTTCGCGATCAGCCGTCCGATCGTTTCCTTGTCGACCTGGCTGCTGTCCGCCGTGGGCATCCCTACCGGGGTCGACGAGCCGAGCGGCCACACAGCGGCGGCCATCTCTACTTCACACTCGACAAGCTGCCATTGAAATCGAAGGACATTCAGTCCTACCCAGCGATCTATGCGGTCGCGGATGGCGTCATCACGCGGGTCGATTATGCTTTCCGCCTCCGCGAGATGTTCGAACCAGCTCTCAAGCAGCGAGTCGCCAATTACCGCTACGGAATCGGCCTGGCCTTTGCCCGTGAGGGAAATACGGTAATTACCTTTCATTACAGCATCGAGCCCTTCATTAATCCTGGGGATCCGGACTTCTACCGTCCCTTCCTGTTGGTCCAACCGGGCGACCGGGTCAAGAAAGGGGACGTGATTGCCAGGATGTACATCCCCAACAACAGGCAGCTGGCAGAGAAGTCCCACATCCATTTCAATCTCCTGCGAAGTGGGGGAGGAGGTTTTGTGGCGCCGGCGATTTTCAATAATGAGATCGTGCGGGAATTTCATCGCCGCTGGAACCTGTTTCCCAATGACCCCGATGCCCCAATTCCGCCCTGCATCGGATTCAAGCTGGATGCTGGCGAAAATCCCTTCCAGCGCAAGCCGGTGGATCGCTTGTAAAAGCCAGGCGAGAAAGCAATACGATGAAGCGCAGTACCAACCGAATCCTGACGACACACGTTGGCAGCCTGGCTCGACCCCAGTCGCTGCTGGAAATAATGCTGGCCCGTGAACAGGGCCAGGCAATCGATGACCCGGCTTTTCAGGCTGGGGTAGCCGATGCTGTGCAGGACGTCGTCGACCGCCAGCTCGATGCGGGGATTGACATTATTTGTGATGGCGAGCAAGGAAAGACAAGCTTTCTTACCTATGCCGCCGAGCGTCTGGGTGGTTTCGAGGCCCGTCCACAGGAGGGCGAGGATCTCTGGAAGGAATCTCGTGAGACACTGGCGTTTCCGGAATTCTACAAGGCTCACGAGCATTACCGGACTGGTATCGTGGCCCGACCGGTGAAGCTGGTCTGCACGGAACCATTGACCTACGTTGGGCACGAGGCACTCAGCCGCGATATTGCCACGGTCAAGAAGGCAGCCGCCGAGACCGCTGCGGAAGAAGTGTTCATGACCGCCATATCGCCGTCGGACATCGAGGGCCAGCAAGCCAACGAGTACTATCAGAGCGATGAAGAGTACCTCTACGCAATCGCCGACGCGATGCACGAGGAGTACCAGGCGATTGTGGACGCGGGCTTACTGCTACAGGTCGATGATCCGCGCCTGCTGACATACTATATCTCGAAGCCCGACCTGGAGGTCGCCGACTGCAGACGCTGGGCCGAGCAACGGGTCGAGGTCTTGAACCATGCGCTGCAGGGCATCCCCCCCGAATGCGTCCGATTTCATACCTGCTATGGCATTAATATTGGCCCGCGGGTTCACGAGATGAACCTGGCCGACATCGTGGACATCATGCTGCGTGTGAATGCCGGTGCCTACTCCTTTGAAGCTGGCAATCCGCGGCATGAGCACGAATGGCAGGTCTGGGAAGACATTGAGCTGGCAGAAGGAAAGACGCTCGTACCAGGAGTAATATCCCATTCGACGCCACTGGTGGAGCATCCCGAACTGATCGCTCAGCGACTGGTCCGCTTCGCCAGCGTGGTTGGCCGTGAAAACGTGATTGCCGGCAGCGACTGTGGCTTCTCCTCGTTTGCCAATACCGAGCCGGAAATCCACCCCTCGATTGTCTGGACCAAGTTCGCCGCGCTGGCCGAAGGTGCACGGCTCGCTTCAAAGCAACTCTGGTAATGCCATATACTGGAACGACAGACAGACCCTCCTGCCAGGAAAGCTGAAAAATGAAGTTGCTCTCTCGTCAGCTCCTGATAATCGCCTTGCTGCTGACAGTCGCCACGCCAGCGGTCGCTCAGCAATCAGCCAGCACTGGTTTCTACAAGGACCTCTTCATGAGCGGGGGGGTGAACCTGAGCAGCCGCAAGACCCTGCCGGCAGCTGAGTCACTGGAGTTGAGCTACGAATATTACGCCGGCAAAGACGTTGCGCTTCAGAACCGGCTGATGGCTGGCAATGATCAAGACACCAATGGCGTCCTGCTCTATCCCGATGGAGCTCCCAGGTTCCGCATGCTTTACGTCAACGGAGGATCGGCAACCCTGCATGGCAAGTCATTGGATTTGCCTGGTCGCCAGATCCTGCGACAGTTTTACCGAGCTGGCGGAAGTTACTGCGGTAGCTGCGCAGGCTCATTCCTGAGTGGCCGCAATGTGGATGCCAGGGACGACAGGCGACTCGGCTACCTGCACATCTTTCCTTACAACACGCTCAATACCGGCCTCAAGAAGGAACGCCTGGGCCATGTCATTCCGGACAATTCTCCTCTGCTCACGTACCGCACGTTTGGCGGAGACGGCTACGTGGCGGACATTTACCACAACAACGGCAACTGGCTGTCGCTCAAAGAAGGTCCACACCTGGAGGACACCGAAGTCCTGGCTACCTATGACTCGCCAGGTAAAAAGCCGCACGCCGGAGCCGCCATCTGGGCCTACAAGATCAAGCCCGACGAGGGCCGAATCGTCAATATCGGTTCTCACCCGGAAGGGATCAGCGAGGGAGAGCGACTGGAACTGACCGAAGCCTGCTTCCTCTACGCACTTGATGGTGTTGGTCAGCCAGCGATCAAGGGTACCTTGCTGGATGAAGAAGTCTGGGTCATGGACAAGTCGACCGCTGACAAGGATCCTGCCCACACCCGAATTGGTGATCGGCAATATCATCACTTCCGCCTCGAAGTACCCGCCGGCGGTTGCCGCGTAACGCTTTCGCTGGCTGGGGAACAGGGTATCGACTACTCGCTCTACCTTTCGCAGACGGGACCTGCTTTTGCAGCCGAAGCGGAATTCGGAGACAACTCAGCCGGACACCGCAAGACACTGGTCCGTCGCCTGGCGGCAGGCAGCTGGTATGTGAGTGTCGAATGCAGATCTACGGTTGAGGTGGCACAACACCCTGACGAGAGTCACTATGTCTACTCGGGTGACACACGCGTTCTCAACGGTGTCAGATACCAGTTGCGCATGGATCAGAAGCTGCGTCGATCTCGCCGTGATGACAGCGGGGCGTCAGCCCAGCAGTAAAGGGTTTTGACTTTGGAAGCGGCCCTGATCCAACGCCACAGCTACCATCCGGGCAAGTGAGCTAGTACTGGATACCCAGCCGCCGGTAGATAAAACCGAGTAGCCAGAGTGGGCCGACGAGCAGGTATTGCAGGTCCTGGAAGAAAGAGGGCTTCTTTCCCTCTATCTTGTGACCGATGAACTGGCCAATCCAGGCCACCACAAAGATCCCCAGGCTGGTCTGCCAGAGCTGAAGCGATACCGATTGCTCGTGCAGCAGGATCAGGCCGACAATTGCTGACGTGAAGAGTAACATCCCGACCGCCAGGGGAATTGATAACCAGATGTAATAGACCAGCACCACCGCGATGAACAATGTCGCCCAGTTGATCAGCTCTGATTGCTCAGCAATGGCGGGCGTCGGGATCGACCAGAGCAGGCCCAGCAGGCTAGCCGTTATCGCCGGCACGCAGACCCAGTGAAGCAGCTTGTTCAGATGGTTCTGATGGCTTTCACCGTACTCGTCAAACCACTCGTCGGGTTTCTTTCGAGCCATCACGTACACTCCCTGATTTGACATCAGCGTTTGATCTCAGCCGCCTCAGGCAATGATTTCACGAATCACTCGTCCGGCAACATCAGTCAGTCGAAAATCGCGGCCATTATAGAAGTAGGTGAGGCGTTCGTGGTCCAACCCCAGCATGTGCAGGATGGTGGCGTGCAAGTCATGAACTTGCAGGCGATCCACGGCCGCCTTGTGCCCGATCTCATCGGTCTCCCCGTAGGAGCTGCCCCCCTTGATACCACCGCCGGCCAACCAGGCGGTGTTGGCGTGTGGATTGTGATCCCGTCCCGGCTTGGCACCAGGTTGTGAGATCGGCAAGCGTCCAAATTCGCCACACCAGACCACCAGCGTACTGTCGAGCAAGCCCTGCTGTTGGAGATCGTCCAGCAGACCTGCCACCGGTTTATCCGTCTCGCCGGCGAACTGCGTATGATTTCCGTGGATGTCGACATGACCATCCCAGCTGCGTGCATTTTCATTGCCACCCGAATAGAGCTGGACAAACCTGACACCTCGCTGGACCATACGGCGGGCCACCAGACATTGCCTGGCAAAGTGGTCACAGCTGGGCTCGCCAATTCCATACAGCTTGTGAACGTGCTCTGGCTCATCATCGATATTCAGCGCCTCGGGCGCGGCAGATTGCATGCGATAGGCCAGTTCAAAGCTCTTGATCCGGGTTTCCAGTTCCTGGCTGCTGCCGGTCTTTTCCAGGTGGCGGCGGTTCAAGCGAGCCAACAGGTCCAGCTGTCGCTGTTGGCTTTCCGGACTCACTCCCTCCATCGGCCGCAGATTATCAATCGGCACTCCGTCCGGCTTGAGCCATGTTCCCTGATAGGAGCCAGGCAGGAATCCAGACGACCAGTTGAGCGAATGTCCTTTCGGCAAGCCGCGCCCCTTGGGGTCGGACATGACAACAAATCCGGGCAGATTCCGGTTCTCCGAGCCGAGGCCGTAGGTAACCCAGGACCCGACCGATGGAAAACCCATCCGGGGCAAGCCGCTGTTCATCATGAACAGGGCGGGGCTATGGTTGTTGGACTCCGAGTAGAGCGAATGCAGGAAGGCCATCTTGTCGGCATGCCGACCCAGCTGCGGAAAGATGCTCGAGATCATCTTGCCGCATTCACCCCGCGGGGTGAACTCAAAAGGTGACTTCATCAAGGGACCAATTGCGTTGATGAAGAAGCCGGTGTGCTTGTCGAACCCCTCGATCCGCTGGCCATCGCGCTTGATCAACTCGGGCTTGTAATCCCAGGTATCGACCTGGCTATGTCCGCCATTGACGAAAATCCAGATGACCGCTTGTGCGCTGGCCTGGAAATGCGATTGGCGAGGCGAAAGCGGATCAGTATTCCGAGAACCTGTCTCCGTTCCAAGCAAGCCCTGCTCTTGCAGCAGGCAGGCCAGAGCCGTCATTCCCAGACCGCTACCACAGCGGTGAAGTAACTCACGGCGGCTGAATTCTGTATGCACGACAAACTCCCTCTCCAGAAAGCCGGTAGAAGACCCTCTTATTGTATGTAGATGAACTCGTTGGAACTCATCAGGACCAGGCAATAGTCGATCAGTGCAGCCGCTGGCTGGTCCGCTCGCGAAGCCAGGAAATCGAGTCCGTCTGCAAGATCCTCTGCTGTAGGTGGCCGTCCGAGGGCACGCAGGTAGGCAGCCTCGATCGCCGATTCAAGCGACTCGGCCAATTGCGGCTCGACTGCCCTGGCCAGGCCTGCGGCAGAGAGCCGAACCTGCGGGTTGTTCATGAACACAAGAGCCTGCGGGCTAACCGTGGTGACCGGCCGGACTCCCAGGCTGCTGAGTGCATCTGGCCAGTCGAAGACCCGCAGCAGCGGTATCAGCTGACTGCGTTTGACCTTGAAGTAAATGCTGCGCCGCTTCATCGCCTGATCCAGTGTGCCGGCACCATACATGGTCGTGTCAAGCAGGCCGCCAACCGCCAGTAAATTGTCGCGGACAATCTCCGCTTCCATCCGCCGTCGATTCCAGTGGCCCAGCAGGATATTGGCAGGATCACGCTTGAGGCTGCTGCGACTGGGCTGATGAGAAAGCTGGTAAACGTGGCTCATCAGGATCATCTTGTGTAGTCGCTTGAGTTGCCAGCCATTTTCTACCAGGTCCGCTGCCAGCCATTCAAGCAATGCCGGGTGCGTCGGATCATCACCCTGGAAGCCAAAATCGTTGATCGTGCCGACAAGACCGCGGCCCATGTGATGATGCCAGATCCTGTTCACAATCACGCGCGCCAGTAAACTACCAGCCCCCTGCTGCGAATCAGTGATCCAGGCAGCCAGACCGCTGCGGCGATAGGAGGAGTTAGCCTGGCCACCCTGCGGTGCTCTCACGATCCACTCGCCGACGCCGTTTTCCGACCGCGATAGTACCTGCAGGAAGCCCTGCTCAGCAGCCTCTCCCTTGCGAGACACCTCGCCGCGGCCGAGAAAATAAACCTGGGGGTAGAAATCGGGAATCGAACCGTCTGACGTGTTCAACCGCATGGGTTTGAAACCCTCGGCCGTCACCTGGACGATTTGTACGGCGTACGTCGTCTCGAGCTGCTTTACTTCTTCGCGACCCGCGAGAAGAACTTTATCGTGCTGCAGAAACCACTGCTGAGCCGCTTTCTTGAGCCCATCCGACAGCTCTGCCAGTGGCTGCTTGTCAGCGACCAGTGCCTTGATCGCCTCGCGCTGGCTGGCGTCTTTGATCTGCGGCAACTCCGCCTTCCGTTCTTGCTGCTGTTGCACCCATGCAACAAGGGCCGGCTGCCAGTTCTTTCCACGGGCAGCCAGTTGCTGACGAAGCTGCTTGATGCGGACCATCGCCTCGCTACCCTGCGATGGGTCCTGGTCTGCAGCCGTGGCTAATTCAATTTCGCTGCGTACCGTGGTGGTAAACGTGGACAACAGCCGGTAGTAATCCGCGGTCGGTATCGGATCGTACTTGTGGTCGTGGCAGCGAGCACAACCGACCGTTAATCCCAGCATGGCTGTGCCGGTGGTGGCCAGCATGTCGTCGAGTGCGTCATAGCGCACACGCTCCGCCTCGCTGGTCGTAATCTGGGTTGGATAGACGCCGGCACCGAGGAAGCCAGTCGCCATCATGGCCAGCGAATTGTCCGGCGCAAGCTCATCACCCGCCAGCTGCCACTGTACAAACTGGTCGTAAGGCATGTCAGCATTGAATGCCCGGATGACAAAATCGCGGAAATGAAATGCGTGATTGCGGTCGGTATCGTGCTCAAAACCATGGCTCTCGGCAAAGCGGGCAGCGTCAAGCCAGTGCCGTGCCCAGCGTTCGCCAAAGTGGTCGCTCTCGAGCAACCGGTCTATCAACAACTCCCAGGCTGCTGCTGAATCCTCCGCTGCCAGGAACTGCGAAACTTCTGCCGGGCTCGGTGGTAGGCCAATCAGGTCAAAATTGGCGCGGCGGATTAATGTCCGCCTGTCAGCATCTGTTGCAGGTTCCACACGTGCCTGTTCCAGCTGGCCCAGGACAAACTGGTCGATCGGGCTTCTTACCCAGTTCTTCGTGCGGACGCGGGGCGGTTGCTGCGGATCCAATGGACGAAAGGCCCAGTAGTCCCTGTCTTCATCGCTGACAATGAGCGGCTGTGAACCCTGCCCGCTTTCCAGCAACGGCCGATCATAGGCAGCTCCCATCTCGATCCAACGCTGGATTGCCGCGATTAAGGTCTTACCCAGCTGCGGCTGGCCCGCCGGCATCCTGATGTCCCCCTGATGGCGCAGGACCTCGAGCAACTGGCTCTTTTGACTATCGAACGGCACAACCAGCGGGCCAAGCAACTCGCCACCCTTGAGCAGCCCAGCCTTGGTTGTCAGGTCCAGTTCGGATTGTGTCTTCTCACCGCCGTGACACTTAACGCACTGTTCCACGAGAATCGTCCGCACCTGCTGGACAAACAGCTGTTCGCTCTTCTTCAGCAACTCAGCATGGTTTGCCGGCAGCGGCGACTGCTGAGCAGGCAGATGTGCTGGCAGCCATAGCGTCGCAAGCAGACCGCATGTTCCAATCAGGCTCTTCATCGTTTCAATTCCTCGCACGCCACTGTTTTACCGATTGACGGGTATTATGCCATGGAATTCGGATCCAGCGAGACCGGGAATGTAATGCAGGGAGTTGTGTGTCTAGAATGCCGGTAGTCTTCACCCTGTCGACACTCCCTTTACTCTCTACTGTTGTGCTGACGGAGAAACTCCATGCGTTGTGCTACCTGGCTGCTGCTTACCGTAACCTGGTTCTGCCCTATTGGGCTCACAGTCGAGGCCGCTGAGCGCCCCAATTTTATCATCTTTCTGACCGATGACCTCGGTTGGGGTGACCTGGCGTGTTATGGACATGATGAAATAAAGACGCCGAATCTCGACCACTTCGCCACCCAGGGTGTGCGCTTGACCCAGTGTTATTCAGCCTGCGCTGTCTGTTCTCCCTCCCGCTCAGCGATCCTGACAGGTCGAACACCTTATCGAAATGGAGTCTGGCGGTGGGTGCCGGTAGGCAGCCAGGTCCACCTCCGTTCATCTGAAATCACTATCGCCAGTTTGCTGAAAGAAAATGGCTACGACACCTGCCATGCCGGCAAGTGGCATCTGAACGGGCACTTCAATTCCGACCAACAACCGCAGCCGGACGATCACGGCTATGACCATTGGCTAGCCACGCAGAACAATGCTGCGCCACATCACCTCAATCCGGTCAACTATGTCCGCAATCGTAAAGCGGTCGGCCGACTGGAGGGACCGAGTGCCGTGATAGCTGCCGAGGAAGCAATCGGCTGGCTGGAGAAACGGACTGACCAGGAACGTCCCTTTTTTGTCACCGTCTGGACGCACGAACCTCACCTGCCGATTGAATCGGCAGAAAAGTTCATGAAGCCCTACGCCCATCTCAAGGATCAGAACCTGCGGCAGCATCACGGGAATGTCACCCAGCTGGACCATGCCTTTGGCCTCTTGATGCAGGCAGTCGACAGGCTGGGTTACAAGGACAATACATTTGTCATCTTCACCAGCGACAATGGACCGGAAGGTAACGGCACGACTGGACGCACACGCGGTTCCACCGGTGGCCTGCGTGGCCGCAAACGACACTCGCACGAGGGAGGGATCCGTGTTCCCGGGATCGTCCGCTGGCCGGGCCATCTGAAAGCGGGAACCGAGAGTTCCGAACCGGTGATTGGATCTGATATTTTCAGCACCATCTGCGAGATCGTCGATATCCCGCTGCCCAGCGATCGCGTCATTGACGGGGCCAGTATGCTGCCGCTGTTCACCGGCAAACCGATCCAGCGAACTGAACCACTCTACTGGCGCAATCACCTGGCACCAGTAGAGTATCGCGTCGCCCTGCGAATTGGTGACTGGAAGGTCGTCGCGTCCGACGACCTTGCGACGATGGAACTCTACAACATCGCCCTCGATCCGAAAGAAACAAGGGACCTCTCCGCAGAGCATGCAGAGAAGTTCCAGCAGCTCAAGAAAGCCCTGCTGGAACAGGACCGCGAGGTTCTCGAAGAAGGTCCCGACTGGTGGAAAGATGAGCAGAAGCCGCGGACCAAAGCTGCTCCTCTGCCGGCCGGCACTGACAAGTCGGGCGATTTCGATGTGACACTGGGAACCACCGTCAGCAGAGATGGTGATCGACATATCATGGTCAGCAGGTCAGAAGGGCTGACTCTGCGACGACTCGATTCGGCCATCACCACGACGACGCGAATCCAGGGAAGCTACCAGTCGCTGGCCGGGACGGCCACCATCCAGAATGCAATGATCGTGCTGGGTGCCAAGCCAACCAACAACGATACGGTCAAGGTCGGCACGGCAATCGGACTGCAACGACACTCGATCTTCGACGGCGGCTGGAACAACCTGTCACGCCTGGCTCGCACCACGGCGACCGGCAAGGCAGACCAGGTCTGGCACTATGAGATCACAATACGACCAACTGATCGCTATCTGGATGTTGTCATTAACGGACGCAAGATGGCAGTCCGGCTACCACGGTCTGCTTTCCCGATCCGCTACGTTGGCTTCTATAACAAGCAGACCACCACGGCCTTTGGGCCGATGAAAATTGAGCAGGTCGAACCGTGAATGAAGGCGGCTGCAGCTGGCCAAGTGAAATGGTTCCGCGGTCGCCGATCGCGTCAGCTACAATGGAATTCGCTAGCGGGCCAGTCGTCCGCTCTTTGAACAGGCATATCCAAGTGAGTTGATTGATGTTCTCGGTGCACCGAAATCATGGCTCCAGTCGACAGGCCCGACGGGAATTCCTCAGGATCGGCTCGCTCGGAATGGCAGGGGTTCATAGTCCGCTGCTGCCGCTGATCGGCGCGGCAACACAGGTCACCAAGCCGGCGCGGGCCAAGTCATGCGTCTTCCTCTTCCTGTTTGGTGGACCAAGTCAAATTGACCTTTGGGATATGAAGCCATCCGCTCCGAGGGAAATTCGGGGCGATTTCCAGCCCACCGCCACTCGCGTGCCAGGTATCAATGTTTGTCAGCACCTGCCACGACTGGGACAGCAGATGGACAAGATCTGCCTGGTCCGCTCCATGACCCACAGTATGAACGTGCATGGGCCAGCCTGCAGTGAGATATTCAGCGGCCGCGAGTACTTTGCCGCGCCAACGACCGATCAGGCCGATGAACAGGACTGGCCTTCCCTGAGTGCGATGACGATGCGCTATGGTAAGGGCCAGGGCGGCTTGCCCCCCTCGGTCGTCCTGCCCTGGTACCTCCAGTTTCCGGGACAGGCTCGCAGGATCGCTGGACAATCTGGCGGCAGAATGGGAGAGCAGCATAATGCCATGCTGGTGAATGGCGATTCAGACAGCCACGCTTTCCAGGTCGACGGCCTGCAACTGCGGGAAAATGTTCCGCTCTCGCGGATTGAAACACGCCGCCAACTCCTCGCAAACCTGCTCACCGACGGTACCCCGGCTCGCGACCTGGACTCGGTGGCCAAGACATTTCAACGCCATCGGGATCGTGCCTATTCGCTGATCAAGGATCGCGCCGGTGAAGTTCTCGATATCGAACGGGAGCCGAGTAACGTACGCGAGAAGTACGGCGATACAATGGTCGGGCAGAGCCTACTGATGGCGCGACGGCTGGTCGAATCCGGCGTCTCACTGGTAACTGTCAACTGGGAAGATGAAACGAAAATCAGTAGTACCGATACCTGCTGGGATACTCACAAGGAGAACTTCCCCAAGCTAAAGAACCTGCTCTGCCCTATTTTCGATCAGGCCTTTCCGACCTTTATTGAGGATCTCAGCCAACGAGGCCTGCTGGAAACCACTCTGGTGGTCGCCGTCGGCGAATTTGGACGGACGCCCCATTTGGGGCAATTCAGCCAGAGCAGCAATACGAAAAAGTCCGGCCGTGATCACTGGCCCAGTGCCTTCACCGCGCTACTGGCTGGTGGAGGAGTCGCTGGCGGACAGGTCTACGGAAGTACCAATCGCCACGCATCGCATGTCAAGGATAATCCGGTCAGCCCGGCGGACCTGACCGCAACCGTGCTCGAACACCTGGGCATTGACGCCGGACAGTACTATCGTGACCATTTCCAGCGCCCGCCGCACCAATTGAGTGTCGGCCGGCCATTAACGAATATCGGTTGATCACTCAGGGTCACAGCGAAATGCGAACCCCATGCACGCTCATTCGATCCGGCGTGCCAGCGTAATACGCCAGCAGAAAACGGTCCTCTCCCAACGGTTGAATCGCCGGGTGACCAAAACTCCACTTGCCCATGTCTTCCCAGTACTCAGCAAAGTCGATGTTCTCGTGCCCCTGGCTGATTGCAGCGAGCTCTTCATGCTGGTGGATCACGAGACTCGCATCCACCGGCCAGCTCACTCCCCGATCATCCGATTGCCAGAGTCTCATCGTGCCTGGCTGACCGCGGTCGACCGCGAAGGCCAGTAAGCGACCGTCGCTTGTCATTGCGGGTGCAGCAATCTGTCCAGGGAGCGAGGTGGCAACAGGCGTGCTTGCGGCACGGTCGCCGTCTGCAAGTGATGCCCACTGCAGATGAATCGTGAGATCCTGTTGAGCAGATCGATCGTGCGTCCAGAAGAGAGCGACGTAACCGCCGTCGTCGTCCGTCGCTGCCAATCGCTGGTCCCAGTAGTAGAGCCGATCCGTCGGATCGTCGGCGACTAGCCAGGGAGGTAGGAACGTCCGGCCGCCATCGTCCGAGATGCATAACCAGGCAGCGTGATGAGTCGGGCCAGGCTCGTCAAACTGCTTGAAACTCTCAAAGGTCACCGCCAATCGGCCCGGCCACTGGATGACCGGACCTGTCAGAGCACATCCACTTAATCCCGGCGTTGGCATGACCTGCCAATCACCCCAGCTTTCGCCGTCATCGTCCGATACGCAATATAATTGCACAGCACGAAGGATGCCCTCCGTTTCAGGATCGAATAGTGGCCGCTCCGGATCGCTGCGGTCAAACCATGTCGTGAACAGAAGCAATCGACCTGTTTCCGGCTCAATTAACTCAGCTGCCGCCAACGAGCCCGGGACACCCTGCCAGCTTGTAACAAATCGATGGGCAATAGGTTGCCAGCTCGTACCATTATCGTGCGACCGGGCCAGGCGAACCGAGTTGTTTGGGGTGTGCTTGCCAGGACCATTCTGCCAACCGGCAATCAAATTGCCCGATGCTAACCTGATCAGGCTACAGAAATAACAGACCCGTTCGCTCTCAGGAGCCGTGGTTGCATCAAAGATCAGACCGGTATGTTCGATGTTCGCTGGCTGCATAAGTAGGACAGCTCCTGCCGGGAAGTTCAGTTGGCGTTCGTAGATAAAATCAGCTCGGAACTGGCCGAGCCAATACTAGTTTAGCAAAATCAGTTGCCGGCAAGCACAACATCAAGCGCTGAATCTGCGTTGTGCCGCCACCACTGGTCGCTATCCCCATCGTCGCCAGTCTCGTCAGCTAGCTGATCGTCACGATCCGTCTCGCTTGCATTGCTCGCAAATGCCTCATCAACACACTGCCAGAACGGCTGGGACGCCGGTAGCTCAATCTCAGCCGGCACGGTGACAGCGGCTGATTCAATCCTGTTAGACACCGTCGGAGCTATCGGGCTGATCAGCGGGTACACCGCAAACGCCGCCGAGCGAACCTCGCTGCTGGCAATCGACTCACCTTCACCCGATCCACTGCTGCCGGCATTGACCGCATTGACCACCACAACTGCATCCGCCGAGGAAAACTCGCCATCATGGTTTACGTCCAGGTACGGAGTCACCACTCCTTCACTTCGACTTGTCGACAAAACCCCACCACCGCCGCTGTTGAGGGCATTGATCAGCCGCAGCACGTCCCCTGGAACTGTGTGGCCGTCGCCATTTACATCCTCTGGCACTTCAAAATTGTGCCAGGGGAAAACCGTGTCCACTTCGAGTGTGACTGTACCCGTGTTGCTGGTTGTGGTTCCGTCATCTGCCCGGAAAGTAAAACTGTCGGTGCGGTTGAAGTTGGTCGAGGGAGTGAATTTATACGAACCGTCCTGGTTCAGGACCAGTGTTCCATGGCTGGGAAGAACTGCGACAGAAAAGATCAAGGAATCTCCGTCGACGTCATCGACCAGAGTAGCAAGCCCTGATGCTCTGTCCTTGATGAAGTCCTCGTTTTCGCTGGGCTGGAAAGTGGCGTCGCTGGCAATCGGGGCATCATTGACCGCTGTCACCGTCAATTCAAAAACACGAGCAAACGTGCCATTGTCCGCCGTCGTCGCCAGGTTGCCGTCCATCCCACCGTCTTCCACAGTCACCGTGATCGTGGCTGAGCCCGAAGCGTCCGTGACCGGCGTAAAGGCAATACTACCGGTCGTCTCGGCCGACGTGTAAGTCACACTTGGATTGGGTACCAGGCCAGTGTTGTCACTCAGCGCGGTCACCTTGAGCGGCTGACTCTCATCGTCTCCAGCAGTAATTCCGGACAGCGAGAACGTCTGCTCGGCAGCGTCCTCTGCGATCGTGAGGTCGGCAAGTGGATCAAGAGTCGGCATGTCATTGACCGCGGTGACCGTCACGTCGAACGTCTGGCTGACGGTCCCGTTGTCCGCTGTGGTTGCCAGATTGCCGTCCAATCCGCCATCTTCCACGGTAACGGTGATCGACGTGGAGCCAACAGCATCTACCACAGGAGTGAACTTCATGCTGCCGGTCGCCTCGGCCGACGTGTAAGTCACACTTGGATTCGGTACCAGGCCAGTGTTGTCACTCAGCGCGGTCACCTTGAGCGGCTGACTCTCATCGTCTCCGGCGGTAATTCCCGACAGTAAAATTGTCTGCTCGTCTGCATCTTCAGCAATCGTGAGATCCGAGAGTGCGTTGAGCGTCGGTACATCATTGACCGCAGTAACAGTCACGTCGAACGTCTGGCTGAAGGTCCCGTTGTCCGCAGTCGTTGCCAGGTTACCGTCCAGGCCGCCGTCTTCCACAGTTACCGTGATCGTGGCTGAGCCCGAAGCGTCCGTGACCGGCGTGAAATCTATGTTGCCGGTCGTCTCGGCCGACGTGTAAGTCACACTTGGATTCGGTACCAGGCCAGTGTTGTCACTCAGCGCGGTCACCTTGAGCGGCTGACTCTCATCGTCTCCGGCGGTAATTCCCGACAGCGAGACTGTCTGCTCGTTTGCATCTTCAGCAATCGTGAGATCCGAAAGTACGTTGAGCGTCGGTACATCATTGACCGCAGTAACAGTCACGTCGAACGTCTGG
>CAUZOB010000078.1:0-20563 GCA_963581185.1 Planctomycetota bacterium | reverse complement strand
CTTCACACTCTTTTTCTGGAGCCGGTTCCTGGGTGGCACTGCCGGCTGGCTGGAAGTTGTACTCTTCCTGATGGGCATCCTGTTCCTGATGATGGAATTCTTCGTGATTCCGGGTTTCGGCGTGGCTGGCCTCTCAGGGATCCTCTTGATCATTGCTGCCCTGGTGATGGCCAGCCAGACATTCCTGCTGCCGGGCAATGCGGCCGAGTGGCAGACGACCCGCCGATCGTTCTATGTTGTGTTTGGTGCCGGTGCCGGTTTCATGGCCCTGGCGATTGTGTTGACTCGATACCTGGGGGGAATCCCCATACTGTCACGACTAACTCTCACTCCACCGACCGCCAGCGAGAGCGATCTGCATGTTGCCGGCCTGACAGCGGATCACGGGCAGGTGACTGGTCTGGCTGCGATTGAGGTCGGCGCCAAGGGTGCTGCCGAGACGCCGCTACGTCCTTCAGGCAAGGCGTTGTTTGATGGCGAGCTGATCGACGTTATCACCGAGGGCGATTTTGTCGACGTCGGCGAGCCTGTCCAGGTCCGGCTGGTGGAAGGGAATCGGATCGTGGTCCGCAAGCTCCAAGGCTAACGGCCAAGAACCTGGTCCAGCCAGTCATACGCCTCGGTCCGCACAGCGGGTGGGAAGTCATGCCCGCTGTCGGGGTAAACTGCCCGCAGCTGCTCGCCGGCCTCCAGCACGCGGTAGACTCCGCCCACCTGCTCGACAACTTTCCTGACACCGGCAACATCAAAGTTACTGTCACCGAGTGGGGCATTGATGTACACGCCGCGGGGGGCAATCGCCGCCAGTACCTCGTAAAAGTCAAAGGGAACCTGGTCGGGATCATTCTCGTAGACGTCACGAATCCGTGGCATGTAACGACTGCTGGTCCAGCCTGCCAACTTGCCTCCATAGTAATGATGAAAGGCTGTGAATCCGCAGCTGGTCACAACAGCACGAATGCGCTGCTCAAAGGCAGCGGTGAAAAGTGCATTGTGCCCTCCCAGCGAATGGCCAATGGCGCCAATCCGGTCGCGGTCGACCTCGGGCATCGCTTCCAGCACATCGATGGCCCGGATGTTATTCCAGATCGCCTTCATCGATCCGCTCTGGTAACCAGCAGCCTGGCTCGCGAAGTCAAACTTGTAGTCACCGAACGAGGGATAGTCCGGCACGATACAGACATAACCCCGCTCGGCCAGCTCGTGGGCGTAATGCAGGTTGTCCTTACCTCCCAGGCCAGCCGGTTCCCCTTTTCCAATCCCGGTTGTCTGGTGCAGGCAGAGCATGGCGGCAGCAGGCCCTGTCAGGTCCTTGGGAATCAGCAGCCAGGCCGGCACCGTGTCGTCGGGCTCGGGGCTGAAGTTGATCCGTCGCCGCAGGTACTTGTCTGTTTCGGTCTGACTCACGACGCTGACAGCCAGCGGCACGCGTCGCGATGAATCGGGCATCGGTCCCATTGCCTGCCGCATGCCTGCCAGGATATGCGCACGGCGCAGGGCCATCGTGGCGGCGGAGTCGACAGGCTGCGACGTGCCGTCAGCATCCTTGTAGACAAGGACCCTGGTGTGGTCGTCGTAGTGCGGCGTGACCAGTCGGGTCGGTTCGACCGCCTGCTGATTGATGAGCAGGTTTTCAAACCAGTAAAGGCCGCTCCGTCCACCACCCACGAGGTCCATATCGCCATCGCCGTCGAGGTCGATCGCCTTGGGGTCGAGGCCAAAGCCGGCCAGGCCACCGGGTGCCACCAGGTGTCGATGCCAGCTCCGCTTCTGCTTGTCAAATTTGTACCAGTAGGCGACCAGCGGATCGTATTCACCGGGGTCCTTGCCATCGTGACCCATGTAACGCTTGCCGGCGACCAGCTCCTGCTGACCATCGTTATCGATGTCGGCCAGTAAAATCGAATGCGGCTGGGACCAGCTGGTATCGATCACGTGCCTCTGCCAGACAGTCGGCGCAGTGCTGCTTCGCTTCTGTTCCAGCCAGCGGATTCCAAAGCGGTGGCCACGTCCCCAGCAGATATCGTTGTCGCCATCGCCATCGACATCAAAGACCAGGATCGGGATGCTGGCATCGCGGTCGAGAGTAAAGTCATGGTGCATGATCCAGCGGCCGCTGCCTGGATCTGCCGGAGCTTTGAGCCAGCCGGAGGGGCCGACGATATCACCCCGACCGTCGCCGTCGATGTCACCAAACCCGATGCCATGCCCGGCAATCTCTGCTGGCAGGGGATGTCGAATCCACTGCGGTTGCCCGCCTGCGGCGGCCTGCTTCAATTCCCACCACTCAGCAAACGCCTGCCGATCCGAACGCCTGACGCAATTTGGTAGCACATCCAGCCTGCCATCGCCATTGATGTCGACCAGCCGTGCTGTCTCCATGTGGCCGGGCGTATCGATCAGATGCTTTTTCCAGGGGCCGAGTGACTTGCCAGGGTGTTCGATCCAGTAGATCGACTTGCTGCGATAGTTGGCACTGATAAAGTCGGTCCAGCCATCCCTGTTGACGTCCATCGGCAAGTGCGAATAGCCGTCATAGCGGCCGCGAATCACCTGCACCTCGCGGACCAGGTGCTTCTTCCAGTCCGGCGCCTGGTACCAGTAGCCGCCGGAGATCACGTCGATCCTGCCGTCCTTGTCAACGTCGAAGGCTGCGCAGGCACTATAAGTAGATGCCGCATTGATCGAGTGGACTCGGAATGAAGGCTCCCCTGAGAGCAGTCCGGCGGGAGTCGCAGCCAGCAGTAGCCAGCAGGCGAGATAACGGAGATCGGGCAACATCGGTCTGCTTCCGTTCTGGTAATGGGATTCGTGGGCCTGGCTGGCGGGCAACCGGTTGGGGCTCCCGCTGGCCACCAGTATGATGGTATCGATGGACACATGCAGCTACCAGTATGACGTGATTGTGATCGGCGCCGGTCATGCCGGCAGCGAAGCTGCGATGGCTGCTGCGCGTTGTGGAGCCAGTGTTGCGTTACTCACCACCAACCTCGATACGGTTGGCCAGATGAGCTGTAACCCGGCAATTGGTGGCGTCGCCAAGGGGCAGATCGTTCGCGAGATTGATGCCCTTGGTGGGATCATGGGCCAGGCGATTGATCGCAGCGGGATCCAGTTTCGCTTGCTGAACCAGCGCAAGGGTCCGGCCATGCACAGCCCCCGTGCCCAGGCGGACAAGAAGGGGTACCAGCAGGAAATCAAGCGACTGGTGGAGCTGGCCGAGGGAGTCAGTTTGCGACAGGAAATGGTTGACGAGCTGATTATTGAGCAGACCAGTCGCGGCTCGCAGGTGACCGGCGTGCGGGTCAAGGGAGGTGCTGTCTACCAGGCGCGGGCCGTGATCCTCACGACCGGGACCTTCCTGCAGGCGTTGATGCACACCGGCGAAGCCAAAACGTCGGGGGGTCGAGCGGGGGAGGGGACCAGTGCGGGCTTGAGCCGCTCGCTGGAGCAGCAGGGATTCCAGCTGCAGCGATTCAAGACCGGCACGCCGCCGCGCTTGAATGGCGCGTCGATCGACTTTGCCCGCACCGAGGAGCAGCCGGGAGATGAAGATCCCCAGCCCTTTTCCTTCCTGACCGAGAAACTCGATATCGAGCAGGTTTCCTGCTGGATTACCTACACGAATCCCGAGGTCCACGAGCTGATCAAGGCCAACCTGGATCGAGCTCCTATCTATAGTGGCCAGATCGCCGGCAGTGGGCCGCGTTACTGTCCCTCGATTGAGGACAAGGTTGTTCGGTTTGCCGACAAGCAGCAGCACCAGATTTTTCTTGAGCCGGAAGGGCGGCAGACATCCGAGATCTACGTCAACGGCGTTTCGACCAGCCTGCCGCGCGACGTGCAGGATAAAATGATGCGACTGATTCCCGGACTCGAGCAGGCAGAGATCATGCGTTACGGCTATGCCGTGGAGTATGACTATTGCTCACCCGACCAACTGCAACCGACACTGCAGACCAAGCAGGTCGAGGGACTCTACCTGGCCGGGCAGATTAATGGCACAACCGGTTACGAGGAGGCAGCTGCCCAGGGATTGATCGCAGGGGCCAACGCCGCGCTGCAGCTGGCAGGACAGGAGCCGCTGATCCTGGGTCGCGAGCAGGCCTATATCGGCGTCTTGATCGATGACCTGGTGACGCGTGGGGTGGATGAGCCATATCGCATGTTCACCAGCCGCGCCGAGTACCGCTTGCTGCTCCGCCATGACAACGCCGATCGCCGGCTGACCCGGCTTGCTCACGAACGTGGGATGGTCAGTGACGAGCGATTGTCGCAGCTGGAGGACAAGGAAGCGGCCATCCAGTGGGCTGCCGACGCGCTGGCCGAAACGCGCGCCGGCGATGTGACGCTGGCCAAGTTCCTGCGGCGACCGGAGACAGCCTGGCAGGATGTGGTGGATCGTCTGCCCCAGCTGGCTGAACTCTCGCCAGAAAATGCACGGCAGGTGGAGTACGACACCCGCTATGCCGGCTACGTGGCCCGCCAGCAGCAGGAAATCGAACGCCATCAGCGACTTGCCAGCAAGGTTATTCCGGGACAAATCGATTATCAGCAGATCCATCACTTGCGCCGCGAGGCCTGCGAGAAACTATCCCTGGTTCGGCCACTCAGCCTCGGCCAGGCCAGCCGGATCAGCGGCATCACGCCGGCTGACATTGCCTTGCTGCTGGCCCACCTGGAGGCTGGCAAGGCGAGGGCGGATACCTCCTCTGCGGGCAACGCCTGAATCTGCCGCTGCAGACGGAATTGGGCAGCCGGAGAAAAAGGACCTTGACTCGGTTTTGACACTCTGTGATAATCCGCGCCCACTTGGGAAGTTTGGCAAGCCGGGGAAACCCGGTAGAAGTTTTTGACCTTGGAAGTTTGCGTAAGAGCGCGCTACTGAGTGGCGTGCGAAGCGAAGGGAGTTTAGGAGCCCGCTGGAGATAGCCAACCAGGGACGGTTTGGCAATGGAGCGAGTTGCCTTGGTTATGACCAGGTCAGCTTCCTTCGGCAGGTATACCGGTTTCGACAAGGAAGGATGGATCGAACTATGTCGACGAAGACTGTTTTCACGACCGGCGAGGCAGCCAAGATCTGCAAGGTCAGTCAGCAGACGATTATTCGCTGCTTCGACAACGGATCACTCAAGGGTTTCCGCGTGCCAGGTAGCCGCTTTCGCCGCATTCCGCGCGACCTGCTCTTCAGCTTTATGAAGGAAAACGGAATCCCCACCGATGCCCTCGAAAGTGGCAAGAGAAAAGTGCTGATCGTCGATGACGATGAGGAACTTGTCGATCTGCTGCGTGATGTCTTTGACCGAGATGGTCGCTTTGACATCCGTACCGCCAACAATGGCTTCGATGCCGGCATGCAGGTCAAGGAATTCAAGCCCGACCTCGTTGTGCTGGACGTGATGCTTCCCGATATCAACGGCAAAGAAGTCTGTCTGCGTGTCCGCAGCGACGACAACCTGGATACAGTCAAGATTATCTGTATCTCCGGAATGGTCGAGCAGGACAAGATTTCTGAGCTGATCGAGGCCGGTGCAAATGACTTTATGCATAAACCGTTCACCGTTGAGCGGTTGCTGGATCGTGCCTGTGAACTGCTCGATATCGAGAGCGTTGTCACCGGTTAATTGTCCGCTCAGTGCGAACCAGTTCAGCTTGCCGTGGTACCGGTGTGTCCTGCGGAGGGAGCAGAGTGATGGACGTCGGCAGTCGGCTGGCCTGTTTACAGCTCGACCAGGCTGAATTCCAGTTACTGGTCCCTGACAGCTGCGCCCGTCGACTGGCGGTCGCGCTGCTCGATGGCGCCTGTCCCGACCAGCTGGCCGAGATTGCCAGCTACTCTCCCACGCTGGCTCTCTGGATCAGCTGCCGAGCCCAGCAGGCTTCCGGCAGCGTTGTCTTTTCCAGCCAGCAGGCAGGAGACTGGCTTTCACTCCACTGGCGGCAACTCGCCGGTATCGAGGACCGACTGGCCGATGGCCCTGTCGGCCCGGTCAGCTACTCCCGGCCGGTACTTGATTGGCAGCCCTATCAGGATTATGCGATCTGCCTGCTGGCTGCCAGACTGGCCAGCCAGGCTGATCAACCGGAGGGTATTTGCCAGCAGGCCGCCTGGCTGGCGTCACTCAGCCGAGCCGAGAAGTGGCTGGCGGCAGTGGCACCCAGCCCGGCGCTCAGCAATGGCGCACGCCCGTTCAAACAACTGCTTCCCTCCGGCACCGTCGGCCTGCTGGAAAAAATGGCCGACGATCCCGCTACCCGTGATCCCGTGGTAGTACTGGCCTGGGAATCTCTTGCCCAGGCCACCCGCCTGTGGCGCGATCCGTCGTCGGCAGATGCCAGCGAACAGGAATTGCTGGACCAATGCCAGCACTGGCTGCCCAACGAGGCGGCCGACAGCGATCCACTCGACCTGATCGGGCTGCTGGAAAAACTGGCCCGACTGACCGCCCTGGATCACGATTTCCAGCGACAGCTGGAACATGAGAAGCTGCTGTCGCTGAAGGAACTGGCCCACGGGGCCGCTCACGAAATCAATAACCCGCTGGCGAATATCTCCACCCGGGCCGAAACCTTGTTGCGTAGTGAGTCGGATCCGGAACGCCGCCGACTGCTGTCGGTTATCTATAGCCAGGCGATGCGGGTTACCGAGATGATCTCGGACATGATGATGTTCGCCAAGCCGCCCCAGGTTGATGCCCAGCACGTGGATCTGGTGGCGATCGCGCGCCGGGCTGTCGATGAAATGCAGGAGCTGGCTGTGCAGCAGGGAGCTGTCGTTAGAGGTCCCAGCGGGGCTGGCCCGCTGCTGGTTGCCGGCAGTACCGATCAACTGGTCGAGGCGATCAAGTCACTCTGCCGAAACTCGCTCGAGTCGTGTGGCCCGGGGGGAGTTGTCGAGGTGCAGGTGGACTGTCGTTCAGGCAGCGATATCGCCGCTCCGGCAACCGTCCTGGTCGAGGTGACCGACAACGGTGCTGGTATTGCCGAGGAGGTTCGCCAGCACATGTTTGACCCCTTCTACTCGGGGCGCGAAGCGGGCAGGGGACTGGGCTTCGGGCTCTCCAAGTGCTGGCGGATTGTCGGCCTGCACGGAGGACGTGTTGAGGTTGAGAACCTGCCGGATGGTGCTCGCCTGCGGATTGAATTGCCCGGGCTGATCGACAAGGCAGCATGATTCGTCTGACGTAGCTTCGGCTCAGGCGATTCCGCGGCGAGCCAGCTCGCTCATCACACGCTCGACGATCTGGACGATCTGGTTGTTGTCGACCGGCGTGGTGTCACAGTCAGTCGCGGGCTGATCGGCAAAGCCATGATCCGAGAGCAGGCAATGCAGCTGGTGCTGGAGCCCGTCCAGTGCCGATTGCTGACCGGCAGACATCGGTTGTCGGCCGGGACCTGTATCAATCCCACGCAGCTTGAGCGCGGTCCGAAAACCCTCGGGGAAATCGCAATCGAGGATCATCTTGTCGAAGAGCTGTAACAGCCGCTTCTGGATTTCGATGGCCTCCTGCAGCTGGCCGGCACGCGTGAGGTCGTAGAGCTTGCGAGTGACCTCCGGAACGATGCCGCTGGAAGCATTCGTGCCTCCGTCGGCACCCATCAGGATCATCGGTACCAGCACGGGATCCCAGCCGGTCAGGAAACTAAAGTCGGGTCGCAGCGGGCGAACCGCCTCAATCATCCGCATCATGTTGGGCAGGTCGCCCGAGGAGTCCTTGATCGCGATCACGCGCTCACACTCTTCAGCCAGCCGTTGAACCGTGGGGATATCGATCGGCGAAGCGAACATCGGGATGTTGTAAAGCGTGACGTCGACCGGTGAATTGCTGGCGATTTCGTGGAAGTAGGCGTAGACCCCCTCGGAACTGACTGGATAGTAAAACGGTGCCACGATGGCCACGGCGCGGACGCCCAGCTGGTGGTACGTCTCGCAGGCCCGAATCGTCTCACTTGTGTTCGCCTCGGCGGCGCCAGCCAGAACCGGTACCCGCCCTCTCGCCTGGTCGGTGATGATCTCAATGACCCGAATCCGCTCTTCCGCCGTAAAACGAGTGAACTCGCCGGTGGAACCGTTCGGGTAGAGGCCATGAACGCCACGCTCGATCAGCCAGTCGACGTAGCGACGCGTTTCCACTTCGTTAATCTGACCTCGTTCATCAAGCGGGACGATATTCGGTGTGAAGATGCCGCTCAGTCGTTGTTGTTGATCTGCCATTGGTCTAACCGGGCCCCTCGGTGTTTCAAGCTCGTGAATCGCGGATGTCTAGCTGGCAGCTGAACCGGAATAACCGATTCCCTTAACCTAGCTTGCCCAGAGCTATGAAAACATAGGCCCTGTTTTCCGAGCGGGCAGAGAAAACTACCTGCAACTAGTCGATAAATGAGACCGTGGGAGGCGGTCGCCCTGGTGGTTGAACGGAATATGCCGGATATACCACGGCAGCTGCCCGGACTCCCCATTGCTATGGAACCAGGGCCGGTTTTCGACCCAATGATGCTACGCTGGACTCCTGCCTGATCCACCCCTCAACGGTGCCTGAATGCCTGGCCCTGATCCCCAACGACCGACGGCGAGTAACCTGCTGGTCGCATCAGCCGGGCTGCTGGCGGTCTACCTGGCCGCCTACCTCTCTCTGCCGATCCACCGGATCAGCCTCGCTCGCGTCCTCTTGCCTGACCAGATTCTCTCGGAGATGGTCGGTGGCAGTCTCTCGAGGGTATCGCTGCTTGACCGCATTCCTCTGCTGGCAGCCACCAGCCTGATGTTGCTGGCGGCCTCGCTGCTGGGCGGCGTCGTCCTGCACTGGGTTGGTAAGAGAGTTCCCTTGCAGCCGCTGGAACGCTGGTTGCTGAGCGTGGCAGCCGGGCTGAGTCTGCTTTCGACATTCGCGCTGCTGCTTGGCCTGGCTGGTATCGGAACGTCGCCACTGCCGTACATGCTGCTGCTCGCCATCGCCGCTGGCTGTCACTGGCGGCAACGGCAGGAGGAGGGCCCGTCACCAGCACAGCTGGATCTGCCGGCAGCTTCAGAGCAGCTCTCACGGCGCTGGCAACTGTTGCTTGTTCCGCTGGCCGTGGTGATTGTGGCGGGTGCCATGCTGCCACCGCTGGACTTCGACGTGCGCGAGTACCACATGCAGGTTCCGCGCGAGTGGCATCAACAGGGGCAGGTAACATTCCTTGAGCACAACGTGTACGGCAACATGCCGTTGGGCGTCGAAATACTGGCCATGCCGGTGATGGCTGCCTGGCCTGGCAGCCAGGACTGGTGGTGGGGATCGCTGGTTGGCAAGACCCTGATCGGCTGCTTTGCCGTGCTCACGGCGCTTCTGCTGGTCTCCCTGGGGAACCGTCTTGCTGGTCCGGCGGCAGGCTGCGCGGCCGGGGTGATCTACCTCTCGATCCCCTGGGTTGGCCTGGTTTCGATGAATGGCCTGATCGATGCTGCGCTCGGCTTCTACCTGCTGTCAGCCGCTGCGGCGCTGTTCGCCTGGCATGATCGAGAAGATTGGCGCTGGCCGCTGCTGGTCGGACTGCTGGCGGGAGCTGCAGCTGGCTGCAAATATCCTGCGCTCTTGTGGGGGGTCGTACCAGCCGGGCTGGCAGTGCTGTTGATCAGCCGTCGTCGCTTCGCCGCCTTCAGTTTCTTCTCGCTGGCCGCGATCGTGGCTGGAGGGGGCTGGTACCTGAAGAACCTGCTGCTGGCTGGCAACCCCTTCTATCCACTCTGGGACAACTGGTTTAGCGGCACGCGCAGCATCGAGCAGATTGGTCAGTGGTCGGCAGCGCACCAGGTGCCGCCTTTCAGTTTCTCCCTGCTGGTTTCATCAATACTGGACTTCGTCGGCCGTGATAACTACCAGGCGATGTTACTGATCCCGGCCATGCTGCCAGCCATTCCCTTGCTGCGAACTCACCGCCAGCTTCGCTGGGTAGCAATTTACAGTCTCTTCTTCCTGGCCAGCTGGTGGTTGCTGACGCATCGCATTTCTCGTTTCTGGGTGCCGGTGCTTCCTTTCTTGGGATTGCTGGCTGGCGTGGGACTTGCTCACCTGCTGCGCAGGCGGCCCGCCTGGTTGGGCGGACTGCTGACAGTGGCAACCGTCTCCGGCCTGCTGGTCATCACGATGCGTCTGCCCTTTGAGTCATCGACGCACGATAACCGGCTACTGGTTTCGCTCGACCAGTTGCGACGAGGGCCAGCCCAGCTGGATGAACCAGATGACCTTCCGCTCCTGGGCATGCACCGCTGGCTGAACCAGCAGCTCGGTAGCGATGCCACGCTATTACTGGTTGGGGATGCCGAGCCCTTCGACCTGGAAATGAACGTGCTTTACAACACCTGCTTTGACAATTGCCTGCTGGAAGTGATGATGAAGGGGCGCACGGCTGAGCAGCGCCGTCGCCAGCTTGAAGATGCTGGTGTGACGCATGTGTTTGTGCAATGGAGTGCCATCCGCAGGTACCGCAGTCCGGGGAATTATGGATTCACCGATTTCGTTACTACCCAACGGCTGCATGATGAACTGGTAACACGCGACGGCTTGCTGCAGCCGGTGCCGCTGACCGTGCCGCCAGAGTTTGCTGAGTTGTTCAAGTTTGCACCTCGATCTGTCAGAAAGTGAGACGAAGATGTTGTTTCGTTGGTTGGCAAGACAGTGGGTACAGGCCACGGCGCAGCGAGTCGTGAGCGATGCGATGCCCGGTAGATCCCGCGCCCCGGCTGACGCTGAACAGCCGTTGGCGGATGAAGCTGGCGAGGGCGCGGCAGCGGCAGAGAGCCAGCAGCCGATGCCCTACCATCTACCGCACTGCGATGTGGCAGTGATCTGTGGAGACAGTGTCGAGTCGAGCGGCTTGCGCAAGCTGATGGACGACGTCGTCACCACTCGCTGCCCTCGGCTGCTGGAACATGCCGGTCAGCTTGCTGGTCGACGTCTGATCATTGCCGAGAGCGGGACCGGGACTCAACAGGCGATGGATGCCACCGATGACATTATTCAGATGCACAAGCCGGGCCTGGTGATTGCGGCTGGCTTTGCCACAGCACTGGATGAATCGATGCAGCACTTCCACCTGCTGATGGGTGACCCGGTCCAGGACGCTGCAGGGGAACAGTTCCAGCTGGGGAGTCGCTGGGATGAAGATCAGCTGGCTGCCATGCCCGACCTGCACCTCGGCCCTTTGCTCTCCCTGCCGGAGATCATCACATCGCTTGAGCGGCGAAAGGAACTGGCAGAGCAGTACGATGCCCTGGCAGTCGATATGGAATCGCTGGCGATTGCAAGATCCTGCCGTCAACACCAGACCAGCTGTATGACGGTCCGCGTGATCACCGAAATGCTGACGGAAGAGTTTCCTGCCGAGGTGACCGGGCTGGCGGGCCAGCAGACGACTGCCAGAAAGCTGGGAGCCTTTGCCCGGGCACTCGTGCACCGTCCGTCAAGTGTCAAGGACATGTGGCGGCTCAAGAATCGAGCCTACAAGGCCTCTGAGAAACTTGGCCGCTTCCTGGTTAGCCTGATTGGCCAGCTGCCGGTAAAGTAAGAACACAGTACAGTAACTCGCGAGTTCACACGATGAAGATCCTGTTGGCTGCCCCCCGCGGTTTTTGCGCGGGAGTGAATATGGCAATCCAGTCGCTGGACCTGGCACTCCAGCACCTGGGTCCGCCGATCTATGTCTACCACGAGATCGTCCACAATCAGCACGTGGTCGAATCGTTTCGTGGTCGGGGTGTTGTCTTTGTCGACCAGCTGGATGAAGTTCCCGAGGGATCCACCTTGCTGTTTTCAGCGCATGGCGTGGCACCCGAAGTACGCCAGCATGCTCGCCAGCGGCAGCTCAACGCCATCGATGCCACCTGTCCGCTTGTCACCAAGGTGCACCTCGAAGCCCTTCGCTTTGCCCGGGAGAATTACACCATCCTGTTGATCGGACACGAGGGGCACGACGAGGTGATCGGTACGATGGGTGAGGCGCCCGAGGCAATCCTGCTGGTGGAGTCACCCGAGGATGTCGACCGCCTGGAACTGGCCGACGACACTCGCCTGGCTTACCTGACCCAGACCACCTTGAGCGTTGACGATGCCAACATGATCATCGACCGCATCCGCCAGCGGTTTCCCCAGCTGGTGGGGCCCGCCAAGGAAGATATCTGCTATGCCACCCAGAATCGCCAGGAGGCGATTCGCATTCTTGCCTGCGACGCTGATGTCGTGCTGGTACTGGGTAGCCAGAACAGCTCCAACAGCCAGCGGCTCAAGGAACTGGCGATCGAGCATGGCAAGCCGGCCTATTTGATCGATAGCGTTCAGGATCTTGAGGACCAGTGGTTCCGTGCTGACGATACGGTGCTGGTAACGGCTGGAGCGAGTGCTCCTGAGTCGGTTGTCAGCGACTGCGTCAGCTACCTGGTAAAACGCTTTGAGGCTACCGTTGAAGACCGGGAAGTACGCAGTGAACAGGTGCACTTCGCCCTGCCGCGCGAATTGCGAGCGGCCATGGAGAGCTGATCATTCCTGGCCTGCCGCTGCAGTCGGGATCTCCGCAATTCGCAGATTGCGGAAGGAGATATCGGTGGTCGGATCATGACCCTGGATCATGATCGTGCCAGCTTCGACGCGCAAACCGGAGCGGGGATTGGGATCTGCGGGCCGTTCGTCCTGCCAGTCGCTGACCTGGAAACCATTGACCCAGGTGCTGATCTGCGGGCCGTGGGCCAGGACCGTCAGCTGGAACCATTGCTGATCCTGGGCCACCACCCGGCGAGCCGTTGTGCGCCGGAAGATCCCGCCTGTTCCACAGTCGACCGGCTGGGTCGTGTCACCCTGCTTGATGCCATTGTGGATCTGGCATTCGTAGCCGTTCATGGCCTCGCCGGGAATGCAGCGAAAGAAGATGCCCGAGTTGAGACTGTCGGCATGGGTGATGCACTCCAGCTGGAGCACAAAGTCGCCATAGCTTCGCTCGGTCTCCAGCTGGCCTGGACCGTCTTTTACATTCAGCACACCCGGCTCGCTGACGCTGAAGCGGCTGGCCAGTTCCGGATAGGTCTTCCAGCCGGAGAGGTCCTTGCCGTTAAAGATGCTCTGCAGCAACAGTGGTCGCAGGCGGATGTTACGAAAAGCCACGGCACCCTCGTTCAATTGCAGTCCGATGCGGCCGCTTCGGAGCGGCGCTGGGTCCTGGTAATCCATCACCTTGTCTCCGTCTAGCAGGACCACGATATGTCCCTGCCGGACCGTTACATGTAACTGCTGCCAGCTGTCAGCCACGATCGTGCCGTCGTACTTGCTGCGCTTGACCAGGCTGCCGGTCGGGAAAGGATTGTCTGACGGAGCAATATTCAGCTCGTAACAGTCCGCGGCAGGATCGCTGGGGACCATCGGCGTCTGTAGAAACAGGCCACTGTTGGTGCCGGCCGCTGCCTTGAATTCAAGTAACAGTTCGTAGTCGCCAAAGTTGGCCGTGCTGCAGAGCAACCCTGCTTCTCCCTCGCTGACACGGATCTCTCCGTCCTCAACATGCCAGTTCGCCTGGCTGGCTGCCTGCCAGCCAAACAGCGTGCTGCCATCGAACAGCCAAAGCCAGCCGGCTGCCAATTCTTCGCTTGTCAGCGGCAGCGGCTCGGGAACCAGCACAATCGGCTGCTTGACCGCCGGCTCTGTCGATTGAGTTGCTGCGGGATCGTGCCTGGCAGGCGCTTCCTTTTCAGCCTGAGCTGCCGGTGGGGGATCCTCTGCCGGGGGTGGACTGTCGGCCTGGCAGCTGGCAAGCACCAGGCAGAGGGCGCCAGCGGATAGCCACAGTGCTGAATTGAGTGGTCGAGTCGTTGCCTTCATGATTTGTTTAACCCGGTGATAATCTCCAAGCGAACGTCCCCAGTGATACCACCCGCTGTGATATCCCCAGCGTGATCAGGCGCCGGAGCGTCAACAACGACAACCAGCGTGTTACTGTTTTCTAACAGCCCGCTGACTTCAAATCGAGCTGACCCGGCGTCGGCAATCGTCCCCAGCGGCTTGTCATTCAAGCTGACTTTGGCAGCACCACGTAGCTGGTCGAAGGCCAGCATCAGCTGGTCACCTGCCTCCAGTCCGCTAGGTAAATGAAACAGGCGGCGGTATTCAACCTGGCCCTGAAAGTCGGCAGCCAGGACTTTACTCCAGTCCTCGCCAACGGTTCCCCGCAGCGGTACGGGCCCTGTCTGTGGGTTGTTGTCCTGCTGCTGGGCCAGCGGAGTCAATTGCCAGGGACCGGCAAGACGGATCGAGTGAATCTCGTTCATTGCCAGCTGGGAGCTTCCTGGGGCGGGCGGCGTGGATCACTCGGGCGTGAAGTCATTGACCACGGTAACCTGGCGAACCTGGCGACTGTCGGGATCATAGACCCGCACGGATATCTGGATGCCCCGCAGCGGGAAGGGGTAGGGGGGCGACGTTTCTCGTTCGCCCACATCATCCACAGCATTGTTGACAGCCAGCGGGTTGGGGTTGTCCTGCCCGTCGTTTCCTTCATCGGTGTCAGCATCACCGTCCTGGTTGAGTCCATCCGACTCGTAGGCCATCGTCCAGGTGTCGTAGATTGCGAAGGGCGGGACCAGCCGACAGACAGCGGCAGCGGGGAAGTGCGGGTTGAGTTGCGACTTGCGATGCGGCGCGTCAGAGAAGTTGGTCATTGGAATCTGGGGTACATTGGGTTCACGAAGTCCCTTGATGCGGCCGTAGAACAAGTCGACATAGGCTCCCCGTCCGATCACGGGCAGACCGGGACCGTAAGCCGGATCGCCGGGAACCAGGGCTTCCTCATCGCCGCTGTCGTTTGCACTGTGATCAAACATTCTGACCGCTGCCAGCGGATCGAAAACGCGGATGTCGAAACCGAGCACATTTGACATCACCACGTCCTCGCCAAACCGTGCTCCGCGGTACCAGGGAAACAACACCAGGTCGTCTCCCAGTCCGATTTCAAACAGGTCATCTGTGCTGCCATTTCCGTCATCGTCGGTGTTGGCCACGCCCCAGCCGCCGTCGGGTCCAGGGTGATAGCCAGTGTAATTAGGGAAGTTGAGCGGGCCGGGCAGGTGTGCCACACGGTTATGACGCAGTGCCAGGTCCTCGAGCGTATTACCGATACAGAGTCCACTGGAAGGATCCAGGTGGGCCGAGATGTCGTGCGCGTTCTGCAGCTGCAGCACGTTCGCGCCACTCAGGAACAACGCCCGGCGATCATCGGATCCAGGCCAGGCAAACTCACCGATCTCATCTGTCACGCCGTTGTTGTTGTCATCAACGCCGGCTTCGCCCCACTTGCCATCGATCCCCGGGTGCCTGTTCAAATCGGGCACGATCAGTAGCACGCGGCGGCGAATTGTGAATGTCTCCAGCGGAAGTGGATCCCAGCGACCGTTCTTGTTGCGATCATCGAGTGCAACCCACCAGATAATCTCCGCTTCGTTCGAACGAATTTCGCTGATGTCATCTGAGCCAGGGTAGAGGAACTCGTCTGGCTCATCGGTTGTGCCGTCACCGTCATCGTCGACATCGACCACTCCCCAGCCCAGGTCCCAGCCAGGGTGGATGACTCTGCCCACGAATTGTCCTTCCCGGCTGCGTGCCGTGAAGGCAATGTAATCGTCGAAATCACCGAGCATCGAGGTGGCCAGCAGCGAGGAGGTATCATCCGTGCCTGTCGTGCCAAGTTCAAAATAGTCGTCGATTCCGTTCTGACCATCATCATCTACCCCCGCAGCGCCAGGCATGCCGTCCGGACCGAGGTTGTAGGAATCACTGACAATGCCCTCGCCAATCTCCAGGTAGCCCAGGCCGGAACCGCGCAAGGCCCATGACCGCACCGGCGCGGAGATGCCACGCAGATCGTCCTGCAGTCGATTGGTGACGGTACGCAGCTGGCCCGACATACTCAAGCTGGCACGGCCCTCCGCGACAGCTTCACCAATCACGCGAAATGATTCCACCACCGCCAGGATCAGGATCAGGCTAATCGCTGTGGACACCATCATTTCCACGAGTGTAAAACCGCGGCGACGGCAAGGCTGGCTTGTTGAGTCAGGCAAGAGAAGTGTTCCTTGTGTGGTCCTGGTAACAGGCTGATGGCAGGACCATGTCCCAATTGAATTCAGGCGTGCTGAGATTGTCAAGCGACCCGTTGGCGAGTGGCACTGGCGCAGGCAGTAGCAACCGCTCAGGAATGAACAGTCGCCGAGACAGTTAGTCGGACTTTCCCCTACAATACCGTCGGTCCGGCCCGTCGGAGGCCACAGACAGCCAGGAAGGATGCCAATGACTGCCAGGGCCGTGTATCAGGGACGACGTGGTATCACACGCGTCGAACTGCTGATCCTGTTGTTGATCCTCGTGCTGGGCTTGGGTTTCCTCGCTCCCTGGATAGTCCAGAGCCGATCCCGTTCACGGCTGCGGGTCTGCGAGCAGCGGCAAGTTGCCATTTACTTTGCCTTCCGGCGTCAGCATGCGCTGACCGGCCAGCTGCCTTCCTACCGGGTCAATTGTGCCGGGCCGGAGGAGGAGCCATTTTATGCCAGCTGGGTGTTTCCGCTGCTTCCTTTCCTGGCTCTGCCGTATACCGCCAGGGACACCGGCTACGATCCACTCGACGATGACCGACGCGGTCCCTGGGCCGAGTTGCAGGAGCGGTTTGGTCCGCAGGCGACCGGCATCGATCGTGAAGAAATTCGCCGGCAGTATATTCCCCAACTGACCTGTACCAACGACCCACCGCCCGATCTTGAGAGTGGTCCCAAACGCAGCTGGCTCTCTTTCGTCGTCAACACCGGTCTTCCGGACCGTCGGCTCGGGCAGCGGCAGGGGCCACAGTTACCCGCCGACTGGCCAGCCAATGGAGTTTTGCTGGACGAGCTGGATCCGGCCAGCCGGCAGCTTCCGCCAGTCACGCTGGCGGCGATCGATGCCGCCGACGGACTCGATCACACTTTGCTGTTGAGCGAGAACATGGATAGCGGTGACTGGACGGACGACGCGGAACAGCGGGTCGGCTTCATCTGGGTCGCACGGCACAACGACGCCGCTGCTGACTGGGGCAAGCCGCTGCTGCGTTTTGACCAGCAGGTGGGCGACCGCCAGGGCCAGGGAGTTCGTGCTTATGCCCGTCCCTCCAGCCGGCATCCTGGCGGGGTGATCGCGGTCCATGCCAGCGGACGATCAACGCTGCTCGACCCCAACATTGACTATCGCGTCTACTGCTACTTGATGACCTCCGATGACAGCCAGCTACAACAGCCAGGCTCGCTCGATCCGCTGCCTGACCGATCATCCGTATCGGGCGATCAACCCTGAGCCAGGCCGGCTTGCTGTTGGTACTGGATGACGTCGCGAATAATGGCATCCAGGTCGTGCTTGATGGGGTCCGGAATCAAGCCCCGCAGGCGACCGAGCTGAGGGACGCGACGGCGGATATCTTCAAAGTCCGAGTCGTAGGCGTCGGTGTAGCTCTGGAAGTCGATCTGCGATCCACTTCCACTCAATTCGACAACCCGCTCGGCCAACCCGAGGATGCTGATCGGCTCGTCACTACCAATATTGATCACCTGGCCCAGCGCGTCGCTTGAGTGCATCAGCGCCAGCACTGCTGAGACGACATCGTCCACGTGTGCGAAGCAGCGGACCTGCTGGCCATCGTCATGGACGGTCAGCGGCTGGTTGGCCAGGGCAGCTGTCACGAAGCGCGGCAGGACCATGCCGTAGGCGCCACTCTGGCGGGGACCGACGACGTTAAAGAAGCGGCCGATAATGACAGGCAATTGAAACTGGCGCCAGCAGGCCAGTGCCAGGAATTCGTCAATCGCCTTGGAGGCGCCGTAGGACCAGCGTGGACGGGTGGTGGCACCCAGCACGAGGTCATCCTCCTCGCACCAGCTTTCCTTGGGGTTCTTCCCGTACACCTCGCTGGTGCTGGCCAGGAAGACTTTCAGATCCTCGCCCTGCTGATGTCGTTCCTTGAGGGCAGCCAGAATTAACTGGGTGGGATAAATGTTCCGCTGGATCGTCTCGATCGGCTGGCGGGCGATCAGCGCCACGCCCACGGCGGCGGCCAGGTGATAGACCTCGTCCTGACCCTCCACCAGTTGCTCGACCAGTTGCGGTTCCTGCACGTCCCCTTCGACAAGAGTCAGCTGGGGATTGTCGCGGACACTGTCCAGGTTGGCCAGCGAGCCGGTGGAAGTATCGTCGACGACGGTGACCTGGTCACCGCGCGCCAGTAGAGCCTCGGTCAAATGGGAGCCAATAAAGCCAGCGCCGCCGGTGACAAGAACTCGACTCACAGGATGATTTCCTGATAAAAAAAGGGATTCCGGATGGTCTTCCTGCTGCTCCGTCGACCAGCAGACATAGTTCAGCGCTGCAACTCAGTACGTCCCCAGCCTGCCGCTGGGTCACTGTCAAACCATGTGGATTACATCGGCCGGGCAAAGGCTGAGATTGGAGACTTCCTTGCCCAATCCGAATAATCGTACAAGCTTGTCGTCCTGTCGGCAGAGGATTGTTGGCGGTAGCGGAGGCAGTCGGTAAACTGTGGATGGTGTTTGCCACCACCTGGAACAGCATCTAGTTAATCAAGAGGGGCGTGAACTGATGAGAATTGCATCTGACGTTTCGCTACGACGACCCGTTCTCCTGTTTATTGTTGTGCTCCTGACCGGAGTGATCAGCTCGCAGCTACCGCTGTTTCTCAGCGGCACGGCGATTGCCCAGGAAGAGGAGCCGAAGCAGGAAGAGGAGCCACGCTCGGATCCCAAGGCGATTGCCATTTATGGAGATGCGGCGAATTTCCAGAACAAGAAACTCTTCGACATCGCCGTGGAAGAGTGGCAGCGACTGCTCAAGGAGTATCCCGATGACCCGCAGGCCAAGAAGGGTCAGTTCTACCTGGGGATCTGCCAGATGCAGCTGAAGAAGTACGGCCTGGCAGCTGCTGCATTCGATCTGGTGATCAGCAAACACAAGCCATTCGATTTGACCGAGGAGGCCTACTTCCAACTCGGCTGGTGCCGCTACACACTCGCTCGCCAGAGTGAGGGAGATGAACAGAAGCAACTGCTGGCCCAGTCCATCCAGTCGTTTACCGATGTCGTGGCCAAGTATGCCAAGGGGACGTACGCCGATGACGCGGTCTACTACCAGGGTGAAGCCCAGTACCTCGGTGGCGATGCCCCGGCCGCAGTCGGTAGCTACCAGTCGCTGATCGATAATTATCCCAAGTCCAACCTGCGTGAAAATGGCATGTACGCACTGGGTGTCACCTACGAGGAACTCAAGCAGTCGGACAAGGCGGGAGAAGTTTACGACCTCTTTCTGACTGAGTTTCCGGAAGCCCGACTGGTGTCAGAGATTCAGCTGCGGAAGGCGGATACGGTCCTGCGAGCGGGTGATTTCGAGGGCGCTGAAAAGATGTTCGCCACGCTGGTTGGAAGCGAGGGGTTTCCCCAGGTCGATTACGCGCTGTTCCGCCAGGCTGCCTGCCTGGCCAGCCTGAACAAGCATCAGGAAGCGGCAGCGGTCTACAGCACGCTGGTCAAGGACCACACGGAGTCGCAGTTTGTGGTCGAGGCCCGCATGTCGGTGGGGCGGTGCTTTTATAACGCCGGTAAATCGAGTGAGGCGCTGGAGTGGTTCGGCCAGGTGATCGAGGGCAAGGAAGCGGGTGCCAGTGAAGCAGCTCACTGGTCCAGCCGCATCCACCTCGACCTCAAGCAGTACGACCGCGTGCTGGAAATCACAGCAGCCGCTCTAGCGACTGCTGGGGACAGTCCATTCCTGGCGCAGCTGATCGTGGATCGCGCCGATGCCCTGTTGGAGACCGGTGAAAAACAGCCGGCGCTGGATGCCTACCTCTCGGTCGTCGAGAAGCATGCCGACAGCCCGGTCGCACCCCAGGCACTCTACAACGCCACATTTGCCCAGCTGAATCTGAAAAACTATGACGCCGTGATTGCCCAGGCCGGAGTCTTCGCAGCGAATTACGCCGAACATGCCCTGCTGGCAGATACCCAGTACCTGATGGCCGAGGCCCAGTTGCAGCAGGACAAGCTGCCAGAAGCCGAAGCCAGTTTTCGAGCCCTGGTCGATAAGTTCACTGAGCATCGGGAGCGGCAGCAGTGGCAATTACGCTTGGGTTCACTGCTCTATATGCAGAAAAAGTACGAGCAGACTGTCAGCTACCTGTCTGGTGTACTGGACACGCTGGATGACGGCCCGCAAAAGGCGCAGGCCCAGTTCCTGGTTGGCAGCAGCTACTTTTTCCAGGACATGCTGGATCAAGCGGCTGCTTCATTGGCAGCATCCCTGGCAGCTGCACCCAAGGGAAACCAGGCGGACGAGGCGCTGTTGTACCTCGCGAGGTCACAGTTCAAGCAGAAAAAGTTCGAACCGGCACGCCAGTCGCTGACAAAACTGCTGGAGGAGTTTTCCGCCAGTCGCTTCAAGGACCAGGCACTCTACCGACTGGGCGAATGCCTGGACGCCGAGAAGATGCCGGTCGAAGCGATCAAGCATTATGACATGTT
>CAUZOB010000077.1:0-20776 GCA_963581185.1 Planctomycetota bacterium | reverse complement strand
CGCAGCACCTACCGGTTGCTGGTCGTCGATGCCGACGCCGAACAGGTTGCTCGCTTGAGACAGCAGACCAGCGCGGCCGGATTATACGGAACTCGGATTGCCATCCAGCATGGCGAACTCAGCAGCGCCAGCTTGCCTCCCTATTTTGCCAGCGTGATTGTCTCGGAACATGCGATTCCGGGAGATGCACGCAGCGTTTATCGCTCACTGAGACCCTACGGGGGAAACGCTTACCTGCCGGCCGATAATGGCGCCTTCGAGCAACTCCAGGCACAACATCAGGCAGGCCAGCTGCCAGGGGCTGAATTCCAGCGCAGCGGCAACCTGGTGCGGATCACGCGAAGCGGTGCATTGGCTGGCTCGTCCAACTGGACCCACGAGTATGGGGATGCGGCCAACTCACTGACGTCAGCAGACGAGCTGGTAAAAGCTCCCTTCGGCGTTCTCTGGTTCGGCGGACCGGCGGCCGACGGCGAACTGTTCTACAACCGGCATTACTGGGCTCCCAGTCCCACCATCATTGATGGCCGGATGTTCCTGGAAGGGCCGCAGGTGTTCGCCGCTATCGACGTCTACACCGGTCGGATCCTCTGGAAGATCGAGCTGCCCGAAGGGACCAGCCCGGGCCGCCGCGGGAACTTCTTTGAAAAAGTCCGCGTGGGATTCCACTTTGTGGCGTCCAATGAGTTCATCTATCTTTCCGATGGCACACGTTGCCAGATGATCAATCCGGTCACTGGCAAGATTGAGCGTGAAATCAAGCTGCCCTCGGAAGAGCAGCGCTGGGGTCGCATGCGGCTGGTCGACGATCTGCTGGTTGCCACGATCTGGGAGAAGAAGGATGGCGAGGACGTACCGGCAGCGATTGCGGCCTTTGATCGCATCAGTGGGGATCCCTACTGGCGCCATGAGGCCACAGTCAGCGCCCCGCTGGTCGCCATCGGCAACGGCCGGGTCTACTACTTTGATGGTGCCCTGGCCAGCTTGTTTGACGACTGGAAACGCAAGGGACTGGTCCCCGAGGCTGCCAAGTACAGAGTCCTTAAGGCTCTCGACAGCCGCACCGGCAAACCACTCTGGCAGCAGGAGACGGACCAGATTGTCAGCTGGATTGGCTTCTCCAAGGAATCCGATGTCCTGATCAGCTCCAACAAGCTGGGAATCGCTGCTCGCTCAGCGAACGATGGCAAGCCGCTCTGGGAAAAGACTGCCGAAGGCAAAGGCTTTCGCGGCCACCCTGAGAATCTCTGGGACCGAGTGATCCTCTGGAATGACCGGATTATCGATCAGCGCGGACCGGGGCTCTCTTATGACGTCAAGACCGGCGAGCCAATCAAGCAGAAACATCCTATTACCGGCGAAGAGGTTGACTGGCAATTCACCAAGAGCGGGCATCACTGTAACTATGCCATCGCCAGCCCCCACCTGTTGACCTTTCGGGCAGCCTCGGCTGGCTTCCTCGACCTCGAGTCAGGGACCACTGGACGATTGGAAGGTTTCCGCAGCGGTTGCCGAAACAGCCTGATCCCGGCCAATGGGGTTTTGAATGCTCCCAACTTGGCGCATGGCTGTTCATGCAGCTACAACCTGTTCACCTCGCTGGCCCTGGTGCACGTACCAGAGGCCGAAATGTGGACCTACAGTGCATTTGAAAAGCGAGATGTTCCGGTGGATCGTGTCGGTATCAACCTGGGAGCTCCTGGAGACCGACTGGCGGCAGGCGGAACAATGTGGCTCGACTATCCTAATGTCGGCGGCCCCTCGCCAGATGTCACTGTCCAGGTCTTTCCACGCAGCGGCGGTTATTTCCGCAACCATGCGTCACAAGTCAAAGGAGCCGGGTTGCAGTGGGTCGCCGCTTCGGGCTGTGAAGGCCTGGAGTCCATCATCGTGACAACCGCCGCCACCAAGACGGTGAGCAAGTACACGGTGCGGCTCTACTTCTCGGAACCCCAGCAGCTGAAGCCCGGCGAGCGGGTCTTTGATGTCGGCCTGCAGGGCGAGACCGTACTGGAAAGCCTGGATGTGGCCAAGCTGGCCCAGGGTCCGGGTAATATCCTCGTACGCGAATTCAAGGATGTCAGCTGTGATGGCCAGCTGCGGGTGACGCTTAAGGCCCACAAAGGCAAAACACTGCTCTGCGGAATCGAGATCCTGGCTCAACCATAACTGCCGACGATCATCAGCATCAGATTCCGACTGCCGATCCGCCGCAGGCGGACCGGCCACATCTGCCGTAGACCGTATCGGTGGGATCGCCTCCAGGCAGCTCCCGCGTCTACGCAATAAAAAACCTCGGCCATACGTTTCCACGTCCGGAGTGCCGGCAGCAATAATCGATTGCGGCTCGCGTCGATTATTGCCCGGCAACGAAGGACCTCCAACAGGTTACCCGGGGCGAATCACCCAGGGCTGTCCAATGACACTCCAGCTACGGAGCAAATCATCCAAGGACAAAACAAGCTGAAAACGCATGACCGAGGTCATGGACTCTCGATTCTCCTATCTCTGACTCTGAACACGTGACTGAACCAGCTGGCGCAACTGCAAACAACTCTGCTGATGCGCCGTCGGATCTACAAAAGCGGCAAATGCCAGGTGGCCAGCCATCACCTGCGTGGCCATCTCGTCCCAGCAGAGGTCTGGATCGTAACGGGCGCGATGGAGCATGGCTCGCAAGCGTCGCCGCTGCGGCTTGGGCAAACGAACTCGATCATTGACCACCAATCCAGTTACCACCTGGCGCTGGTGACGGGAGCGGACACGGGTCTTTTGGCGAGCCAGCCGAAACTGTTCGTCCAGCACAATCGCCTCCACCCGTGGTAGCAGCTCCCCAGGATCTGTATCTCCTGAAAAGGAAAGATCATCGGCATAGCGGGTGTAGGTCCAGCCCAGCCGCTCAGACAACTCGACCAGTCGCTGATCCAGCCGCCGCGCGACCAGGTTAGCCAAGTGCGGGCTGGTCGGGGCTCCCTGCGGCAAACGGCCGCGCCGGGTCACCAGCTGGACAAGCTGCTCGCGTTGCACCCTGCTCGGCATCAAGCCCGCCAACTCAGGCTCAATCATCGCTGCCTTGACCGACGGGAAGAAGTCCTTCAAGTCCAGTGTCACCAGCCAGTCGCGGCCGACATGACGCTGCGCGTTGGTGACGATGGACCGGCCCGGCACAAATCCGTGGGCAGAGTCGGTCGGTTGAAGTTGATAGAGAAGCTCGACCAACAATCGCCGCTGAATTCGCTTCAGCTGGGGCGACGGCGCCTCGATCCAGCGTTTCTTGGACCCCTTGATCAAGGGGTAAACAGAGTACGACTCGCTCGCAGTCACAGCCAGCTCGGCCAGTTCCTCGACTGGCAGGCCCAGCAGGCTGGCACGTTCGTGTCCCTCAGCGGACGACAAACTGGCTTCGGTGGATGCGGATGTGGTCGTGATCATGATCGTTGAATGGCCCTTAGGCTTCTGCAAGCTTGTTGTTAAACGACTGGTAGCAACGCAGCCGATATTGGATGCCGGACGGTTGATATGCCTGCCCCAGCTGCAAGCCAGTCGCCTGTGCCCTGGACATTGGCTGGCGTGGATAGAGCACTCCGCGGCGAAAAAACGCGATTTCCTGGTCCCCCTGGATAAACAGTCGGGTGACTGTCTCCAGGAAGGTCCATAAGACACGGTAGGTTGTGGCCAGGTTCAGGTTACGAGCGTCGGCAATCACACATGCCATGTTTCGTTTAACAGACAGCCTGGCGTTGCCGGCCGGGTCTTCCTGGTCGACCATGGCAACCCAGCGATCCGAGGGTGGCCGACCATCGCGGGCCTCCATCTTTTGCTGGAGGACATCGTTCGAGAGCGAACGAAATGACAGCGTATTCCAGTTGTACTTGAGGAAACGCCGAAGACGGAACCTGCCAAAGTGCGGAATCCAGAGGATGTGCGTTTCCACATCGCCCGAGTAGGCGATCTCTACCACGGATGACTTATGACGACTCGACCTGCTCGGCTGGCTGACATAGTCCCAGAAGCCATCCACGACCTCTCGCACCAGTTCCACCGGCGCACCACTGGCAAGCGCGGTGTACTCGATAATCATCGCGCTACTGACTTTGGGATCTTCCCACAGGAGCCTGGGACTCATTCCTGGGCAACTCTCTTATGCAACAACGGCGCGACTGGAGGCAGCCAATTGGAACAACAAGATAATCAGATCAGGCGAAAATGGCAAACAACTTCCGGCTAGGGTTGCAGCGTGCCTGCAGGTAATCGCCCCCAGTAGTTTGGCCGCGGCCTGTCATTCTCCTGCGGCGGGCCAGCTGTGCTGCGGCCGACGTCAAACTGGTGCTCGAGCAGGTCATAGAGTTTTCGCACCAGTTGAGGTTGGTCGGCTGCCAGGTTATGCGATTCAGTAGGATCGTCTGCGAGGTTAAAAAGCTGGACAAAGGGAGCTGCCAGCAGCTCTTCTCGCTTCGGCTTTCTCCCGAACGCCGCGACGGCGGAGGCCCAGGCCTGCTCGGGCTTGGGCAGGTTGCCATAACGACCGAGCGATCCGCTGCCAGGACAGAGACAGAGCTTCCAGTCCTGCCAGCGAACGGCATAACCGTGCGTGCCTGCCATCAGCAGGTTCTCTCGTGTCGGCCGCGAGCGTGGCGACTTGAGCAACCGATAGTAGCTGACCGAATCGACCGCCTGGTCCTCTGCCAGCTCAATCTGGCAGACATCCGCCAGCGTCGCCATCAGATCATTGAGCCCGATCAACTGGTCGCAGGTCGAGCCAGCGGTAACCTGCCGCGGCCAGCGCACAACGAAGGGAATCCGCATGCCACCCTCGTAGACCGAGAACTTGTAGCCTCGATAGATGCCACTGGGAAAATGCCCCATCGCTTCCAGTTGTTTGACATTGTTGTAGGTCGCTTTGCGGACGTTGCCGGCATAGGGTGCCGGGCCGTGATCTGAGGTAAAAATCACCAGTGTGTTATCGGCCAGGCCATGCTCCTGAAGTGCTGCCAGCGTACGCACGACGCAGTTATCGGTTTCATGGACAAAGTCACCGTACAGTCCCAGTTCGGTTGAGCCCTCGAATTTCGGGTGTGGGCTGGTGGGAGTGTGTGGAGCGGTGAGTGCGAAGTAGAGGAAGAAGGGCTGTCCGGCGTGCGACCCGGGTGCACTCTCGGCAATGAACTTCTCCACCTCAGCGGAGAACGTATCGAGCACGTTGTAGTCCTCAAAATTCTCCTCCGTTGGCCCCACCCGGTTAAACGCACTCCAGCCCCGCTGCTTGGTCACCTTGCCGACAAACTCACCGTCGCGAACAAACACATAGGGATACATGTCGAGCGATCCTGGCAGGATAAAGCTGTAGTCGAATCCGTATTGCTGCGGGGAGACCTTGAGTGCACGTGTGTAATCGACATTCTCGAGTCCCTGGTTTTGGCCATCGGTGGTCTGCATCAGCAGCCCCAGGTGCCACTTGCCGACGTAACCGGTCCGGTAACCGCTGTTGCGGAGCATCCGACCAATCGTGAAATGCTCTGTGGGAAAGCGTGGATTGAGGAAACCCCAGGGACCATTCACACGCGACCCCTGTATCCGCCAGGGATAACGGCCGGTCATGATCGCCAGCCGCGATGGCACACAGACCGAGGCGATTGTATGGGCATCGGTGAACCGCATTCCCTCTCGCGCCAGCCGGTCAATGCCGGGCGTGGGGATCTTGCACCGCTCGCCACCGAAACAGCCAACATCACCGTACCCCAGATCGTCCGCCATGATGTAAATGACGTTGGGGCGAGCTGCCACAGTCAGCGGCATGCCAACCAACAGCAGTAGAGTGCCAATCATCAGCAGTGGAAATCGAATAAATCGATGGTTCATGACAAAACACCCTCTGCTTTGAAGGCAACGTGACTCATCTTCAAGCACCTCAATGTAGACAGCTCTGGCCACGTCTGCATCGTAGCCAGGAAAAAAACAGGCAACTCTGATGCTGTTGATGCGGCTGGCGAGGATTCCTGTTGAGAATGCCGATAGAGATAAGTAGGCTAGACGATATAATCTCATGGTTCCCACCTTGAATCTGCTGAGTAATCAGATGAAGCCAATCCACCCACAACTTGGACGCCGGACGATAATCCAGGCCGGAGCTGCCGGGATTCTTGGGCTGGGAAGCAATCACCTGGCAGCCTTGCGAGCAGCGGACACGCCGCTCGATCGTCCGAAAGGAACAGCTCGCTCGGTCATTTTCATCTTCCTCTCGGGTGGCCTGACGCAGCACGACAGCTTTGACCCCAAGCCCGACGCACCGGCGGACATTCGCGGTGAATTCAATCCGATTGCCACCAGCACACCTGGCTTTCAGATCTGTGAACACTTGCCGAAGCTGGCAGAGCGGAGCCAACTCTGGAGCGTAATCCGATCGCTTGGCACACCCTACAACGGCCACTCTGAAGGCCACATGGCGATGATGTCGGGCCGCACTCCCCTGCCCCTCGCATTCAACAGCAGCAAGCCACAGGACACCGACTGGCCCGCCATCGCATCGATCGTGGGCGACGCCCTACCGGCTCGCAATAACAACTTGCCCCCCGCCGTGGCCTTGCCCGAACGGTTGATTCACCGTACCGGCCGTGTCATTCCGGGGCAATTCGGTGGCCAGATGGGCCGTCGTCGGGATCCCTGGTTCATCGACGCTTCTCCCTTCAATGCAAAGTCCTACGGCGCCTATCCCGATTACGAATTCCACTTCATCCGGGGACGTGAAAAGAACGAGGACCTGAATTTCCAGGCACCTAACCTCAGCCTGCCGGAGGGACTCAGTCGGGGTCGGCTGGCCGATCGTGCGGGTCTCAGGCAGTTGCTCGATAGCCAGCGGCGACGGCTGGAATCGAGTGCGGCGGTGGAGTCCTTCGACCAGAGTCGACAGGCGGCCATATCGCTGTTGACCGAACCGGCTGTACAGCGGGCCTTCGATGTCCACAGCGTGGACGATGAGACCCAGCTGAAGTATGGCAAGAACGCATTCGGCTGGTCGCTGTTGATGGCTCGCCAGCTGGTAGAAGCGGGTGTGAACCTGGTGCAGGTGAACCTTGGCAACAACGAATCATGGGACACCCACGACAACAACTTCCCGCTGCTGAAGGACTGCTTGCTGCCACCCACCGACCAGGGTATCTCAGCCCTGCTGGATGACCTCCAGCAGCGGGGGATACTGGATGAGACGTTGATCGTGATGTGTGGCGAGATGGGCCGCACACCAAAGATCAATACCAAGCTGCCGGGCCGCGATCACTGGGGCGCCGTGCAATCGGTCTTCATGGCCGGAGGCGGAATCCCTGGCGGCTGCGTTGTCGGCTCATCCGACAAGGACGGCGGCTATCCCGCCTCAGATCCGCAGCGACCCGAGAACATGGCCGCCACGATTTATAGTGCGTTGGGAATTCCCGACACGGCCGTCTGGAAGGACGAACTGGAGCGGCCCTACCACATCTATCACGGCAAACCGATCCTGTTTTCCTAAGTTCGCTGTGACATGGCCGCTAATTTCTTGCCGGCCAGGCGGGCATCAATAAGACCGGACGCCATCCCGGAGCCGCTCGTTCTCTTTAGCCAGCTCCTGCAGGGTCCGTAGTACGCCGCCGGGGATGGCTCCGTCCGCAGCAATCGGTACGTCCAGGGTGACAACACCCCCTTCTGCGTTGATAAGGTCAATCCGGTCTTGCAGCGTTTGCAGATCAAACCTGGATTCGACACCTGCTCCCCAGCCTTTGCTAACCGGCAACAGTAAATGCCAGACGACCCCTTCTGGAGCCGGAAAGTTCTCTGGTGTCAGGGCTTTCCCTAGCCCCTTCTTGGTTCGCTGATAGAACTCGTGGTTTTCTCCAGCGGTAAAAGTCTGATGCGGGCAGAGCTTCCCGTTGGTACAGAGCGAGAGAATGGGGTGTGCACCGGCGTTAAAGGCCAGTTCAGCGGCGGGATTACCTGACTGCACCGCCGCGATCCAGGTGTCAATGTTGTACTCTTCCTCTTGCAGATCCTGGTAAGCGTCTTTCATTTCCATCTTGTAGCCATCGAACCACCAGCCAGATACAAGTTCGCCATAGCGCTTGGACCACTCGCCGCAGACATCTCCCCAGTTCTTCAGAAAGGTCGGGTTCGGCGCCTGGTTCTCACTGCGTCGAAACCCCTTGACGTTGCGTGGGTGCGAGAGTGGGTTGACGTTGGGACCTGCCGGCTTGCCATTAATCGTCGGTAACGTATCACCCATCGCTGCGATGATCTTGTAGTGGCGCATCGGCGCACGGGCTGTCATATAGATGATCAGCTTGATATCTCGCTGGGCCAGTTCCTTGCCGATCTCCATGATCAGATCGCGCCTGGATGTCCAGATACCGTTTTCAACACCCAGGAGCTTTTCATAGGCGCTGTTCGGTGCGCAGTATTTCCCCCAATGCTGACCCACAACAAAGATGATGTATCCAGCCTTGGCGCTCTTGACGGCATTGGCAAACTGGACAACGTCGAAGGAATCGATGGCCCTGTTGTAGGATTCCGACGAATGGTTCTTGAAGGCCTCGTAATGAAACATCAAACCGTAACCGGACTTTGGGAGCCAGCGATCCTGCCCGCGGACCGGTGCAGCGCAGAGAGATATCATCAGGATCGACAGGACCGACAATCGGGATATTCGTTGTCGCTGTATGATGGCATTTCCTTTCCAGGCGGTTGCCGTGTGGGCAGAGCACTCGGTTAGTTCAGATCGCTGTTACAGAAGCGGCATTTAACGGCCTGGATCTTGATCTGCTCGGCACAATACGGGCAGGGCTTGGTTGGCCCCATCACTTCCGCATCCTTCATGCGCCTGGCAGCCCTGGCCAGTGCCAGTCCCACGATGGCAGGGACCGCTACAAAAGGCAGTAATTCCGTTCTCTTGGGGTCGGCTCCGAGTACCAGCATGGCGATCGCAATAATGCCGCACAGTCCAACAAGATTCCAGAGTAGCTTTGAACTCATATTTTCACCCTTGTACCAATGGCCACCAATCTGTTCTTGCAAAGCAGACCGGTCCAGATCGTTCATTCCCCAGGGAAACTCCAGTATGTTATACACATCTCGCCAGATAATGACCTTGTTCGGAAGGTGAACGACAATGAAAGACCTCGACCGCCGTAACTTTCTTGCTTATGCCAGCTCCAGCGCTGCTGCCCTTTCACTGGCGGCAAACAAGCTGCCCGCAGCGGCTGGCAAGGAGAAGATCAAGATTGGTCAAATCGGGACCAGTCACGCCCACGCCTCCGGTGTCTTTTCCCAGCTCCGGCAGACAACAGACGACTTTGAAATCGTCGGCATTGTGGAGAACGATCCGGAGCGGCGCAAGGCGATTGGCGACGAGTACCAGGGAGTCAAGCTGATCAGCGAAGAACAGCTGCTCAACACGCCCGGCCTGCAGGCGGTGGTGGTGGAAACCGAGGTGCAAAACCTTTTGCCGACAGCGACTCGGTGCGTCCAAGCTGGCATGAACATCCACCTGGACAAGCCGGCCGGCGAGAATCTCAAGGACTTTCAGGCCTTGCTCGAGGAGGTGCAAAGCCGCAACCTTCACTTGCAGATGGGTTACATCTACCGCTACCACACCGCTTTCCAGTTCTGCTACAAGGCTGTGGCCGACGGCTGGCTGGGTGATCTGTTCGAGGTCCATGCGGTGATGAGCAAGAAGATCAGCGATTCCTCGCGCCAGTATCTCTCACGATTCGCCGGCGGTTCAATGTTCGAAATCGGCTGTCACGTCATCGACGCGACGCTGCGTGTGCTGGGGAAACCCGAGAAGGTAACCGCGCACGCTCGGCAGACACACCCGGAGAAGGACAAGCTGGTCGATAACCAGCTGGCAGTGCTGGACTACAAAAACGCAGTCGCTTCGATTCGCAGCTCACTGATTGAGTACGTTGGCTTTGAGCGCCGCCAGTTCACCGTCTGCGGCGAATTCGGCACCTTTGACCTGCGACCGCTGGGAGGCAACACGTTCCGCCTGGCACTGGAAAAACCCCAGGGCGACTACAAAGTGGGTTACCAGGAAGTGACAGTTCCCAAGGGTCCGGGTATCTTTATCAGCGGCTTCAAGGACATGGCCGCCGTGTTACGGGAAGAAAAAGAGAACGACTATCCACTCTCCCACGAACTGGCCGTCCACGAAGCGATCCTCAAGGCAAGTGGTTACAAGACCACCTAGCGGCACTTCACATTCGCCCGTTCACCAAACTCAAGAACCAAAGACTAACCATGCTGATCCTGCTTTCTCCCGCCAAAACGCTGGACTTTAAGTCACCGCCAGCCACACACTCAACCTCGATGCCGCTATTCCTGGAGAATTCAGCCGAGCTTGTCGACTGCCTGCGCAGCTTCTCGACCAAGCAGCTGGGCGAACTGATGGGGATGAGTGATACGCTGGCCGAGCTGAATCACCAGCGATTTGCCGACTGGTCAGTGCCCTTCACATCCGACAATGCCAGGCAAGCGATCCTGGCCTTCCGAGGCCAGGTCTTTGATGGACTTGATGCGGACAGCTACAGCGCCAAGGATTTCAAGACAGCCCAGGCATCGCTGCGGATCCTCTCCGGACTGCATGGAATCCTGCGGCCGCTGGACCTGATCCAACCCTACCGGCTGGAAATGGGAACCAGGCTGAAGAATCCTGGCGGCAAGAACCTCTACGAATTCTGGGGGACCAAGATCACCGACATGATCAATGCAGACCTCTCGAAAGAAGAGACACCCGTGGTCGTGAACCTGGCTTCGAACGAGTACTTCAAGTCCGTCAAATCAAAGCAACTGGAAGGCCGCATCGTGACACCGGGTTTCAAGGAAGAGAGAGACGGCGGTTACAAGCAGATCAGCTTTTTCGCCAAGGTAGCCCGCGGCCAGATGGCATCCTACATCATCAAGAACCAGCTGACCGATCCAGAACAGATCAAGTCATTCGACCTGGATGGTTATCAATTCAATGCGGAGATTTCATCCGACGATAACTGGGTCTTTAGCCGCGCATCCTGACTGGGAGTGCTGTAAACAGTACGCGTGCTCCATGCCTGACGAGCGGATTGTCTTTGAGACAGCACGGCTAACGCTGCGGCGGATGGTGATGGAGGACCTGGTCTTCTCTATTGCAAGGACAGAACCGTAACGAGGGGAGGACTCTCATTCCCGGTTCAAAGGCTCGGAAACTGCCTTGAGCAAGCGTTCCATCCGCTCCAGCTGTTGCTGTCGGCCGGTCTCGGCCAGATTCTTAATTTCCGCGGGATCACGCCGCAGGTCGTAAAGCTCACTACCTGATTCACCCCAGAGGGCATATCGCCAGCGTTCTGCACGCACGGCACGGCCCAGCTGTGCTCCCCGCCGCACGACCGTGTAAGCAACCCGCTTGACTGGTAACTCCGGATCCTGCAGCACCCCTGTCAACGACTTTCCCTGGACCTGTGACGGGATCGGGATAGCGGACAGTTCACACAGTGTGGGCAACAGGTCCACCAGCTCGACCAGTCTCTCGGAGCTGGAACCCGCTTCCGTCACTCCGGGCACATGGACAATCAGCGGCACACGCGCACATTCCTCAAACAGCGTCACCTTGCCCCACTGAAAATGCTCCCCCAGGTGGTAACCGTGGTCCGACATGAAGACCACCACCGTATCATCCCAGAGCTTGTTCTGGTCGAGCGCCTGCCAGAGCAGACCTACCTGCGCATCGACAAAGGAAATACAGGCGTGATAGGCCTGCATGTACTGGCGGCGACGTGCGTTGTTCTCGATACCTGCTTCAAAGCCAAAGGCCTTGTAGCGATGGTTCAATGCCAACGGCGGAATGTCCTGCCAGTCGTCGGCCGGCACGGGCTCAAGCGTCAGCTTGTCGAGCGGATACTGGTCAAAATACTTCTGGGGTGCCCAGAACGGAACGTGAGGTTTGTGAATTCCGCAGGCGATGAAGAAGGGCTTGTCCCCGTGTGCCTTGTCATGAATCCAGCTGGCAACCTGACGCACGTTCTTGCCGTCCCTGTGCTGGGCATCTGTCATCGTGGTGGGGCCAAAGCCGGGAGGTGCCTGGCCGCCGATTGTACTTCGGTGCTTGCGATACACAGCTCGCCAGGCTTTCACATTCTGCGGCAGGTCAATCGCACCATGTTCTTTTTCAAAGGCATCCTGGATCGGTTTGAGGACCGGGTTCCATTCGTTCTGGAAACTGTGGTACTCGTTCCAGGCTGTCTCACCGTGATCCAGGCTCCCGTGAAAAACCTTGCCCACGCCACCAGTCCAGTAGCCACCTTCCTTGAACAACTGGGGCAGTGACTTGAGATCGGGACGTACATTGCGGATGTCTGATTTGTTGTCCAGTATCCCGGTCGACTCGGGGTAGACGCCGGTCAGGAAGGAGGCACGCGAGGGACCACAGACGGGATACTGGCAATAGGCCCGGTTAAACTTCATCCCGATCGCTGCCAGCCGATCCAGGGAGGGAGTCTGGATATGGGGATACCCAGAGGTCGTGACATGACGATTCAGATCATCGCAGATGACCAGCAGCACATTCGGCCGTTTCTGCTGGCTGCCGGTCGAGGGCTTCGGCGGGGGGGCTGTCGTCGATCCATCGGTTCGCTGCTGTCTCAATGTCCTGGGAAGCGTTTTCCGCCAGGCCTGGAACTGGGCCTTCATTTCCTGCAGCTTATCCGGCTGCTTGCCAGCCAGGTCCTGTTGCTCTCCGACATCCGCGGCGAGGTTGAACAGCTGGTACTCGTCGTTGCGACCAACCAGCTTCCAATCACCGCTACGCATCCCGATCCGTCCCTCGCCCCCGTCCCAATAGAGTCGTTCATGCAGCGGCCCCTGCTGTTCTCCCCGGAGCAGTGGCAGCAGGCTCTTGCCGTCCAGCGAGGCCCCTGCCGGCAAAGACAGGCCAGCTGCCTCGCAGATGGTCGGAAAGAAGTCGAGAGAAATCACCGGCTGATCCAGCTGCTGGCCTGCCTTGAGCACGCCTGGCCAGCTGACCAGGAAAGGGACTCGCACGCCTCCCTCATAGGTAGACTGTTTAAAGTCGCGCAGCTGACCATTGTTGGCCAGCACTTTCTTGCTACCACCGTTATCAGAGTAGAACAGGACAAGGGTATTGTCCGTCAGCTGCTGGGTTTCCAGTTCATCCAGCACCACCCCCACGGCCAGGTCCATCCGCTTGAGCATCCCCAGGTAGATATTCCTCTGCGGGTTCTGATTGTCAAACTCGGCCACGTCTTCTGGCGGAGCCTGCAGTGGCCAATGCACAGCGTTGAACGGCAGGTAAAGGAAAAATGGCTCGTCCTTGTGGCGACGGATGAACGAGGCGGCCTCACGTCCCAGGTTGTCGGTCAGGTAACCGGTATCATCGATCCGCTCCCAGTTGCGCCAGATGGAATTGTGATCATCTGTCTTCTTTAACTCGAAATAATCGTGTGCGCCGTGCCCCAGGAACCCGTAAAACTCATCGAAGCCACGGCTGAGTGGATGATGCGGTTTTTCCAGCCCCAGGTGCCACTTGCCAAACATGCCGGTGGCATAACCTGCCTGCTGGAGGTGCTCGGCGATCGTGACCTGGTCCAGCGGCAGGCCGATACGGGAATCCCCTCCGCTGTAGAAACCAAAACGCTGCTGGTACCGACCGGTCATCAATCCTGCCCGGGACGGTGCACAGACGTAGGCACTTGAATAGCCGCTGCTGAATCGGGTCCCCGCCCGGGCAATCCTATCCAGCTGTGGAGTCTGAACTTCCTGGGGATGTTTGTAGCAGCTGATGTCCCCATAGCCCTGGTCGTCCGAGACGATCAGCACGATATTGGGCCGATCCTCCGCCTGCAGTGTCGCCGCAGCCAGAATCAGGATCAGGATCAGGGCCAGCAGATTGAGACGTCGATTCATCGCATCTTCCAGCCTGGTTAGAATGCTTTGATCTCATCAGGCGTGAATTTTTCATTCAGCCGTGCTCCCAGCTGCGAAACAATCCGCGCCGAGGCATGGGAGGCAAGTTGTCCGGCCTGCGGCCAGCTGAGGCCATTGGTCACGCCATACAGCAGGCTGCCGGCATACATATCTCCTGCACCGGTCGTATCGATAGCCTCCACGGCAACACCCTCAATTGAGAACTGGTCATCGCCATGCACGATCAGCGAGCCATTGGCCCCGAGTGTGACAGCCACGCTTTCAAGATGCTGATGGATCGCCCGTGCGGACGCTGCGGCATCGTCATCGCCAGTCAGGCTGCGCGCTTCTTCCTCATTACAGAAGAACATGTCTACCGGTCCCTTGATCAACTCCCACATATGATCTCGAAAGATGTTAACCAGGAATGGATCCGAGGCGGTAAAGGCAACTTTGACGCCATGTTTGACAGCCAGTTGCATCGCCCGTTCTGCAGTGGCTCTGCCACTTTCACCATGCAGCAGGTATCCCTCGACGTACACGTACTGCGACTGGCTGATCGCCTGCTCGTCGATATCGTCCGGCGTCAGCGTGGCTGAGACACCAAGGTTCGTCAGTAGGGTACGCTGGGCATCAGGAGTGATCAGTACGGCACAGGTTCCGGTCGGTCCCGTGGCTGCCGGAGCGACGTTCATCTGGACGCCGATCGCCTCCAGGTCGGCGAGAAACGAATGGCCGATTGCGTCCTGGCCGATCTTGCCACAATAAGCAGCACGCCCGCCCAGGTCGGCAAGGCCGACAATCGTGTTGGCAGCAGATCCTCCAGCGCACTGGTTGCGCGGCAGATCAGCAATCTGCTCCAGCACCTGTTGCTGCTGGTCATCGTCGACCAGGGTCATAATCCCTTTGTCGAATCCGCTGGCCTCGAGAACTTTGTCCGTTACCTGAATCTGCAGGTCAACCAGCGCGTGACCAACCGCGTAGACATCGATTTTCATGGGACACGGTGCTCATTTACAAAGTGGGAAAGCACTATGCTACCACGAACCACTGCAGATGCCGCCGGGGGACCAGCTGCGGAAACGTGCCGGTACAACGCAGCGGATGAGCGCATCGCCAGATCGGGTGATTACTGTCAAGCTGCCGCTGGCAGCCTATTGCACAACTTCTTGACGGAAGACGAGCATCGAAACCTTACAGGTCAGGATGTAGTCCTTGATCCGCGCGACAGTCACACCACCTTCAAGATCAAGATCCAACTCAAGTACTGGATCGCCATCCTTGTCCATGTAGGCGCGAGAGTACTTCTTGCTGAGATTCCACTGGTTGCACTTGGCCACCGTGGCGTTTGAGCCGGACGCGCTGTAACGGAAGACCATGCTGTGTTTGTCTTGGGAGATGATGATGTAGAAAGGCACATTTTCGATGCGTCCAAGCAGATCACCATCTTCATCAAGCTGTGTGGCGTTGAATCCCTGGGCCGCCATAATTGCCTTGAGCGTCGTCCCGGTGATCACATCCAACACGGTCTCGTCAGCCGCTCGGACCGCGGTGGTCAAGCCGAAGCTGCCAAGGAGCACGGCCAGCAATGTGAGATGTACTTTGTTTCGCATGATTCGACCCTTCGCGTTTTACAAAATCAGTGTGTCAGAAAATCAGCTCCCGCGTAGAGCGCGGCTTCCCCATTCGTCAGTTCAAGCATGATAGCATGCCGCCGTTATACTGTGGACAACTTACAGTTCAATGCGGACGAATCTCAGCGTGCCTTGTTGACGTATAACTTGACATTATGCGTTGCCCGGCCACCCGCTACGACGTCGAGTCGCCCGTCGCCGGTAAAGTCGGCCACGATCAAGTCCTCGGTCGCCACACCGCCAGCATCCAGCACGTGCTTCTGCCACTGCAGGCCCGTTGAGCTGGTGGCGTTGTAAATGTTGACCCCAGGTACGTTCGGCGTATCGCTGTGGCCAAACACGATCTCGTCGTCACCATCGCCATCCATATCCGCTGTCCAGAGCGCATGGCCTCGCCTGAAGCCCTTGTCGATAACCGTGCGGTTCCAGAGCGCACCGCTCTTTTCGGGAACGGTGTAGACCACCAGTTGGGTACCATGCATTGGCTCCACCGTCACGATGTATTGCGTCTTGCCAGCGATTTTCCCGTACTTGATCTCCCCTGCTCCATTCTGATTGGGATCGTCGGCCACTGCGCCCGTCCCCAGCCTGGTACGGGTCCAGCCCTGTTTGTCACGCCGCACAACATGTACCCCTTCGCGGCTGGCAACCAGCGTGTCGATCGTGCCATCACGATCAAAGTCAATATGCCAGTGGTTATGCACGCGGTTCAGCTCATGATTCAACACGGTCGGTACCCAACGCTGGCTGGCTGGCTGATCGGGCACCTCGAATGCCAGCAGGCGAATGCCATTACCCAGCGTGGCGTTGAGCGGTGAGACAACCAGCTGGGGCCGGCCGCTGCCCAGCACATCGGCAAACCTCATGCGATGCGTCCAGCGTTCGACGCCAATCTCGTGCACCTGCCAGGGCTGGTCCAGCGACTCGCCACGCCGGATCCAATGCAATGTCCCCATGCTGGTCCAGCCAGCCCCGAGGGCAAAGTCGATTGTGCCATCCCGATCAATATCCATCGGCGCAATGCAGACATTATCCTTCGGCGTCTGGTCCTTGATCATCACGTGGGGCTGCCAGTCGGGGGCCTGGTACCAGAGCACACGGTTTTCACTGACCGCCACGATGTCCATCTTCTTATCGCCATTCACATCCGCTGCCGTGACGGCATAACAGACCTTGCCGATGTTGGCATCGATGACCTGGGGCTGAAACTCGGGGAATGTCGACTGGGCCACCAGCGGCATCGCCAGGCTGGAAATCATGAAAATCGTTAGCATACCGCTGCGCATTTTTCGCTCCTCGATTCGATATTTCTGCTCTCTGCCGATCAAGCATATCTGGCAAACAGTCCACTGTCACTTGTTGCGGTCAATGGACGATGACGCTGGCCGGCCATCTCGAAGCGATGCAGTCTACCAGGCCGGCAGTTTTATCCTGGAAATCGTAAGCCGGTGGACAACTTTGATTGAGTTGTTTTGGCTGGTCAGGTACTATCGAATCAAACTTGCTACCTTGCGGAATACCGATCATGGCTCCAGCTCCCGCCAGCACACATATTGTCAGCCAATTCAAACATGGCAGCCCGTTGATCTCCTGCCGGTACCATCCGTCCGGCAGCCACATCTTTTACGGTGCTCAGGACCATGGCATCTGTCGTTGGGAAATCGGCGGCGAGAAAGCGGTCCGGTTCAGCGGCCATGAAAGCTGGGTCCGCGGTATCGCCTTTGACAGCGCGGGGAACACCGTTGTCAGCGCTGGATTTGATCATCGCTTGATCTGGCATGCCGCCATGGAAGCTGAGCCCAAGCCGATACGCAGCATCGAAGCCCATGATGGCTGGGTCCGGACCGTGGCAGTCAGCCCGGACAACAAGCTGCTGGCATCTGCCGGCAATGACCAGCTGGTCAAGATCTGGGATTTTGAGTCGGGTGAGCAGCTGGGCCAGCTGGCTGGCCATGAGTCCGACATCTACAACGTGGTCTTTCATCCCAGCGAAGCTCGGCTGGTTTCCGCCGACCTGAAAGGCAAGATCATCGACTGGGACCTGGAAACCAGCACGCCGGTGCGTGAGGTGGTCTGCGAGCCCCTTTCCAAGTACGACGAGGGTTTCAAGGCGATCATCGGTGGTGCCCGCTCGATGTCTTTTAATACCGACGGGAGTCTGCTGGCATGCAGTGGCATCACCGGTGTGACAAACGCATTTGCCGGAGTGGGGCACCCGACTATCGAGATTTTTGACTGGACGGAGCTCAAGCACCAGCGACATCATCGTTCCAAGGACAAGCTCAAGGGTGTTGCCTGGGGAGCGATCCTGCATCCGGATGATTTCGTCGTCGGTGTTTCGGGCGGCAGCGGCGGTGGCTTCCTGCTGTTCTGGAAGCCCGACGGGGAACATGAATTTCACAAGATCAAGCTGCCCGATACGGCACGCGACCTGGCACTCAGCCCCGATGGCATGGACCTTGCCATCGCTCATTTCGACGGCCACCTGCGGATCGCCCGGATGGCCGAGAAGCCGGCCGAAGAGAAAACAGCCGAATGAAGCTTTTCCGTGGACTGTTCGCCCTTCTTATTCTGACGCTGTTGGCTACAGAGGTGCCGGCCGCCGACAAGCCCAACATCCTCTTCCTGATCTCCGACGATCAGAGGCCGGACACGATCCATGCGCTGGGCAATCCCATCATCCAGACGCCCAACCTCGACCAGCTCGTCCGCCAGGGTACGACGTTCACAAGGGCCACCTGTGCCAATCCGCTCTGTGTCCCCTCGCGGGCTGAGCTGCTGACCGGCCAGACCGGATTTCGCAACGGCGTGCATCCGCCCAACAACAAGCCCGATATCAAGGCGCCTACCTGGGGTCACGTGATGCAGCAAGGTGGCTACAACACCTACTGGGTCGGCAAATGGATGATCGCAGGCCGACCATCCACACGCGGCTTCCAGGAAAGCCTCGGCCTGTTTTCATCCGGCAAGCGTCCCGAACAGCCGCAATATGATGCCGCCGGGCGCGAGGTGACCGGCTATCGCGGCTGGATGTTCCAGACCGACAAACGCCAGCTGTTTCCAGAACAGGGAATTGGGCTGACTCCCGATATCGAAAGCACGTTCGCGGATGCGGCAATTGAGTTTGTGCAGCGAAAGCACGAGAAGCCGTTCTTCCTGCAAGTCAACTTCACGGCACCCCATGACCCGCTGCTGAATCCACCAGGCTGGGAACAGACCTACGAGCCAGCCGACATGCCGCTGCCAGAGAATTTCATGCCGCGTCATCCTTTCGACCACGGCAATTTTGAAGGTCGCGATGAACAGCTCAATACGTGGCCGCGAAAGAAGAAGGACATTCGCCGCGACCTGGCGACCTATTATGCAGTGATCTCCTACATGGATCAGCAGATCGGGCGCATCCTGGCTGCCCTCGATGAGTCTGGCCAGGCGGACAACACGATCGTCATTTTCAGCAGCGATCATGGCCTGGCACTTGGTAGCCATGGCCTGATGGGCAAGCAGAACATGTATGAACACACGATCAACGTGCCATTGATCTTCCGCGGCCCTGGCTTCCCGGCCGGTGAAACTCGAGCAGCCCAGTGTTACCTGCGGGATCTCTATCCCACCGCCTGTGAGTTGGCCGGTATCGAGGTCTCACCCAGCGTCGAGGGGACGAGCTTAATGCCAGTCGTCCGTGGCGAACTGGACGAGGTCTACAACTTCATTATTGGCTACTTCGGTGACAAACAGCGGATGATCCGGATGCAGGGCTGGAAGTACATTTCTTACCCCCAGGTGGACCGTGAACAGCTGTTTTCATTGCGAGACGATCCGCACGAGTTAAAGAACCTGGTGGACAGGCGCTCGCTGCAGGGCATCAAGCAGCAGCTCAAGAACGAAATGGAAGTCTGGCTGCAAAACCACGGCGACCCGCTGTTCCTGACACGCTGACGCAGCGGCAGCAACAGAGCTCAGTTCTCGACAGTCCCTGCAGGCTGATCGTCGACGAAAAAGATGTCGTCTTCGCCGATGTCCGGGATCCCCGTCACCAGCACACGCATGCGTCCGATTGCTGCATGGACCACACCGGGCGGAATATGGACCAGCGATCCCTTCCTGACCGGATGGTCTTCGCCATCGAGCGTCACGAAACCATCCCCATCAAGCACATAGTAGAGTTCGGTGGCCCGCTTGTGGTAATGCGCCCGGGCACCATCGATGTCCACAGCGTGAACAAAAGCCGATACGTCCGTATCTTCACAACTGATCAAGCGATCGCGCCAGCCGCAACTGCTGCGTTCACGCTCTGTCTCCCCCTCGTGCCGAACAAGCGTCTGCAGGCTTTCTGTCATGACAGCTGAACTCCAGGTGTGAAGGAACCGGACGGCATGCTCGACTTGATTGTATCGTTTGCCAGATCCCCGTGCGGGAATTGATGGCAAGGGACACCGCCCGTGCGTCCGATAGTTAATTCGAGTAAACTCGTACTTGTTGACGGTCGTTTGTACAGCCGGGAAGTGAACAGCACGATGTTCGACGTTGGCGGTTTCAAAGCGAAAACCTGTGGTGGTGTATCCCGCCGCAGTTTCCTCAAGCTGGGCACATCAGTTCCGTTCGGCCTGGGAATGGCAGGTGCAGCGTCACAGTTGCAAGCCGCTGAGGGACAAGCCCGCAGCGTGATCCTGCTTTGGCTCTGGGGAGCACCCAGCCACATCGAAACGTTTGATCCCAAGCCCAATTCCCCACTGGAATACCGGGGCCCATTTTCGCCAATCCCCACCCGCACACCTGGCGTTCATTTCTGTGAACTGTTGCCCAAGCTGGCAGCTCGCAGCGACCAGTTTTCACTGATTCGCTCGATGGTCTCTTCCAACAGCGGTCATCCTGGGGCGGGCACGGTCGGGCTGACCGGCTATGAAGAAAACCCGCCGCCGGTCAAACCCAATTTTGGCTCGATCCTTGCCAAGGACCGCGGCACGGGGGACCTGCCTCCGTTCTTCTACATCGGCCGCGGAATCCCACGAGACCTGCCACGCCGGATCTCCGGTTACGGCGGTGGCACGCTGGGTCCGGCCTACGACCCGTTCCTGGTCCAGTGCGGCGCCGACGGCAAAGTAAACATGCCTGGCATCAAGCTGCTGGAGGGTCTCTCACCGAACCGGATTACCGACCGGCGAACGCTGCTGGCCAACCTGGATGCATCACGCCGACAACTCGACAGTGCCGGTGCTGCCGCCTGGTCG
>CAUZOB010000076.1:0-20838 GCA_963581185.1 Planctomycetota bacterium | reverse complement strand
TCGGCCGAGACATGTGAGAGATCGACGAGCATGCCGAGCCGGTTCATTTCATGAACCACCGCTTCGCCAAACTTTGTCAGGCCCTGGTGTTTGGCTTCATCGGTTGCGGAATCAGCCCAGGGCAACGTCGCCGAATGCGTCAAGGTCATGTAACGTGCGCCTAGTTGGTAGAGTCGACGAAGGTTGGCCATGGAGCCTTCGATCGCATGGCCGCCTTCCACACCGATCAGGCTGGCGATCTTGTTCTCCCGCCGGGCTCTGAGTATGTCTGCGGTGGTTCCGCAAAGAGCGAAGGTTTCTGGGTACCTTTCGGCCATGGCATGGACCAGTTCGATCTGTTCCAACGTCTTGAGCAGGGCCGTGCCATCGTTGGCCGTGTTGGCCGGTACGTACACGCTCCAAAACTGGGCGCCCACGTTTCCCTTGTGCAGTCGCGGGATGTCGGTATGAAGATCTGGCTGTGGCTTGGATATGTCCAGACGCTTGAAGGATGTTGATGAACGTGTGCGTAATGCCCAGGGGAGATCATTGTGACCGTCGAAAACATAAGTTGATGCGTGTATGCGATGCGCCCGGGGACCGACCACGATCGGGCCCAGGTCCGAATCCTGTCCCCATGAGGGACCTGCGGATGAGAGCATGAGTAAGAACAAGGCAATTGGCAGGCTGCGTCGCAAGGTCATGGGCAATCCGACTCCGGATGAGGTCTTTGCGTCAGAGGTACTACAAAAGGACTCTCGCAGGGACCATCATACAGTCGTAGGGAAGCAGATGGCACGCGGAATGGGAGCCCATGCGATGAGTAAAGTACTTTATGGCCTGCTGATGATGACGGGGATCGCCTGGATGGCCAACAGCGCCGTTGGCGAACGTCGCGGGAGTGCCGATGCGAGACTGCAGCGTTTACTCGCCGATGCCTGGGAGTTCGACCTGAATGAGAATCCCACCTTTGCCACCAGTGTCGGAGACCTGCGTAGCAACGACAAGCTTGCTTCAGCTACCGTCGAGGACTACCAGCGGCGACTGCAGACCCGTCGAGAATTCATTGTTCGAGCGGAGAAGATCGTTGCTGACCAATTGACCCCGGAGGGTCGCACGAATTTGAAGATCTTTCTCCGCCTGCAGCACGACGACATCCGTGAACTAGAGTTTGAGAGCTATTTGATCCCGATCACCAATCGCTCTGGTTTTCATATCTGGTTCCCTGAGTTGCCGAAACAGGTGCCACTAAAGACGGTCCAGCAGTATGAAGATTACGTGGCACGATTACGTGACTTTCGGCGCTACGCCGGCGAGAACATTGCCCTGATGCGAGTTGGAATTGAAAAGGGCGCCGTTTTGCCGTCCGTCGTGCTCGAGGGCTATCACGGAGCGATAACGCCCCACATCGTTACGGAGCCCCGCCAGAGTCTGCTCTATGAGCCGGCCACTCGCTGGCCCAGCAGTTTCTCAGATGAAGACAAGCAGCATTTGGACGGGGAGATAACCGCCGCCATCATGAGTTCCGTGGTCCCTGCCTACCAGGACTTTCAGGATTTCATGGAGCAAGAGTATGTGCCAGCAGCGCGTGGTTCGATTGGAGCATCCGGTCTACCTTCGGGGCGCGAATACTATCGCCACAGGGTGCGGAAATACTCGACACTCGATATTACCCCCGAGGAAGTCCATCAGCTCGGTTTGAGTGAAGTCGCGCGAATCCGCAAGGAAATGACGACGGTGATGGAGGAGGTCAAGTTTGACGGGGAGCTGAATGCGTTCTTTGATCATCTGCGTACCGCCCCGCAGTTTTACGCCACCACGCCGGAGCAGCTGCAAAAGGAAATCGCCTATGTCCTTAAACGGATGGATGGCCAGCTGCCGCGACTGTTCAAGACTTTACCCCGCATGCCCTACGGGATCCGTGTGATTCCGGAATACATCGCCCCTCGGACAACTGCTGCGTATTACAGCCCTCCGCCGGGCGATCAATCCCGAGCAGGTTTCTACTACATCAATACCTACAACCTCAAGAGCCGGCCTCTCTACCAGGTCGAAGCGCTCTCGCTGCACGAGGCTGTGCCGGGCCATCATTTGCAGATCGCGCTGCAGCAAGAACTGGAGGGACTGCCAAATTTCCGTAAGTATGCCGGCTTTACCGTCTTCGTCGAAGGCTGGGCACTGTATGCGGAACGCTTGGGACTGGAAGTCGGGTTTTACCAGGATCCCTACAGTAACTTTGGCCGCTTGAGCTACGAAATGTGGCGTGCGTGCCGACTGGTCGTGGATACGGGGATGCACTACCAGGGCTGGACCCGACAGCAGACGATCGATTACATGTCCTCGAACACAGCCTTGTCGCACCACAACATTACTGCCGAAGTCGATCGTTATATCGCCTGGCCGGGTCAGGCGCTAGCCTACAAAATCGGGGAATTGAAGATACGCGAATTGCGGTCGAGGGCGGAAATGGAACTGGGGGACGCCTTTGATATCCGCGACTTCCATGCTGTCGTACTGGGCAGCGGATCCGTACCACTCGACGTGCTCGAAGAGAACGTCACGGGCTACATTCGAGACGGCGCTACAACGAGCAACTAGTCCAGGGCGATCAAAAGCCGAAGAACGATGTCTCACGGACGGCAGCCGCTGGGGCTGGTTCGGGAGCCTGCTCCACTTCTTCGACCGTGGGCGGCGGGTCTTGAGTTCCTGAGAAAGCGGAATTGACCCTGCCTTGAGCGCGATCCGTTCGTTCCACAACGCCGCCGTAGGCAGCATAGTGGTCGTCGAAGGGGCTCTGGCAGATTGTGCAACCGCTGAGGCTCAGCACGATCAAAGCGACTCCGACGAGCAGGGGTGTCAGCGCATTCATATCTTCGGTCCTTGGCGGTCGACTCCGGCAATATCCGTTCTTCGTCCCGCACCAACTCATTCTTGAACGTAGTACTCGTTGGCAGGCATTATTTCCTTCGCCGGGCGGATAGACAGTCGGCCATGGTGATCTGTGAAAGCTGGGTAAGCATGGGCAGTTAGTGGTCCATCTTGGCCAAGGCTGGTCAGGACCAGCCAAGTTAGTTACGGTACAGAATTCTCAATACAACAACAGTTGGCCGGAGAATCGGATGAGCTCGGACGACTTGGACCAGGTGCCGTCGGATGATGGCCAAGCCGATGCGGCCGCCAGTGAAACAGGGTCGTCAGAAATCACCACGCTTGATCCGCCCACGACTGTCGTCGGCGTCCTCAAGCAACTCGGCCCCGGCCTGATTATTGCCGGTTCGATCGTTGGCTCCGGTGAACTGATTGCCACGACCAAGACCGGAGCAGACGCGGGCATGTCCCTGCTCTGGCTGATCCTGCTGGGTTGCGTGATCAAGGTATTTGTCCAGGTTGAACTTGGTCGGTACAGCATCATTAATGGCAAGACGACGTTTGCCGGCCTGGCCGCATTGCCGGGCCCGCGAATCGGTCGCGGGCATCTGATCATCTGGTATTGGCTGGTAATGTTCGTGGCCATCATGTGCGCGCTAGGGGGCATTGTCGGCGGTGTTGGGCAGGCCTTGTCGATCAGTATTCCGATCACTGACCGCGGTCGGTCCTACAACGATTACCGCGAGGCGGAAACACAACTGACTGTGCTGCGAGGGACGTGGCAGCACATGGCGGGCGATGAAGAACAGAAATCAGAACTGGTGGCGCAAATCTCGCCGCTACACACGCAGTCGATTGACAGCTACCTGGAACTTGAGGCGGGAAACGTCGCCGGCCAGAAGAAGCAGCAGTTGCTGAAGCTCAAGGCGGACCTCCAGCAGGTTGCCGAAGCGAGTCGCGATACGCCGTCCCATCAGATCTACCATAAACTCTTGCCGAGGGGTGACTTGGCAGAATGGGTGGCATTGGAAGTACAGTTGGCGGGTATGCCAGCTGAGGAGTTGGCGACGGAAGGAAACAAGGCCTTGGTCGTCAAGCGGGACGAAGCCCGCGCCCCGGTGATGGCAGCGGCTGACTTACTGGGTCCTGAGGCGGCCGACTTTATCTCATCCTATGTTGCTGCCCTGACATTTCAGCCGGCCACCAACCGGATCGATCCCAACATCTGGACAGCCTTGCTGACCGTCATCACGATCCTGCTACTTGTGATTGGTCGCTATAGCTTTATCCAGACCTTTACGACGACGCTTGTTGGCCTCTTCACATTGGTCACGATTGTGAATGTGTTGGGACTGCAGACACTGAGTTCTGCCGATACCTGGCGGATCACAAGTAGTGAATTCCTCTCGGGACTCACATTTAGCTTGCCGGAAGGGGAGTGGTGGAAGGCCCTGGCCACGGCCCTGGCTACTTTCGGGATCATTGGTGTGGGCGCCGCTGAGTTGATCGCCTATCCGTACTGGTGCATGGAACACGGCTATGCCCGTTTTACCGGACCGCGTGACGATACGGACGCCTGGGGCGCGCGGGCACGGGGATGGATGCGGGTCCTGCGTTGGGACGCTTGGTGTTCGATGGTCATCTACACATTTGCCACGATCGCCTTCTATATGCTCGGCACGGCAATCCTGCATCGTATTCAACTTTCACCGGCCGGCGACGAGATGATCAGGTCGCTGGGAGTGATGTACCGGCCTGTCTTTGGGCAGGTTGCAGAATCACTGTTCCTGTTTGGTGCCTTTGCCGTGCTCTATTCAACCTTCTTTGTTGCCAGTGCCGGGAATGCCCGAGTGCTCTCAGACGTACTCCGCACGCTCGGTTTCATCGAGGATTCCGAAAAGTCCTATCGCAAGAATGTGAAGCGAATGTGCGTGATCTTGCCCGCGATTTGCGGAATCACCTCAATCGTGGGCTTTAAGCCGGTCGTTGCAGTCCTGCTTAGCGGGACGATGCAAGGCATTATGCTACCGATGGTGGCTGCCGCTGCCATCTACTTCCGCTATTACAAGGGTGACAAGCGAGTGACCCCCGGCAAGTCATGGGATATGCTCCTCTGGGCGTCGGCCGTGGGCATGTTGATTACCGGCTGCTGGACAGCGGGAGATAAGATTGTTGCCCAATTGAGCAATCTGTTCAGCTAGCAGACGGCGACGCAACGGCAAGGAAAGGGACGCGATGGAGACGACAACCGGGAGATGCTTTGTTACGCACCTCGAGGCTGCGATCGACGGAACCGAATTGCCGGCAGACCAACTGCAGACGCTGCATAAAGGTCGGCCCTTGTGGGTCCGCTATGATCTCGATGCAATCAAAAGAACGGTCTCTCCAGCAGACATTCTGACCCGACCCGCCAGCCTCTGGCGTTACAGAGAGCTATTGCCGGTACGGGATCTGGAGGCGATTGTCAGCCTCGGCGAGGGGATGTCACCGCTGCTCCGATGCCCACGTCTGGGCGAGTACCTGGGTGTGCCACGATTGATTGTTAAGGACGAATCGCAACTGCCGACAGGCAGCTTCAAGAGTCGGGGGATGGCCATGGCTGTCTCCATGGCAGCTCACTTTGGTGTGACTCGCGTGGCCCTGCCGACAGCAGGGAATGCCGGCGGAGCAGCTGCGGCCTATGCGGCCCGCGCCGGAATGGAATGTTTTGTCTTCATGCCCGCCGATACGCCGGCAATTAACCAGTTTGAATGCCAGCTGGCCGGAGCACATGCTTACCGTGTAAACGGGCTGATCAATGATTGCGGACGTCTGGTTGGCGAAGGCCGCGACGTGATGAAATGGTTCGACCTCTCGACACTGAAAGAGCCTTATCGGATCGAAGGGAAGAAGACGATGGGCCTGGAGCTGGCCGAGCAACTTTCATGGCAATTGCCGGATGTCATTCTGTACCCGACAGGCGGTGGCACTGGTTTGATCGGTATGTGGAAGGCTTTCCAGGAGCTCAAGGAACTTGGCTGGCTGCAGGATGACCGGCTGCCGCGAATGGTAGCCGTGCAGTCCGACGGCTGCGATCCGATTGTCAACGCTTTCGATGCGGGAGAGCGGTTCGCAGAGCCAATCAGCGGTGCTGAAACAATGGCTCGGGGAATTCGAGTGCCCTCCGCTGTCGGTGATTTTATGATTCTTGATGCCATACGGGAAAGTGGTGGACGGGCCTGCCGCGTGCCAGAGCAATCCATTCCGACCTGGCTCTCCAAGGCGACTCAACTTGAAGGGATATCCTTCTGCCCCGAAACCGCCGCCTGCATCGCCGCCGCAGAGAGTCTCTCGGCGGAAGGCTGGATAGTAGAATCCGACCGGGTTGTGATCTTCAATACAGGGGCCGGGCAGAAGTATCTTGAGTCGATTGCCTGCGAACTGCCGGACATCGATTGTCAGCAAGCGGTCGATTGGCAGGCGTTTGCTGCAGGGCTTGCTGAGTAGCCTTTACTCAGCATAAAGCTCGGCCATCAAAGCGGTAATTCGTCTGAATTCCTGCCGGGCCGATTCCGGTGCCAGCAATTCGCACTCCGCTCCCAGACTGAAGACGCGGGGGAATATCTCGGCAGGATGGTGGGCGTTAATCGTGAGCAGATAGTCGCCATCATCGAGTTCTTCCAGGACCTGTGTGGCAGACCAGGGGTCTTCCTTGATCCGCTGAGCAGTGGATGGCCGCAAACGAATCTGGTATTCGAGCGCTGGCTCTCCGGCAAACATGCCGGCTTCGCTGGTAAGTGCCAGTTCGGTATGCAGGTCGTCCGGCAGATCAAACCAGGAATCAAGCAATTCTGCCTTCTCGATCCGGTCCAGTTTCCAATGGCGGAGTCGATTCGAGTCGGCTGGCAAGTCTGCATCGGCTGCCACGATGTAGATGCTGGAAAGAAACAGGATTGTGGCGTAGGGCTCAAGTTGCCTGCTGGCTGACGCTTTGCTGGGCGCCGAATATTCAATTGCCACGCGGCGGTGTTCGGAAATCCCCCGCTGCAACGTTTTCAGAGGACCCAGTTTTTCGGCATAGTCCTTGGGGGCCGCACCGAGCACTAACAGCGTATTTCGGTGGCGTTCGTAATGGTCCGCAATACTGGCCGGAAGCTGTTGGATGACCTTGGACCAGAACGACTCGATTCCCTGCCAGTAGGGAGTTCCCGCCAGCGGTACAAGCAGGTCGCGAGCGAGTGACAGGGCGACCATCTCGGTGGCCGAGGCATTCAGCTGAAAGCCCTTGCGCACGCTTTCACCAACTTTCCAGACTCGACCCCGATCCGCATCCATGCCGTGGATGTCGAAACCGGCCTGCTGTAGGGCTTCGATGTCCCGCCGCACCGTCCGCTGGTGAAGTGACGAGAGGCCCAGCTCATCGAGTAGACAGGTACGGATCTCTTCAAGTGTGGCGCCGTACCGCAGAGATTCAAGAAACTGAAGTATCTTGTGCTGCCGAATCAACTGTTCATTGCGCGCCATTGGTCAGCGATCCATCAAAGTCCACGTCAGGCCGCCACCGATCAGGTGGTGGGGATGAGTGGTGGGAGCGGGCACTGCAACATCTCGGTGATAGCTCGCAACATCTCGGCTTCGTTGATCGAAATCTTGTCGTCTGCCAACGCACAGGCGACGCAGGCCTGCACGAGTTTTTCTTTGTGGCGAGGCAAGAGGTGGGCGAGTTTATCGATGCAGGCGTCAAGCGTGGTCAGCGAGCATTGTTTGGCGGGCAGGATGGCCCACGGTAAGCCAGTCCCCTTCATCGCCTGATCGTAGGACGTGGCCGCTTCTTCCGCAGTGGCATGACCGGCATAGGCAATGGTGGATAACAGCAGTCGTGCTGCATTGGCGAGATTGCCCAGTCGCTGTTTCGATTTGGCTCTGTCGAGTTTATTATCGATGTGAGCATCGAGATGATGCATCAACGAGCGCTGCAGGCACCACTCAAATAAGCTGATCTTTTTGTCGGCCGCAATAAGTTCAGCGACCGTGTCCTTGAAAGCGTGGTAATGGTCTCGCGGCATCTCCCGCAATGCGGCCTTGGTTATCTCGGCCAGCGGCAAGTGAAGCCGACGGTCGAGGGCCGCAATGGTTGGCTGTAGTTGTTTGGTAATGGCAAAGACCTCGTCAAGACTCTGTTTCTTGACGGTCGCAAACTGGCGTTCACGGACTTTGTCATCGCTGCGATCAAGCAGCAGAGCAAACACGACAGCACGCGAAGAGAAGGGGTCGCGAGCGAATTCCGACAGTTCGTTGGGGATCTGTCCAGAAATCGTTCTGGCATATTCAACATGGTCGGAGGTTGGCCGACCAACAGTCTGGACGACATCCTCAGCGGCCGGCACGGCCAAGGGAGCAATCGGTGGTGCCTGAGGGGCTGGCGGCGTTGGTGTTTTAGTTGCAGCAGGGGACGGGGCGGCAGCGGACTGGCCGGCGAACCCAGCGGTGCCGGCGGCAGGTCCTGTACCGGCAGCTGCGCTGGCTGCCAGAGCCTGTTCATGTTCCCAGCTGGCGTCAATACGTTTGATCCGCTCTTCGATCGGCGGGTGGGTGGAAAAGGAGGACGACATGGCCATCGAGAAGAACATGTGCCGCGTCTCCGAAGCATGGTGATCCTCGATTGCCGACCCCGATGCGAATCCGCCGATGCGTTTCAGCGCGCCGCCGATGCCATCGGGATTGCGCGTGAATTGAACGGCAGAAGCATCCGCCAGGAATTCACGCTGCCGGCTAATTGCCGCCTGAATCAGGGCTGCTGCAAGGCCACCCAGGAAACCGAGCAGGAACAGAACCAGTCCAATCACGAAAAAGGCGGCTGCGGCACCGCCGGATTCCTTACTGTTGCTGCGGCCACGGGTCATAAGAGCGGCGCTGCGAAACATGAAATAGCCGATATAGGTGAGTAGCGTGATGCCTGCGAGGATACCAATCAATCGCAGGTTCAATTTCATGTCGCCATTGATGATGTGGCTGAATTCATGCGCCACGACGCCCTGCAGTTCGTCTCGTGACAATTGTTCCGCGCAGCCTCGGGTGATCCCGATGGCTGCATCCTCGATCGTGAAGCCGGCGGCAAATGCGTTGATGCCCTCCTCCTTTTCGAGCAGGTAGACCGCTGGCATCGGGCAACCGGATGCGATTGACATCTCCTCAACAATATTGAGGATCTTCCGTTCAAGTGGCTGCTGGGTGTTTGAATGCAGCAATCGTCCACCCAGACTCTCGGCGATCGCGGAGCCACCTGCCTGTAGCGCCATCCATTTGAAGAAGCTGCCGAGCCCAATCACGCCCAGCACGCCCGCTGCCACCAACGCAAACTGGAGGAGATACTCGGACATCGGCAGGCTGCGGCTGAAACCACGGGTCGTCAATGCGGCAACGGTCAGCCAGGCCAGTGTTACGAGGCTGGCCACCGCGGCGGTGTAGATAAAGACGAGCCGCCCGGTCTGTTTTCGGGCCTGGTCTTGGTGGTCGAAGAAGTTCATCGCCATGGTGGCGGGACCTTCTAGTCACGAGGTCAGGACGGAGGATTGTCGTAAATAACAGGAAGCGTCGATTAGGTGAACTTGACGTCAGGTGCGTCACGCACGCTGTCGTCTTCAATTTCCCAGAACGGCGCGTCGGCGGAAAAGCCGAACATGCCAGAGAAAATGACTGCCGGGAATCGCTTGCGCATGATATTGAAGTTCTGGACCGAGTCGTTGTATCCCTGGCGTGCAAAGGAAATACGATTTTCTGTCGAACTCAGTTCTTCCTGCAGGTTCGCCATCGTCTCGTTAGCTTTGAGGTCCGGGTAGTCTTCAGAAACCACCATCAGTTTGCTGAGGGCGCCCGTCAGCATGTTTTCAGCACCCATCAGGCCCTGCAGGGCGGCGGGGTCTGTCAGGTCCAGGCCCTCGAGGTTGACCTGGCATGAGTTGCGAGCTGAAATAACGGCGTCGAGTGTCTCCCGTTCGTGAGCCATGTAACCCTTGACTGTTTCGACCAGGGTTGGAATCAGGTCATGGCGTCGCCGCAATTGGACATCAATTTGCGCCCACTGGTTCTTGTAGCGTTCTTGCCCAGTCACCAGGCTGTTGTAGGTCTTGTAGGCGATCATCACGAACAGCAAGACGAAAAAGACAATGGCCACACCGATACAGATCAGTGTGATTGCCGTGCCAGATAATGCAGCGACTAAGTGATAGGGCATGCCGGAAGGCTCCGAAAGTTGTAATGTAGTACAGCGTCATCTGCGCAACACAATCCTACTGTGGGTGCGGGTGAGTCTACCGTAGCCATCCGGCGACCGTCAACTATCACCAACGCAGCGCACGATGCTACTTATACCGACATTCGCTGGCTAGACTCAAATATTGGCATCGTTCTGAAGGAATTTAGCGTGAGTGACAAGATCGGTATCGTGCTCTTGAGCGGGGGCCTTGATTCAGCGACCGTATTGGCTATTGCAAACAGCCGGGGGTTCGCCTGTCATGCCGTGAGTTTCCGCTATGGCCAACGACATCAACAGGAAATTACCAGCGCTGCCCAGGTTGCGGCCCGACAGGGAGCTGTTGAACACCTGGTCGTGGATATCGATCTTGGCCAGCTTGGCGGTTCCGCATTAACCGCAAACATCGACGTCCCGAAACATGCATCCGCGGACGATCTTAGTGAGGGCATCCCGGTGACCTATGTGCCGGCGCGCAATACCATCTTCCTCAGCTACGGGCTGGCCGTCGCGGAAACCCGCGGCGCGAGCCATTTGTTCATCGGAGTTAATTCTGTTGATTACAGTGGATACCCGGATTGCCGACCGGAATACCTGGCTGCTTTTCAAGCGATGGCGAACCTGGCGACGAAACAGGCGGTCGAGGAAAAGCACGGCGTCATCATCGACGCGCCGTTGATTACACTCAGCAAGGCCGAGATCATTAAGGCTGGCAACGAACTGGGCGTCGACTACTCGCTTACTATCAGTTGCTATGACCCTGGCGGCGATGGCGTAAGCTGCGGCCATTGCGACGCCTGCCTGCTTCGACGGCAAGGGTTCACCGACAACGGACTGGTTGATCCGATCCCGTACCAGGGACAATAACCGTCATTCGTCCGAGGTCTCGTCCGCCACCGGGCCATGCATGGGCTGGTGATCGAGTGCTGCTGAGTTCATGCAATAGCGTTGCCCCGTGGGGAGAGGGCCGTCCGGGAACAGGTGGCCGAGGTGGGCATTGCATTGGGCACAGAGGACTTCGGTTCGCCGAGACGCAAGAGAATTGTCGTCGCGCATAACGAGCGATCCAGCAGTCGCCGGCTGGAAGAAACTGGGCCAGCCCGTGCCGGACTCGAATTTGGCTGTTGACCGGAAGAGCAGGGCTTCACAGACGATGCAATGGTAAGTGCCTGGCGTTTTGGTTGCCCAATAACGACCACTAAATTGTCGTTCTGTGGCGGCATTCTGCGTTACGTCGTATTGCAGTGGAGTCAAGCGTGACCGCAATGGGTCGGTCGACGCGGCTGTACCAGATGAGGCGTGCTCAGTTCCTGAGCTGCCAGTGGCTTGGTCGTCATCTGTCGATCTGGTCCGGCAACCAGTCGCCAGGCAACTGGCAATCGCCCAAGCAAGGGCGCAGGCGATAACAAAACGCCCGGCGGGCTTAGTCCAGAGATCCCCCACGGTTGACTGGCCCCTATTTGAACACGAGCGGCGTCGTTGCCGAGTCCTGAACAGACCCTACTACGGAAGGCCGGTAACCATCTGCCGCTTCACATCGATCCATAAACTCACCGGCGTTCGCCTCTGGCAGTGCAACCAATAACCCGCCAGATGTCTGGGGATCAAAAACGATGGCGAGCAGATCTTGATCCACGTTCGGCGCGATGCTCACCGCGTCTTCCAGGAACACAAAGTTCGATTTGCTGGCCCGCGTTCGGAAACCATTGGCACCAAGGGCTACCGCCTCAGGCAGGAGCGGCAGCTTCTCCAGGTCGATCGCCAGCGTCACGTTGCTGGCGGATGCCATTTCCCGTGCATGCCCGGCCAGACCGAAGCCCGTTATGTCGGTTGAGGCTGAGGCATCAAGCGCCAGGGCTGACTCACCCGCGGCTGCATTCAACCGGATCATGCTCTCGAGGGTCGCCGTGTAGCTTGCCTCAGGGCATTTCCCCTTCTTGTTTGCGGTTGTAATGAAGCCAGTCCCAAGCGGCTTGGTCAATAAGAGTAGATGGCCCGGCTTGGCGCCGGCATTCGTGAGCAGATTATTGGGATCGGCCGTACCGGTCACGGACAAGCCGTATTTGATTTCTGTGTCCCTGACTGTATGGCCGCCTATCAGCAGCGCATCCGCTTTCTTAATCCGCTCGGCACCGCCCTTGAGGATCGCATTCAAGACGTCCAGATCCAGTTCATCATCCGGAAATCCTACGATGTTGAGCGCGGTCCTGGGAATCGCGCCCATGGCGTAGATGTCGCTGAGTGAGTTCGTGGCCGCGATTTGACCAAAAATGAAAGGGTCGTCGACAAGCGGCGGAAAGAAGTCCAGGGACTGGACGATGCAGAGGTCAGGACGGAGTCGAAATACTCCGGCATCGCTGAAATCCTCCGTACCGACAAGCAGGTCTTCATGTTCAAAGCGAGGCAATCCACGCACTACCTGTGCGATGCCCTCCTGGGGCAATTTGCCGGCTCAGCCAGCGCAGTTGGCGTAGTCCATCAATCTTTTTTTGCGTCCGAACACAACCTCTCCTTTCAGCAACGTCAGAAAACCTCTGCGACAGGTTACTTGTCAGCATCGTTACTGTCGAGATTCCCTTGTTCAATCCCATCCTTTGCGTCGCCATGCTGACTTGGCACATCCGTGAACACATTCGCCGAAAAGACAATTCGATTCGCGTCGTCGGTAATGGCCACGGCACTGCCGGTAAGACTGGAGAACTGATTTCCAGTCAGCGTAATGTCGCTTGTACCAGAGAGCCGGATGCCACCCGCTTCCAGATCATCAACAGCCCTGCGTACGCTGCCGTCGCCAATATAGCTGTTGCAGAAACTGTTGCCTGTAATTGCCAGGCGCCCACTCGTGGGGCCAACAATTAGGGCGTCTGTTTTCATCAGCGTAAATGTGTTTGCAGATATCGCGTGGCCGTGTCCGTCGCGGATATCAATGCCCGCTCCGTTGTGGGCGATGACGTTGGAGCTAATCGTGTTTCCGTAGCAATCACGGTCGATGATGATCGCTGTGCCGGCGCATTCTTCAATCATGTTGCCCGAGACGACGCTGCCGTAAGTATTCTCGATCACAACGCCGTGACCCAGGTGATCGTCAATCGTGTTGCCGGTCATCGTCAGGTTATAGCCATCGAAACAGTGCAGCGCGTCCTGGTTCTCTTCGAACTGTGTTGCCGACACAATGATGTCGTGGCAGCCCAGCAAGTTGATGCCCGTGGCCTTGTTGTAGGTGATCAAACAACTCTGAATACGCGGATCCTCATAGCAATGGTCAAGCAGCAGGCCGTCTCCACCGTTGTAACTGACGGTCAGTGTATCAAGCAGGATCTCATTGACGTAACGGGCCTCGATACCGGCTCCGCTCTTCTCATTGCCGGTGACGCGAAAGTTGGAGAGGCGAACTCGCCAGAGCCGATTGGCACCTCGGTCAGCTTCCGCTTCCGAGTGGTCAACGATGATGGCAGCCAGGCCCTCTTCATTTCTGTTCTCAATATGAGTGGCTGTGCCGCTGCCCATGACGCAGGTGTCGGCCGTGTGAATCAGTATTGGCTCCGTGATCACGAAATGACCTGGCGGCAGGACAACCATGCCACCTTCCTCTGGCAACGCATCGAATGCAGCCTGCAGGCTGGGATAGTTGGCGGCCATAACCATCGGCCGAGCGCCCGGCAGGACAAGTTCTGACTCGGCTTCCTGGGTGTCAGCCGTTGCTGCGAGGATCGTGGCGAGGACAATCACGGTGATGGTAGAAAACAGGGAATATCGCATAATCTGGGAGACTCTCAGGATATAGCAATGGTCGGACGGCTTTCGTGACGGGCATTATGCACGATCTGTGTTTGTGGTGCCATTGGCGGCACTGGCCCGTGCTGACAAGCGGCGTTCGTTGTTTGCGCTGATATCGCTATCTGCTATGGTTTGGTTGAAAACCTGAACTGATTCGGGATACGCTTGTCCAGTAGGAAACAAGTTGATGGAACATTGGCTATTTGCCCTGATGGCACTCACTGCCATGGAGATCGTACTGGGCATCGACAACATCGTGTTTATCGCGGTACTCACCGGTCGACTTCCGGAAAAGCAGCGGAACTTTGGTCGCAACGCGGGCCTGATCGCGGCCTTGGTAACGCGACTGTTGTTATTGCTGGCACTCGTCTGGCTAACCAACCCTGACAACAGCTTCATTTCCGGCGCCGTCTTTACGCTTGAGGGAATCGGCTTGGGATTCTTGTTGCCAGACAGCCTGGTTGCGGATGCCCATAAGCAAATCAACGAAATATCGGGCCGGGATATTGTGTTGCTGGTTGGTGGACTCTTCCTGATCGGAAAAAGCGTTCATGAGATCCACGGCGTTATGGAGGGTGAGGCGGAGTTGGCGGCCGGTAAACCGGCACCGAGATTCTTCGCTGTGCTGTGCCAGATCGCGCTGCTCGATATCGTCTTTTCCCTCGATTCCGTGATTACCGCCGTCGGTATGGCCAAAGAACTCTGGATCATGATCACAGCCATCGTCGTGGCGGTGCTGGTGATGTTGTTATTTGCCAAGAAGATCAGTGACTTCATCGAAGAAAACCCGACCCTCAAGATGCTGGCACTCAGCTTCCTGATTCTGATTGGCGTGGTGCTTGTATCCGATGGCGTCGGCGCACATATCAACAAGGGCTATATCTACTTCGCGATGGCTTTTTCGATACTGGTTGAGGCCCTGAATATCAGGCTGCGACGGAAAGCCCAGGTTCCACCGTCGGAAACCGTCGAGACAGCCAGCGAGGAGTGAAAGTGGCGCACGCTGCGACTCCATCGCTAGGTAAACCGTTCAGTCGCCTGGCCCTGACCATCGAGGCCGTCGCCACCATCGACCGCGACGGCGTTTGAGATCCAGCGGGCGGTAAGTCCAATGGCAATACCCAGCACCACCATCAGAATTCGCCCGCGCCAGGTCGTAACTCGTTCCATTATTTATGCTCGCTTTGCCAGAGGGCCAGCTCTGTTGCCACTAGCAACGCCATTGCGCCGCCCCGATCATCTTTCCCCAGGATAGCTGGGCGGTCGTAATACGCGCGTAACGATTTTTGCTTTCCTGTGCCAGTGCAAACGTCCACGAGCGTACCGTCCCGTGCAACGCGTGTACGAATTGCCTGCCAGGCCCGCTGAACTGAGGTACTGTATTCCTCAGGCTTGAGCCAGCCTCGCCTGATACCACGAATGATAGCGAAGCTAATCATGCAGGTGCAGCTGAGTTCCCGGTAACTTTCGTGGCGATCGACGACCTGGTGCCAGCAACCGCTGGCCGACTGACGTGCAACGAGCGAGCGAATGTGGTTGCGATACGCCGACAACAATTCATCGTACCGCTCGCCGCTGCTGGGTAAGTACGACAGACACATTGCCTGGCCCATCGCCGCAAAACCATTGCCGCGTCCCCAGGCCGCTTGATCCAGCGGTGAGTGACGGTAAAGACCATCGCGTCGCACCAGCATACGCCTCAGAGATGCCAGGTGAGCGTAACAAGCGTCGTAATAACGCGGGTCCTTGAGTAACGCGCCCGTTCTGGCCAGGACCGGGCCGCCCATGAAAACAGCGTCACTCATCTCTGAATGAAAGGGCATCAGGAATCCGTCCAGCGAAGGAGGCAACTCGCCATCCTTAAAGCACAGGTCGGCTGCATGCCGAGCCAGTGCGATGTAACTCACTTTCTCTTCTGCGCTAGGGGCGCTCTCCGCCATTTCACAGAACACCAGGTGACCCGACAGAGCGCTTCCGCTGCGAGGTTGGGTTGCCTTGGTGCCGGCTGCGTAGGGCTGCAGGATCCTGATAACGTCCTCCCGCTGCTGTGAAGTCCCGGCGAATTCGCCCAGCCTCAAGCGGCCGATTAGTGCGATGGCCGGTATATAGGCCACCTGGGGCAGGGCGTGACCGTAATATTCCGACAGGCTTTCCGCCAACTGGCGCGGGCTCCGCGCCAGACGTCTCTGAATTTCCATTCGAGCCTTGGATAAGCCTGGCGGATCTGCGGCTAGTGCGCGGGCCAATGCAGCCAACAGCGGAGGCACCGCCCTTCGTGGATCACCAGTGACATCGAGGACGACCGTAGGGATCGTGTCGACGGCCGTTGGTCGCGACGTGGCGAGGGCTTTCGCAAGGGAATCGCTGTCCTCAAGATTCCGACGGGCTCCAGCTAAAGACTTGTAGAACGGCAACTGCTCGACGCCGGCTGTCGTCGCCCAGGCCGTCTGCCGCGATCGCCTGACAACGACAACCAGGTCCGGTGCGTGGACACCCAGCCAGCGCCAAAGGTATTGCGTCTCCGGTGCGGCGATCTCGTTGTAAGCGTTTTTTGCTGGAGGAAAGGTCCAAAACGGAGCAGCTCCAGGTGGGTCAGCGATTCCGCCCCGCCCCGGCCTCATGTTGGTGACGGCGCTAAAAGACAGTCCCGCAGCAGCGCGCGGCTTGCGAGCATGATGGTTAACGAACTGATGTAAGACCATCTGGATGGAGGCGTCGCCACCAGCGGCCTCGACCAGCAAGACACGGACGCTGCGCGTGTAGTAATCATGAGCATCCGGCGCCAGCAGCGCGGGGATCGCGTGGCCTCCGCGAGTGACACCGATGGCTGTGGCCTGGGCAGCCCTGCCGTCGGCAGGAAGCGGTTGGGCGCGGCACACGGAGGACCCCGTCACCAGGGACGTCATGGCCATGCAGAGGGCCACTCGATATTGGGTGGCGGCTGGTCGCCGCAAGGGAGTCCACATCGTGTTACTGCTTCTTGAGGGACGAGAGGTACTGTACGACGTGAGCCAGCTCCTGTGCCGTCATGGTCTTTTGTAGGTCAGCCGGCATCATGGAGACGGTACTCTTGATCATCTCGTCGATGTCCGAACTGGCGATTTTCCGTTCAAGAGCCTCCGCTGTCTTGATCGTGATAGCGTCGTCAGTTTTGCTGACAAGGATACCAGACAGCACATTTCCGCTGTTAAGGATGATATTGTAGGTCTCAAAGCTATGGCTAATACCGGCGCTGGGGTCCAGCACGGAGATATAGAGGGCTTCGTGGCTGAGCTTGCTACCAATCTCAGAGAGATCGGGCCCAACCTCTTTTCCGTCGCCTCGGACCTTATGGCACTTATTGCAGGTCGCCTTGCCACGAAAGATCGCCTGGCCAGCATTTACGTCACCCACCAGCTCGAGTAATTGTGGCAGGGGCGGCAGAGGGTTCGTATCGGATCCCGCCGGTAATTCCAGGTGTCCCTTCACGTTCTCCCGTATCGACTCATCTGACGAACCGTAAAGGACATTTGCAGCGGCAATAGAAAGATCGTCGGGAAGCCCATTCTCCTGCAGTTCCTTGAGCAGAGTTTTTTGTCCGAGGATGGTCTTTCCTAGTGCGTAGGTGGCTGCCGTTCGTAAGCTGCGAGGCTTGGTTGCGTCATTAAGGAGGCTGACGAGTGGTGGAATGATGTCTGCAGCATCCAGGTAACCAGACAGAGCAGCAACGGTTGTGGCACGCTCGAATTCCTTGGCCTGCAGGGCACGTATGAAGCGATCCAGCTGGCCCGCCTTAGAGAGTATCGTCGCTGCCTGGACACCCTCGCTGCTAGAGTGTTTTTCAAGTGCCAGCAGAAACAGATCATCATCCAGTTGCTTGATCCGAAAACGCTCTACCAGCTGAAAATAGACGGCCGAACCCCGAACGGTGGCAGCATGCCTCAGTACGGCTGACTGCAGATTCGGTTTTCCATCAATCGTGACCCCTTTGAGGCGCAACAGGCTCTCGACGATCAACTTGTCCCGCGCAGGGTCCTGGGCTGCGGGTTCTGGTGGCGCCGCCATGAACAGGCCGGGAGCCAGCAGCAGGCAGACCAGGGCCAGGATGTGAGATCGAGAACGCATTGACCTGTTTTACCTAGAGTCCCAGCAATGCCTTGAGTGCTTCGTCTTTTTCCGGCCCGCTATGAAAATCGAAGGCCCTGAGGAAATGATTGTGCTGTTCCTTGGGCGTTTCCTTGTCCAGCAGAATTTTGGCCAGGTAGGCGGGCGCGGCCTTGGCTCGACTTCGCCAGATAATGTCGCGGCCAGCTGGTGTGTCCCATTGATCGTCAACAAGGGAGAGCCAGGCAGCAAAACAGGCATCACTCTGGAGTCCAGCAGAAATGCCTAACGCTTCGAGGTACCAGCGGTCCTTGCCGTCATGTTGCGCCGCCAGTGTCGCCCAGAGAGCGGGCATCTCGGCAGACTTGTAGTGGCGTAAAGCGATCGCTGCTTCACGACGAACCGCGATATCCTTGTCGTCTACACATTTGGCCAGGATCGGACCCAACGGCAACTCAATCTGCCGTGCCAATCGTAGAGCGACGATACGCAATTGCGGGTCACTTGAACTCGAACCTAATTCAACGGCGCCGGGGCCATCGAAAATCTTGCCCATTGCCCACAAGGCCCTGGCTTTCTGTCGTGAGTTACCCTCTTCATAGAGTGTGGACAGGGCAGCCTGACCCTTTGCTCCCATAGACGAAAGCGCGTTCCAGCCGAGGTAACGGGTGGCGCCATTCGGGCTTACCAGGGCAGTCGCCGCTCCGGCAGGTGTGTCCAGTGCTGGTGGTGCCACCTTGTAGATGGAACCGGGTGGTGCTACCCGGAAGATGCGGCCACGCTCAATATCGCCCATGTTGTGGCCCCCGACTCCGGGATCATACCAGTCGGTAATGAATAATGAGCCATCTGGTGCCGTGCAGACGTCGGCCGGCCGGAACCAGTTGTCACGAGCGCCGTGAGCAAGATCGACGACGTCCGCGGTATAGCCGGCGCCAGAAGTTTTTACGGGGTAGGCCCGCACAATGCTGGGCCCGGCGTCGCAATGAATGATCTGGTTACGAAAAACGGCGGGGAGAAGGTCGCCCTCGTAAATAGTAATCCCTGTTGGAGAACCCGCGCCAGTGTGAAGCAGGTTAGGCACAACGCCGGGGTCATTCTGGTGCCAGTGCCGTGGCGCGATGTCCGCATGCATACCGGTACGGGCTGTCTTCCAGCCGGCACCAGTCATTTCATCTCGATAACCATAGTTGCCGAATTCCAATACATAGTTGATCCGAACGCCACGATTTCCGTCGTCATCATTGTCGGATTGCCAGATCGTGCCGTAGGCGTCGACGGTGACCTCGTAATTGTTACGGAAGTTATGAGCCAGGACTTCAAAGTCACTACCATCGAGTTGGCAGCGAAAGATCATGCCACCGAAATACGGCTTGCCGTTGTCCACCACGGTATTGCCAGCGAGGTCGACCACAGGTGTACCATCCGGGCCGTGAACGCTTTTACCGGTATTGCCGAAATTCCAGTAGAGCTTGCCATCCGGCCCAAAGATAAAGGAATGGGCTGAATGATCGTGTTGTGCTCCGCCGGTCTTGGTGAATAGGGCCTCTTTGCTATCTGCTTTGCCATCACCGTCCTCGTCGGTGAAGACCCATACATTGGGCGAACAGCTGACGATTACCTTGTTACCGAGAACGCAGATCCCCATCGCGCTGTCGATATCGCGACCCTGGTAAAAGACGGTCTGCTTGTCAGCGCGACCATCGGCATCGGTGTCCTCAAGAATTAGAATGCGGTCGCCTTCCGGACGCTTGCCATTATTCTTGCGATAGTTGACAACCTCGCAGACCCAGACTCGGCCCAGGTGGTCAATGTCCAGGTTGGTGACACTTCTGAGGGATGGTTCTGACGAAAAGAGCCCCGCTTCAAGGCCCTCTGCGATATCAAGGTTTTCGACGGCATCGGCCGGATCGCGACTGGCGGCTGTGGCGGCGCCGGAGGATGTCGCACTGGCGGGCAGCGCGCCGGTGTAGACAACAAAGTAAACGGAGGTTTGTGCGCCACAGTTTGCCTGGCTCGTGCCGCCATTATCCAGACCACCCTCGGCGAGGAACTTGTCGTAACCTGGCGGAATCTTGTAACTAATGACGGAATTCGCGTGGGTCCCGATGCCATCTTCAACGGCCACGCCGGCCACACGGAGATTTGCGCCTCCAGCATTTTTTCCGATCCGAATCTGCCCCCAAGCCGACTGGGCACGCGTCCATTTCATGCTCGTCAACTTCAACTCTCCCTCAGCACCGACGATCCTCGGATTGATCCAGTCTGCCCAATCGCAGCCATAGCCATCGCCGCCATCGAGCACGACCAGATGTAGTTCCGTGTGGCCCTTGATATCGGCCTCGATAGCGACGCGGTGCTTGGGCGTCCGGGGCGTCACCAGAGCCGATTTAAACTGAGGCTTCTTGGCCGCAGAAGAGGTCTTGGGTCCCTCGGGTAGATTGATACGTTGACGGATTTCTTCGCGGTTAAAGTTGTCCGGCTGCGGATAATCCTGGTTCTTTTCCAGTTGCTCTAGGGTCACAGTCTGGTCAGATACTCCCGCTGCAGGAATGTCCCCTTTGGCTGTCCAGACAATGGCGTTGAGTACGAGCTTGCGAAAGTTCGGATCTCCCCAGTTCCAGTGGTTATGGCCACCGGTGAAGCCGAAGCCGCGGCCGCCTCCCTCGCGGACAGAGGCCCAGGCCATGTGCTGCGGCTCCTTGCGAGCAATTGCGGCTCGGACTGCGGGGTTGCCGCTATGGGGACCATCTGGGCGTTTGAGCGTGGCGTCCGGAGGAAGTGCAGTCAGGATCGGCGTGACGCCCTTCATCCCCTCGCGAAAACGCATGTGATAGTACCATTCATCGTTAATTGCGAACGGTTTGACACCACTTGTGATTGGGTGTTCTGGGAACTTG
>CAUZOB010000075.1:0-20839 GCA_963581185.1 Planctomycetota bacterium | reverse complement strand
GTTGTTCCGAGAGCTGACAGAGCCAGGGGTAGGGCTGCCGAGCCAGGCGTCTGTAGAGTTCGCTGTTGTCGACAAGGCTGTACTCGGTCCAACGCTTGAAAAGCTGCCGACGGGCGCCAAACAGCCCTTCCAGGTGCTGGCGTACGTCACTGCCGGCGGATGCTTCCAGTAGCCGGTGTTGGAATGGTTGTTCTTCCAGCAGGAAAAGGCTATCCAGGTCGAGTTGAGGTAGCAGGCGGTAAAAGGAACGCTGAAACATGGCTGTGGCAGAGCGTACGGCGTGGTGCCAGTAGACCTCGCTGAACATCACGTAGCGAGCGAAGACCATCATCTCGGCGGCGGTTCGGCCCTTGTCGGTAATCGCCAGCCCATTGCCAGCCTCGTTTACGCAAAGGCTACCAATCAGCCGCTGGCGATCGAAGTGTTGGCCGTAAGGAACACCCGCGTGCAGACTGTCGCGTGAGAGGTAGTCCATCTTGTCGACGTCGATAGGACCGGACAGCAGGCTCCCCAGCAACTGCTCCGACTGTGACTGCCGCGGACCAGCCAGCAATCGCATCAGATCGGCGGCGTTCACATTCCAGTCCCGCGTCAGTAACTCAGTAATTTCATCTGTCTGCAGGAATCCCGCTGCCAGGTTTTCGTGTGCAGGCAGGTCGGGCAGGCAGAGATCTTCAATCAGGTGACAGAAGGGCCAGTGGCCGATGTCATGGACCAGTGTTGCCAGCACGAATAATTCGGCATCGCGTACTGAGACGCAGTCCGCAAAGCGATCCACGTGCAACAACTGGTTGAGGTAAAGCAGCGAGAGGCGGTAGGTACCAAGCGAATGCTCGAAGCGAGTGTGGTGGGCGGCCGGGTAAACTTGTGAGACCAGGCCCAGTTGGCTGATTCGAGCCAGCCGCCGAAAGGCTGCCGTGTCAATCATCCGCCGTACTCGGTCGGTGATCGGGACATCCTGTTCGGGAGGAATTCGGACCAACTGTTGCCGATGACCCAGGGCCGCGATTTCGGGCAACTCGGCAATACTCATCCAGCTGCCACCCAGAGAATCGACTGAGCGCCCATGATCCAGCAGAGGGCGACTGAGACAACAATGTAAAAGCCGCAATGCATCAGGGCGTCGCCGTATTCGAAATCGAGTGCCGCCCAGGGCGCTATGGCGCCCATCAGCAGGCAGAGCGCGGCGGTGCCAAGGTGGGCGATACTGCTGTCGTTCATGTCCATGAATGAAGGCAGGAATGCATAGACTCCCCAGAGCGAAATATAGGCCACCGCACAGATCCCCGCTCGCACCAAGAGGGTGCCGAAGGGAAAGCTGCCGAGTTCATCGTTCTGCAGGAAGATATAGCCGCCCAGTGAGACGGGGAGTGCCAGCAGCGCGGCCCCGACAACCAGCAGCGGAATCGGAAACTTGTCGGGATCCTCCACCAGGAATCGCATGGAAAGGGAGATCAGCAGTACGAACAGGATGCCGCCTCCGATCGAGAACAGCTGCATTCGACTCAGGCGAAGCGAAGTGCGTGAGAGCGGCTTGAGTACCTTGCGGCCGTCGGCTCCCTTGACCTGATCCGCCTCGCCCCCATGAATGACCACCTCATCCTCGGGCTTCGGAATCAGGATGACGGTCTTGCAACTGGGGCAGGGGCCACGTTGTCCGGCGAACTTGTCCGGGACAGTAAATCGCTTGTGGCAGCCGGTACAGGTGACGTTGATGGGCATTGTGAGAGGATTGCCGAATCAGCCGTTGATGTCAAAGTTGTCGAACAACAAGTCGTCTTCGCTCAATGCCCGTAACCCCTGGGAATCAAGTGTCTCCAGTGCCATCTGGATGTTGTCTACCATCAGGGCCACCACCGGGCGGCCATGAGGGCGTACCAGCAGTGGATAGGTCTGGATGATGTTGACCTCAAACTGTAACAGGGCAGTGCAGATGCGCACCAGCGGCTGAGGGTCATCCGGCACCTCCAGCGCAATCAGTTCTGTTTCGATGATCGTGAGGCCGCCTCGCTCGAGAATCTCACGACCCTGATCCGGGTCACTTAGTAGAAGCCGAACGAAAGCACACTCGTTGGACTCGTTGATCGAGAGCGCCACGATGCGAACAGTTGAGCCATCGAAACGCCTGACCACTTCCAGCAATTGACCGACACGGTTTTCCAGGAAGACCGTGAATTGGCGAATTGTGGGGAAATGGTGCCCACGTTGCGTGGTGAAATCGAGTGCTTTTCCTTCGCCTGTGCTCATCGCAGGGAGTCGACCGAATTGGAGGCCGGAATAGACGGGAGGGCCGGGACATCAGAGCTGCCGGAACAGGCCAAGGATAGAGCAATCGGGGAATCGGGTCAACGATCGCGGGCGGTGTTGAAAGATCCGAGCACGGACTATCATGAGATTGAAAGGTGAAGAGGAAGCAAATGAAGGAACATGTTCTGGAATTCCGTGTCCGTTACCAGGAGACAGATGGGCAGGGCCGCGTGCACCATGCCAATTATCTCACCTTTTTCGAAATGGGCCGGACCGAGCAGATGCGCGCTGCCGGCATGGACTACCGGGATATGGAACGGGATGGTTTTTTCCTGGTCGTGGCCCGCGCTGATCTAAAATACCACGCCGGTGCCAAGTTCGATGACGTCTTGCGGCTGGTTACGACGACCGTGAGGATGAAAGGCGCCACCGTGGAACACAAGTATCGGGTGTTTCGTGATGAGCAGCTGATAGTTGAAGGTCATACTCGGCTGGGCTGTATCGATAGCCAAGGCAAGGTGCGACGACTGCCGTCGTGGTTGATCGGTGAGCAAGAACCGCTGGAAGAAACCGACGGCTGAGTGGCACGTGCTTTGTCGCCTGTGGATAACAACAGCAGGCACTTCCTGCGATGTTCCCCTGGTGCGTGGTGACACAACACTAGAGGTCCATCTCGTCCAGTTCATCCAGCATGCTGTCGATGGCGGGATCCTCTTCTAACTCAAGCTCTGAACGACGCGGGACTGGCCGAACGACGGGGGCGTCCTCATCCGGATCGACCTGGGCCGACGTGCTGCTCTCCGCATCAGGGCCCTCGGCACGCAGAGGAAAGTCGCTGCGGCCCCGAATCCTGCTGTCCGCCAGGTGCTGCTGGACCAGCGTGATGGCAGTTGCGACGTCCTCAGTCGCCGTATAGGCGGTCATATCGAGACAGTAGATCGTCCGTTGCATGGCATCGTAAATGCCGGGTGCCAGTGTCTCAGTCGTCGTCGTACCGCTCATGACCTCAATCGACTGGCCCTGGAAATGACCCAGCTTGCCAACAATGGAATGTTCTGCCAGGCGGCTGTGAGTAAGTTCAGCTGACGCGTCGGAGATGATCACCATCGCGCCGCGAATGCCCTCAAGACAAAGTAGGCCTGTACTGTCGGCAGCCAATTGAGTCAGGTCTGGGACGACGGTCAAATCGATGCCCTGCTGAAACAACAGCTCGCCAAGCAACTTGTCCTCGAAGGACCGCAGCCGACTATCGCCGTGAGCTGACTGGGAGATGACGACGGTAATTCGATCCGCCATGGTGGAGACTTTCACTGCTTAAATGATCGGGTGAACCGCAGCCGGCACTAATTCAGGCCGGTTTACTGGCCAGCCCTGTTACTATCAGTTTATCCTGTGTCATGGCCCGCAGCTATTCGACGGGCAGTAAACGGAGTGGCCATGATCGACAACCTGGACGGACTTCTACATTCCTGCCGCATGCAACCGGAAGCTTGTGCGCCGTTGGAAACACCCTGGCGCCGAATCCAGACCGCGCTGCCAGTGCCCGAGAGCATGGAGCTGCTGAAACGAACCGACCAGCTGACACCAGCGGTCAATTGCTACCAGCCACCCATTGTCTGGGACCGGGCGGCCGGCTTCCAGGTATTCGATGCCTATGGTAATTGCTGGATCGACTTTACTTCTACCGCCGTTGCTGCCAACAGTGGGCATGGCCATCCGCGGATTCGAGAGGCCCTGGCAGAACATGTCCAGGATGGCATGTTGGCTCAATTCAGCTTTTACTCAGCTGATCGCGTCGAGCTGGCGGAGCGGCTGGTGCAGCTTGGCCCGGCGTGTACGGAAAAAGTCTATTTCTGGACCACCGGGTCGGAAGCTATCGAGTGCTCGTTTCGGCTTGCCAGGCAATGGGGCCAGGGGATCTCCAGTACCAAGTTCCACCTGGCCAGCGTGGCCAACGATTACCACGGATGTACGCTGGCAGCACACCAGCTGTCGGGTGAGACAGCAGTCAAGCCATGGAACCCGGATGACCCAAAACACATACACCGGATTCCCTTTCCGTCGGAGGCGGAACAGCAGGAAACCAGCAGCGACCTGCAGTGGGATGCTTACGTGGCAGCAGCGATTCGGCAGACAGGTGTGGCTGACAACGACTTCGCCGGCCTCGTCCTGGAGACGTTCCAGGGCTGGGGAGCCCTGGCCCTGCCAACCGGCTATGTGCAGGCCTTGCGCCGCTGGGCAGACGCGAACCAGGTGTTGATTGTGTTTGACGAAGTACAGACGGGGTTTGGGCGGACCGGCAAGTGGTTTGCCCATGAGCACTTCCAGGTCAATGCCGACCTGGTCTGTATCGGCAAGGGCCTGACGTCCAGCTTGCCATTGGCTGCCATTCTCGGCCGAGCGGATGTGCTGGACTTGCTCTCCCCTGGTGAAGTGACGACGACGCATGCCGCACACCCTGTTTCTTGCGTGGCCGCACTGGCAAACCTCGATGTCCTCGAAGAGGAAGACCTTATCAATCAGGCTGCCAGGAAGGGTGTGATTATTGAACAACGGATTGAGCGGATGGCTGAGCGGTTTCCAGACCTGGTGCGTTATGGGCGCGGCAAGGGCCTGATGTACGCGATCCACCTGAAAGACCCAGTCGGCCAACAGCCTGCCAACCAGGCGTCGCGTGACCTGACCTGGGAAATCGTCAAGCGTGGTGTGATGATGTTCTATACAAATCGACCAACGCTCAAGGTGGTGCCGCCGCTGGTGATTAGTGATGAGGCACTTGGGGATGGCCTGGACGGAATCGAAGAAGCCCTGGCCGGCTGGCAGGACTGCTAATCAGCTGCCCGCCGACTTGAACAATGCCAGCTTCGACAGCAGCAGCTGACAGGCCAGTGAACCGATCAGGATGCCGGCCAGGTTCGCCGCCAGGTCGCTCCATTGGAAGGAACGCATCGGAATCCAGTTGTGTGCGACCTCCGCAACGATCGCGTATCCCGTGATCGCGAATGACAGGCACAATCGCGGGCCGCCCGTTGGCCGCCGAAAAAACGTCAACAGGAGAAGTGAAAGCAGCAGGAATGCGCCGGCATGCAGGACGTGATCAGATACTGTCGCTTGTATGTGCTCCGCGGAATCGCCCAGGCTGCCGCTGAGGATGGCGAATGGTCGTGGCGTGAACAGCAGCCAGGTGAGAGTTGCCAGGTAAACCAGCGAGAAGATGCGACCCGTCCGAACAACAAAACTTGTGTGGCCGTGGAGTGCCTCGTTCATTGCTAACGCTGGCCCGCTGCGGCTGGAGTTGTAATCGTGAAGGGCAGCAGATGATCCTGGCTTGGAGCGTTGATCGGCTCTGCAGCATCCGAAACGTCAACTTCAAATGGCCGATCCAGGCTATTGCCGGCGAGGTCCTCAAGTATGCCCCTGGCAACAAGCTCGTACGCGCCAGGCTTCCAGGCGACGAGGGGTTCCAGTTCGAGCGTCCGTTGCAACGGGCCAAGGTTGCTGTTGAAGAAGACCACGGTCTGGATGTCGCTGGCCGAGCGATGCCGGAGCTGGATCACGCTTCTGGATAAGGCCCAATCCAGTGACTTATCAAATGTGATGCGGAGCGGCTGCCGCGTACCGGCGTCGGGAATGTCGAGTTGCCAGTCAGTAATCCTGGGTTGCTGATGATCCGCGGGGCCAGCCTGAAAATCCTTGTTCACAGTTTCGCCCAGTGCCGTCCCTCTTTGAGATAGCCAGCCGCCATCGATCGACAGGCGGTAACGATGACCCTTGGTCAGAATCGCACCAAGTTCGACGTTCAGGTTGACGCCCGTTTTCTGTCGGCCGGGGTGGAACCAGAGCGTCAGTTGACAATTGTCCTCTGACCAGAGTTCGGTGTGCCGAAAGGGACGCGCAACGGGCTTGTTCTCGGTCAGATCGCGAAGCGAGAAGTTGTCCCAGATCTCACCCTGCTGCATCGGTTCTGAAAAGACAAGGTAGAACTTGAGGTGATTGGATGGCAGTCTGTCGATGGACGGAAAGATGGCGGTGATGGTCGGAGCCGGCGCCAGGTCGTTCGCTGGCAGGTCATGCCGTAGCTGGACGGCGGCCAGCAGCGGCGCCAGCTCTGCAATCGGCTGCGGGTCGAAAGTCAGCAGGTAAGATCTTCCAGGCAAGAGACTAAACGTTGGTGTCAACGTGACCTGGTTGGGCTCGACCGTGATGCTGGACAACAAGGCCGGCCCGGGCTGTCCTTCAGTGTCCAGGCACGATAGCTGAACCGCCTCACCCCAGTCGCTCTGCTGACTGAGCTGAACCTGTAGAGGCAGGTTCTCAAAGGAGATGTGAGCAATCACCGCGCCATCGCCATCGACTGAGAATGACGGTCTGGCGGTTGGCGGCCGGTCACATCCGCAGAGCACCCCTAGCAGCAGGCAGGCTGCCGCCAGGAGAGTGCGGACCGGACGTTTTGTATGCTGGGATAACAGCACGGCTAGGGCAGCTTGGAAATCTCGAGGTCGAGGTGTCCCTTGTTATCACGCAGGACAACCATCTCGTTGTCATTCAGCTTGTCAACGTGCTTGGCAAAGAACAGCTCCTCGACAACTTCAATGCCCTCGGGGCCGGCCTTCTCGCTGACCAGACGACGAGCCGCTTCCTCGTTGACGTTTTCAGCTTCCGCCAGGTAGGACATATCAACTCGTACACCCCAGTACTGGCTGGGACCGAGTGGTTTTCTCTCGTGATGGAAGCGATCAGTGTTGGTGATCAGCCACTGCTTGCCGTCACGCTTGTAAGTGAACATGTCGATGGGGCGGTTTCCCGAACCAAGTTCGACAACACTGGTTCCCTTGATCTGGGCCCCCGACTTGAGATTGTCGATCGGGAAGCGAGCAATCGGAGTGCAGTTGAACGAACCGACGACGTAACTCTTGCCATTGTCCTCGAAGGGCACGAAGGACTGGATTGGAGCTTTTGTTTCCCAGCGGTTGTGGGCAACATGGAAAGTCTCGGTGCTGAAGATGTTGGCAGTCTTGCCGTGCGTCAGCGGCAGCGGCAGGGAGAAGATCTTGCTGGCAAACTCCTCGTTGGATTGCCCGGCCGCCAGCACGCGGTTCTTGGCAAACTCGACACCGGTAATATTGCGGATGCGAACCTGCTCGGTTTGCGGCAGCGGAATCTTGACGTAGCGTGCCTTGTCCAGGTCCAGCACGCCGATCTTGCCGTCAGCGTTGACCGTCAGGATGGCGTACTTGTTATCCTGCTTGCGATGAACCGACAGGTAGATCAGGCCGCTCGCCGGGTTGACCGCCATATCTACAATTGCCGAACCACCCGGTTCGGCGCCAAGAGCACCGTCTACCAGCAGGTCAACTTGATCAACACGCTTCTTTAACTTCAGCACCGGACCCTTGTCTCCGGTATCAATTGCGACCACAGCAGCGGCACCGGGATCGGCAATCAGCAGAATGCCCTGCGGGCCAAAACTCATCCGTCCAATCCGGCTGAATTCGGGGTTGCCATCCTGGACATTGGCCAGCAACGCGACTGATTTCTTTTCTGGCGCCGCGGCCTGCGAGTTGTCCTTCGGTCCGTTCAGTTGCCCGAGCAACAATGTCAGGGCGATGACGGTGATGGTTGCAAATGCGTACTTCTTCATGTTCTTGGTCCTTGCCGCAGGTTGTGTGCGAATTAGCCGAGCGAGAGTCCCCTCCCGTGTCGATCCTCAAGATACCGCCAGTGAGACGAGCGGTCCAGCGATTAACGCCCGCATTCAGGTTAGCGGTTTTCTAGGCTGTCGATGCGCTCAATCACTTCCACAGCCAGCGGATGATAACGGTCGCCAGCAGGGTGTTTCTGCAGATAGGTTTGTAACGCGGGCAGAGCCGCTTTAGCTCGCGGACCCATCCGTCCCAGCAACTCCAGGGCAAAGGCACTTATCGGCGACTGGCGTTCATCGAGGGCAGCGGCGAGGCCTGCGACGTCCTGGCGAATAGCTAACACCGCCAGTCTGCCATAGCGGGAAGGGATCGGGTGACGAATCTTCGCTAACTCTGCTTCCAGTGCCGGCAACTCATGCTTCGCGTCAGGACCAATCAGGCCAAGCAAGTGCACGCACTCAGTCCGGATCCACCATTTTGTCGTTCCCTCCAGCCGGCGGGTAATCGGTGAAGCGGCGGGTTTACCAAGCTTTACTAGCGAGTCGCCGGCCGGAGTGTGGCTGGCAGAACATTTTTCACAACCCCGTAGGGCGGACATGAAGCTTGCCAGGTGTTCAATTTTCGGCGATTGAAGCTTGGCACTGGAAATCTGTGGCTGGTTGCGATCGACAGCCAACAAGGGCAGGGCCAGTCCAAGAATGGCAAGCGTCCCGACAATCTTTGTGGTGCGACGATTCATTACTGCCATTATACGACGCAGACACCCTTCGGACAGGGACAAAAAAAGGGGGTTTATTGCCTGCGACACCGCGGCCACTGATTCAGTTTCAATATCTGTCGACGCGGAACAATGTACAGTTTACGATAGACACGATGCCGATTGCGCAGTACCGAGACCCAGTTACTAAGGTGGGAATGGATATGTCGTTCGACCAGAATTCAAAAAGCAGGTCCCAGCAGAAGAACTCAAATCGTAGAGATTTCCTGCGCACGGGAACGGCCATCTCGACCGCAGCCGCAGTCAGTTTGACTGCGACCCACCAGGTCCACTCGCAAACAAAAGCCAAGGCTGGCGAGCCAGTTCGAATCGGCGTCATCGGCTGCGGTGGCCGCGGCGGTGGTGCCACCAACGACAACCTGACCATCAACGAAAATGTCCGGCTGGTCGCCATGGCTGACCTCTATCCTGCCAAGTGTGAGCGTTTGCGAGCCGGTATGGCTCAGCGACACGGCAAGAAAGTCGCCGTCGAAGCCAATAAAATCCACGGCGGCCTGGAAGGCTACAAGAAGGTGCTCGCGGACAAGGATGTTGATCTCGTCCTGCTGACCACCTCGCCCGGCTTTCGCCCCTACCATATCTCCGAAGCTGTGGAAGCTGGCAAACATGTGTTTGCTGAGAAGCCGAGCTGCGTCGATCCGGCGGGCTATCGTGTCTGTGTCGATGCTCACGAAAAGGCAGAGGCGAATGGGACGGCAATTGTGACCGGTACCCAGTATCGTCGTCAGCCGAATTACATCGAGGCGATCAAGAAGATTCACGCCGGGGAAATTGGCGACATCGTGAGCGCCACGACTCGCTATTGCTCAAGTGGCATCTGGTATCGCCCTCGCAAGGACGGCATGAGTGATACCGAATACCAGTTGAATAACTGGATGCACTTTGTCTGGCTCTCGGGCGACCAGATCACCGAACAGGCAGTGCACAATATTGACACCATCAACTGGGTCATGCAGGGTCCTCCGGAATCTGCTTACGGGTCCGGCGGTCGTTTTACGCGGCCCGAGGATAGTGAGATGTGGGACAACATCTCATTGGATTATCGTTATCCCGGCAACAAGATTCTGTCCTTCATGTGCCGCCAGATTCCTGGCACGCGTGGCGACAACGGGAACGTGATCTATGGAACCGAAGCAACTGCGGTGATCCATGCGATCAGCCGCGGGTCGCAGATCTTTGATCGCGATGGCAAGGAAATCTGGTCGATGAAGGGTGATATCGGAGCCGCCTATCGGCAGGAACACCGTGACCTGGTCGACTCGATCCAGGCGGGCACACCGATCGTCGAGTTAAAGGAAACTGCGGCCAGTTCCCTGACGGCTGTGATGGGTCGCATGGCGGCTTACACCGGCGACCTCGTCAGCTGGGATTTTGTTACCAAGACGTCCACGCTGGATCTCTATCCCAAAGACCTGGCCTGGGAAGGTGGTCGACCGGAATGGCGACATGCCGTGCCGGGTGTCGATAAGCTGATCTAGGAATCGTCCGGGGCTGACGAGCCGGCTTCTGCGTCGTCCGACTGCGCGACCTCCGCGCCGCCATCAATCCCAAGTGGCAGGAATGTCAGCAACTGGCCGATGCCCCAGGCGATGAATGCGATGCCGATAAAGAGCCAGGCAAGCGTGAAGCGGACGATGATTCCCCCTAACACACCGGGCTTGATGCTGACATTCGAGTCCAGTATCAGCCCAATGGCACGACGTCCCTCCGTTGCGGCGAAATATGAATGGAGGGCACAGTGTGCTGCAGCAAAAAATGCCAGGGCCAATCCCGCGAACAGCCAACCGTGGCATGGCAATCGACCCGAAACGGAGGGTTGGCCTGGCTGATGCCGCACGCCCCTGGCGACGTAGATTAACAGCAACAGGGTTCCGCTCGCCAGGAAGGTGGTGCCCCAAAGAAATGCAGGGCTACCGTTGGATATTAATTGCGCGAGGTCTGCCACTGACGGCCAGTCAGCGACTCCAAAACTGTGGATCCCGGAAGTTGCCTGTAGTCCGCTGTAAGCAATCAACCCGCCACCTGCCGTCAGGGCCAAGCCGCCGGTAATGACAAGCGATTTCCATGCCCAGCTGGCCTGGGATACGCGGGCCAACCGTGTCGCGCCCAGCAGCCAGAAGAAGACTGCCAGGGAAAACAGCACGGCCGCGACGTTCATGATGTACAAGCTGCTGTGGGTCGACTGGAGCTCGGCCCTGAGAGGTCCGCCTCCGGCGACCGCGTTCAGTACCTGGAAGACGTCGATGAGTGAATGACCGGCGATGTACAGGAGTATCACGCCGATCAGCGAAAGGACGAATCCGACGAGAGAAAAAATGCGACCCCTAGAAGCGGCCTGCTCAGGATCGGCGATACATGCCTTCTCGGATGACTTGAGAAATCCATGGGCGTTGTAAAGTGCGCCGGCCAGTAACAGTGACTCCAGCACGATTATGAATGAGACATTAGCAGCCAGTAAGAGAACGGAAGGGGGGGATTCCGTTATGTCAGCCAGCAGTATTGCGAAGATATGAGGCATTGGGTGCCTAGGAACAAATGTGATCAGGAAATCCGACGCCTTGGCCCAAGGATTATAATGGAAAGCGTAGATAACTTTAGGAATCCTACCGGTCATGAGCGGAATAATTGGGCACACGATGTACGCCGTCCTGGGCGGTAAAGCCGCGGTGGCGAGGAACCTGCCGATAAGTGGCGTGATTCACCGGCATTACGCCAGCTACCTGTGCGGCGCCTATCTCGGCTGCGATATCCAGACGATGCCCGAGGCGATTTGTGTCGATACGGGCAAAGACGTTGGATATGGCACGGCATCTATTGAGAAAAGCCCGCTGACCGGAGGGCAAATCCGACCCTGGAGGCTGGAGTTCGGCGAAAAACAGTTTCGGCCACGGGAGATCCACCAGCTCTTCTATGGCCGCTCGCACCTCGTCTTTGGCTGGCATGGCACCTCCAAAATCCACGCCGTCCCCTGGGACCACCTGGCGGACTATTGCGCGGCGGTCGTCAGCGATGCAATGGCCCTGTTCGGCCCCGGCGAAAGACAGCTTGCTTACCTGTTCGGATGGATGGCACACATTGTCGGCGATAGCCTGATCAAGTCAGTCCAGCCGGGAATCACGCTGGAGTTGCTGGACGGTAAATACACGCCCCGCAATCGGCCAATCCAGGACCTGGTGACTTATCACGATGTGGGTCGGAATGAGCTGGGGCTACGCTGGCGATCGCTGCTTGCGGATCTGGCCCGCACACCAGTCGAGCCGATCCAGCTGCACTATATGCGCGTCGGCAGGCCACAGGGGGAATTGGCAGCCAGCTTCCCCAACGCCTGGGTGCCGCAGCATCAGCCGCTGCTGCTGGCAGTCTTGAAAGAGAATCGTCGCTACCAGGCGATCCGCAACCGACGACTTGTCAAACTCTATGCCCTGCGGAAGACAGGACGCGGGCCAGAATGCGCCGAGGAGTTGTCACGGCAGGCGGGTGGTTTGAGCTATCGTGAAATGGTGGGACTGGCCGAGCGAGCAGGATTTCGGCAGGCACTCTGGCAGATGGGTGAGGCGGTGGCCGACCTGCTTGGGCTGGTCGTCGAACGTGTGCCGGCATTGGCAGAACTATCTCAGGCGGACTCACCCAGCTGGTCGACCTTGACCGCACGCTGGCGACGAAACAGATGACGATTCCGGTGGTAAACACTCAGCGCCGCAGCGGTGCACTCCGGCCGGATTGTTTTGAAGCTTCCAGTAATGACTTCAGCCGTTCGACAATCTCCGGGTGCTGGTTGTAGAGGTTCGTCGTTTCGCCTGGGTCCGAGTCGAGATCGTAAAGTTGACCAGGGGCGTCCGGGACGGCCTCCGGCAACGCATACTGCTTCATTCCCCACGGTCCCTCGCGGTTGTAGTTATTGCCCCCCGATCCCTTGTGATCGAGGTACTTCCAGTTCGCCTGGCGGATCGAAAGCGCCAGGCTAATCGTCTGCTGCAACATGTACGGCCGGGTTGGCTTTCGGTCCCGGCGGCCCAGGAGCACAGGCAGCATGTTGTAACTGTCCTCAGCAGCCTGGGGCGGAAGACGAGTGCCGGCGATCGCAGCACAGGTCGCCATCAGATCGGTCAGGCTAAGCAATTGATCGCTCTGGCTGCCTGCAGACACTCGGGATGGCCAGCGGACGATAAATGGAGTGCGATGGCCGCCCTCCCATTGGTCCCGCTTGACGCCACGCCAGGGCCGGGCACCGTCGTGGTCATGATCGCTGCGCATGGCAATCGTTGTCAGTGTTTCCGGGCCATTGTCGCTGGCGAAGATCACCAGCGTGTTGTCCCGAATCCCCAGCTCATCAAGGGTTTTCAATAATTGGCCAACGATCCAGTCCATCTCGTAAATGAAATCACCATGCGGACCGGACTCGGTCGTGCCCTTGAACTGGTTCGCCGGAAACGATGGCAGGTGGACAGCCTGCATCGAATGGAACAGGAAGAATGGCTTTTCGGTGTTGCTGCTCACATGATCTCGCAGGAACTGCTGACTCTTCTCCAGGAAGACAAGATCGACTTCTTCGAGATTGAAGTTGGGGGCGATCAGACCGGGGCGGTTATCGCGGGCATAAACGTGCTTGGGTAGCCCGGTTTTGTCGACGATGGCCGTGGGCGGAACAGGAATCCGATCGCCGGCAACGTAGGCGTACAGCCAGTCCGTTGTGGGGCAGCAGACCGTGCCATAAAAATGGTCAAAACCACGGTGGATGGGCGAGTCGGGGATGCGGCGAGTGAAATCGGCGCGGCGGACCGCATCCAGGCCATTCTTGTTGATTGGCTGACCTTGCTGATCGTAAAAAGTCATGCCGATATGCCACTTGCCAAACATGGCTGTCGTGTAACCTTGCTGCCGTAGCATGCCAGGCAAAGTCAGGCGATCCTGCTCGATCACGCAGGGACCGCCAACGCCGGTAAAGACTCCGGGAAAACCAGTCCGGAAAGCCATTCGACCAGTCATCACGCTGTATCGAGTGGGAGTGCAAACCGTTGACGGGCTGTGGGCGTCAGTGAACCGCATCCCATCCGCAGCCAGTTGATCGAGGTGAGGAGTCGGTATCTTCGACGTCGGGTTGTAACACCCCACGTCACCGTAACCGAGGTCGTCCGCCAGGATGAACAGAATGTGCGGGTGCCGGGCCGCCGCGGGTGCAGCCGTACCGGACAGGATCTGCAGAAGCAGCAGGGCCGTGAAAACGAACAACGAACGCCGATCTGCCGAGCGCGTGAAATGAAGAGGGCCGGTCGGCATGCGGGCTATCCGTTTTCGGAGCGAGGGCGTTGGCTGCGGCTATTGTGGTTAGCCCCGGCCCCCCTCGCAACATGTCTCACAGATGGTGTGACATTTCGAACATTGCAGCTTGGCTCGGATTTCGATCAATTGACCGCCACAGGCCGGACAGGCGGGCCGTGAGGGGGAGGCTTTGGGTGGCGACTGTTTGTCCGGCATGAGCTTCCTTCCGTGGCGCTACTTAATGGAAGGATTGTGGCAAACGAGTAAGATGTCGGTCAATAGAAGAAGTCTGCTGGTTGCTCCTTGATCGCAATCCGCCGACGGCATAGTTAAACTCAGGCCTGAGCCGAGCCCCTGGGTTGGAGAGTAGCGATGAAAGCAGCCGTTCTTAGCGTCGCGATCTGCTTCCTGGCAGTCGCTGTCGGGCAGGCCCAGGAGAAGGTGAAGACGACCTACTTTCCACCCGCCAAGGGTGAGTGGAAGCAGGTGGATCCAGCGTCGATTGGCTGGGATCGAAAAAAACTCGACGCGCTTCTGTCCTATGCGGCTGAGAATAAATCCTCCGGCGTCGTGATACTCTATCACGGCCGGCTACTGGCGGAAAAATACTGGCACGTCGATCATCCTGAAAAGACAGCCGCTGGCGGACGAAACGCGTATTTCCATCTGCGACGCGGTGAGGATGCCGAGGGGCGACCACTCGAAGACGTCGCCTCCGCTCAAAAAAGTGTGACCGCGATGCTGGTCGGGATAGCCCAGCACAAGGGGCTGCTCAAGCTGACTGACCCTGTGCACAAGCACCTCGGTAAGGGCTGGTCCAAGGCGGAACCGGCCGCCGAAGCGAAGATCACAATTCGTCACCTGATCAGCATGACCAGTGGCTTGAATTCGCGACTGGTTTACGAAGCAGCGGCCGGTACCAAATGGGATTACAACACGACCGCCTACTCACGCTCATTGACCTGCGTGGCACGCGCGTCCGGTATGGACGAAAATGAACTGACACGACAATGGCTGACCGAACCGCTTGGCATGGCAGACTCCCGCTGGGCTGTCCGACCCTGGGCCAAACCCAACGTGGAGGCAAACAAACTTGGCTTCGTAACGACGGCTCGCGACCTGGCTCGCTTCGGTATCCTGATGGCCGCCAATGGTTACTGGGACAAGCTGGACGTGCTGGAGGACAAGCAGTTCATCAAGCTGGCGACTTCACCTTCCCAACAACTCAATCCCTCATACGGCTTCCTCTGGTGGCTCAACGGCGGACCCTTTGTGCTGCGTGGTTCAAACATCAAGAAGCAGGGCCGGCTCTACTCCGCGGCCCCACGCGATATGTATGCGGCCCAGGGGGCACTTGGTCGGCGACTCTATGTTCTGCCCACTCAGCAGATAGTCATAACCCGGTTGGGTGACCAGCCGTCCAATGACTTTCATGGCGAGTTTTTTCGACGGCTGCGAGCAGCAAGTGGGAAGTGATGACAAGAGGCGTCTGAGAGTTGCCCCATGACAGGGGTTTATGCCTGATTACCTTCCCCTGCTGCCACCGTAGCCGTCCAATGGCTGGCCCTTCTCGTCCAGTTTTTTGCAGGCCCAGAGCAGGCCGCGCGTGACGAGATCAAGGTAGATCTCTGTGCGCATCGTTTCGTTGTGATGCCCGATGGTCGTTCCAAAGACACGCATCTTTTCGTGGGTGTTGGTCCAGATGCAAACGTGATCTTTCTGTGTGTCGACGCCGAAGGCTGAGGCCAGGGGAGTCACGCCAGGCCATAGCTTGTCGATCTTGTAGAGCTCGCCATTGGGTGTTTTCCACTCCTTGGGGAACGCCAGCATGATCGGGTGCTTGGCCGCCTGGTTACGCACCGCCAACGGGCGGTGCTTCTCATGACTGAAGGAACTGACTCCTACCACCTTGCGCCACTCGTCCGTCTTGGCATTCCGGTAACTGTGCGGTGTGCAGTGGATCATCACCGCGGGGACGCCGGCCTGGTGTACGCTGGCAATCGATTCCACGTAGGGGACGTCGACCACGCCACCAAAGCACTGGTTGTGGACCACCACGTCGTATCCGTCGGCCCAGCCCTTTTCGAGGAAGAGGGGAATTTTCTTGTTCCGGTCATTGCCTCCCTGGTGGGCAATGGTCCACTCAATCTTGGTGCGGACGGAAATACCCTCGGTGAGTATCAGCTTTTGGTTGTCGTAGTCGTGGCTGCTGCCGCCTGTAACCAGCAGGGCGCGGATCGGCTTGGGATCGGCCGCATCTGCGTGCGAGCCGCAGAGCAGGGCGGTGAGTATGACAAGGCTAGCGGACAGGATGGCGACAAGGTGTTTCTTCATCAGGCAAGCTCTCGGGAAAAAGGGTTGTCGGAACTAGGCCAGGATGTCGTGGATCACGTGGCCGTGGACGTCAGTAAGTCGGAAGTCGCGACCCTGGTAGCGATAGGTCAGTCGCTTATGATCGATACCGAGCAGGTGCAGGATGGTGGCATTCAGGTCGTGAATGTGCATCGTGCCAGGCGTCCATTTATCCTTGCTCGGCTGCGGTTTGAGCGGGTTGCCATCGGAGTCGGCAATGTTGTAAGCAAAATCGTCCGTCTGGCCATAGGTTATGCCCGGCTTGATACCGCCGCCAGCCAGCCAGACCGTGAAACAACGGGGGTGATGATCCCGGCCATAGTTCTCCTTGGTCAATCCGCCCTGGCAGTAAGAAGTTCGACCAAACTCGCCTCCCCAGACGACCAGGGTGTCGTCGAGCATGCCCCGTTGCTTGAGATCCTTGATCAAGCCCGCACAGGCGCGGTCGACGTCCTTGGTCTGTGATTCATGTTCGCGGGGCAGGCTGCCATGAGCGTCCCAGCCGCGATGGAAGATCTGGATGTTGCGGACACCTCGTTCAGCCAGTCGGCGAGCATTCAGGCAACAGGCAGCAAATGTGCCGGGCGTGCGAGCTTCCTCGCCGTACAGTTCAAACGTCTCCTTTCCCTCCTGGGAAATGTCCATCAACTCGGGCACCGATGCCTGCATGCGATAAGCCATCTCATGCTGCTTGATGCGAGCCAGCACCTCCGGATCGGCAAATCGTTTGTGCTGCTCATGATTAAGCGCAGCCAGTGCGTCGAGTTGAGCTCGGCGATCCTTGCGGCCCACACCCTTGGGATTGCTCAGATAAAGGACCGGGTCTCCCTGACTGCGCAGCAATATTCCCTGATGATCGGAGGATAAGAACCCGGTTCCCCAGAGTCGGCCGAACAGGCTCTGTTCAGGAAAACTCGTTTTGGCGTGCATTACCACATAACCCGGCAGGTTCTCGTTCATGCTGCCCAGACCATAGCTTAGCCAGGCACCCAGGCTGGGTCGGCCGGGAATCTGGCTGCCGGTCTGAATGTAGGTGATGGCCGGATCGTGGTTGATCGCCTCGGTAAAGGTGCTGTGGACAACACAGAGTTCCTTCACGACGGTCGCCGTATGAGGCAAGAGCGAGCTGACCCAGACTCCGCGATCATTGTTCTCATGCCGGGTAAATTCATACTTGCTGGGGCAGATTGGCAGCGTCTTCTGCCTGGCGGTCATCCCCGTGATCCGTTGCCCGTCGCGAATGTGGTCCGGCAACTGCTCGCCGAACATCTCTTTCATCTTGGGCTTGTAGTCCCAGAGATCGTGGTGGCTGGGTCCGCCACTCATGAACAGGTAAATCACCCGCTTGGCCTTGGCCGGATGGTGCAGACCGTTCTCCGCAGCGGACTGGTCAGCCAGTAACTCGGGCGACAGCAGGTTGGCCATGGCAGCTGTACCGACCCCCAGCGCTGTACGGCCGAACAACTGGCGGCGAGTCAGGTTCAAGTCGTACTCACGAAGTGGATGATGTGCGGTCATGGTGTAGGGATCCGTTGGGTAAAACATCCTCGTCTGCGGCGGTTGTTAGTAAAGCAGGATCGCGATGTCACTAGCCAGTACCGTAACAGCGACCTGGGTCCAGGCAGCGTGTGCGGCGGCATCCAGGCTCTCGTCTCGCGGCGTGTCGCCGGTCGAGAGCAGGCTGATGGCATCCTCGCTGTCGGTCGTGAAACGATCCTGCATTGTGGTCAGCAGGCCCAGGCAGGCGGCCCGCTCAGCACGCGTCGGCTTGCGACAAGCCAGCAGGGTGAACAGGTAATCAAGTCGCTCCCTGTCGGTCTCGGCACTTCGTATCGCCCGGGCGGCAAGCTGGCGCCCCATCTCAATTCGTTGAGTCTCGTTGAGCAGTCCCAGCGATTGAAGCGAGGTGTTGGTCCTCGATCGCTTGACACAACTTGATTCGCGATTGGGGGCGTCAAACAGTGCCATCATCGGATGCGGACTAGTCCGCTTCCAGTAAACGTAAAGGCTGCGGCGATAAAGCCGATCTCCCGTGTCCGGCACATAGAGCTTGGTATTACTGCCCGGATGCATCAGAGCGGACCAGAGGCCCTTGGGCTGGTAGGGCTTGATCCCCTCGCCACCCATGTAGGGGTCATAAAGCCCGCTCGCCCAGAGTCCAATGTCCCGGATCACCTCGGCATCCAGTCGATGGCTCGGTCCACGCGCCCACAAGCGGTTGTCCGGATCGGCCAGGTCCCTGCGCCAGGCGGAACTCTGCTGAAAAGTACGGCTGCTTACCAGTAAACGCAGCATGTGCTTGAGGTCCCAGCTGCTGTCGTGTAATTCAATAGCCAGCCAGTCCAGCAGGGCCGGGTGCGTCGGCTGTTCACCTTGCAGGCCAAAGTCCTCGGGTGTGCGAACCAGGCCATATCCGAAAGCATGTTGCCAGATCCGATTGACCAGGACACGCGCCACCAGTGGATGCTGGCGGGATGTCAGCCACTGGGCCAGGCCCAGACGATTGCGAGGAGCGGCCTCGGGGAAAGCACTCATCACCTTGACGATGCCAGGTTCCAGCGCGTCACCGACGGGCAGGTCGTACTCGCCCCGTGTCAGCACCTTGGTGACACGAGGTGTCTCCAGATCACGGGCCACGAGTGTCGATGTGAAGGCCTTCTCCTGTTCGGTAATCTGCGCATTCAGCGTGACTGCAGCGGAGTGCATCGGCAGACCGGCCAGTGGTCCCTTTGCATCGGCCAGAATTCCAAGCTGGTCTTTTGAAGTAGCACCGCGCCACTTCTCCTGGACGGCGGCGTCGAGATCAGCGATCGCGACGGTCGTCTGCGTGAGCAGGGCCGCGCGGGTGGCCTCAATATCGTTCCAGGCTTTCCAGGCCTCGACACTGCCCGGCGCTTTGAGCACCGGCCCGTATTCGTACTTGTTCCCATCCATCGAGTTTTCGGCTGTGCTATTGAAGAAAGCCATCAGGCGATAGTACTCGGTCTGCGGAATCGGGTCGTACTTGTGTGTGTGACAGCGTGCACAGGTCAAGGACATGCCGAGGAAGACTGTGCCGAGTGTTTCGACGCGGTCAAAGTTGTTCTTGGCCTGGAATTCAGCTGGGATTGCGCCCCCTTCCGCCGTTGAGGGATTCATCCTCACAAAACCCGTTGCCACGCGCTGTTCAAGGGTCGGACTGGGCAGCAAGTCACCGGCCAGCTGCCAGGTAATAAAGTCATCTAGCGGGATGTTGCGGTTCAACGCGTTAATCACCCAATCGCGGTAGGGGTAGATGCCCCGGCGGTTGTCCAGGTGCAGGCCGTGCGTATCGCCGTAGCGGACAGCGTCGAGCCAGTAGCGAGCCTGGTGTTCACCGTAACGCGGGCTATCGAGTAACTGGTCGACCAGTTGTGCATAAGCACCGGGTGTCCGATCTGCCAGAAACGATGCCAGCTGATCCGGCTCCGGTGGCAGCCCCGTTAGTACCAGGGCCACGCGCCGGGCCAGCGTCTGCTTGTCCGCCGGCGCAGAAAAACTGGCCCGCTGGGTCTTCAAGCTGGCACGAATAAATGCATCGATGGCAGCGGAACCGTCGGCAGCACTGGCGTCCCCGGGCAGTTCTTTTTTCGGAGCAACGAAGGCCCAGTGAGTGGCATAGGCGCCCCCCTGGCGAATCCAGCGACTGAGCAGCTCGCGTTCCTCGGCGGTCAGTTGCTTCTCAGCATCCTCGGGCGGCATCGGCTCATCAGTCGAATTGATGCGATGAAGCAGAGAGCTTTTGCCAGGTGTGTCGGGGTCAATTGCCTTGTGGCCGTCGAGATCTGTTGTGGCGCCGGCAAATGAATCAAGTCGCAGGACGTCCCTGGCTTCGCCAGCCGCGCCGTGACAGACGTAGCACTTGTTGGACAAGATCGGTAGGACCTGGCGAGCAAAATCGACAGCCGGTTCGGCTGAGGCGACGGTCTTTGGCAACAGCAGGGCGCTCAGTGAAAACAAGCAGAGTGTAGCGAGTCGATGCTTCATGATCAGCTGCGAAGTCCACGAGGTAATGGATCCAGTGCAGGCAATGCGCCGGGAGGGTCAAAGCAAAGGATACTCGCCGGTCGCCTTGGTTTCAATTCGCTGGGCCTGGGGATGCTCGCAGCCGCGAGCCGTGCCACTATGGCTTGGCCGGCTTGGCGGTTGGTGGTGCCTTGTAGAACTCACGCAATCGATCGTATTCCTCTGTCAGCGCCGCTCGTACATCCTTGTACTCGGCTGCGTCGTGAACGCTGCGCATTTCGCCAGGGTCCCTGGCAAGATCAAACAGGTTCCATTCGTCCGTCAGTGGAAAGTGGATCAGTTTGTGGGCCTCGGTTCGGACGCCAAAATGCGGCGGAACTGCGTGTTCGCCGAACTCGTAGTAAGCGTAATAAATCGACGACCGCCAGTCTTCTGCTTCGCCCCTGAAGACTGGCAGCAACGAGTCGCCCTGGATCTCGTCAGGCACCGGCAGACCGGCCATTTCCAGGAAAGTCGGTGCGTAGTCAATATTCTGGATCAACTCGGTGGGCTGGGAACCCGGTTTGATAACCCCTGG
>CAUZOB010000074.1:0-21066 GCA_963581185.1 Planctomycetota bacterium | reverse complement strand
GGCCGGGTTGCCGCTGCGTGGACCGTCACTTCGCCGCAAGGTTTCCGGCGGCGGCAGGTCCGACAGGATCGGCGTTACGCCCTTCATTTTCTCGACGAACCGCATGTGGTAATACCATTCGTCGTTGATACTAAAGGGCTGCACGCCGTTGCAAATCGGATGATCTGGAAAGTCCCTGAACTTGGGAGTCCAGTGCGGATTGACAGACCAGTCAAGATCACAGAATCCACCCATCCACTCCAGGAACTTCTCTCCCGGCTTGCCCTTTTCGGCTTCCGTGGCCCAGTGGATCATCACCACGCCGACACCCTTCTTCATCAACGCATCAAATTCGTCCAGGTGCGGCTTGACGACATGGCCACTATGACCGGTACAAAAAATCACGACCGTTGCCGCGTCCTGCAAAATGGTTTTATCGCGAGGATATCCGTAATGGGGGACAAGGACCGCTTCCACGTCTAACCCCGACTTGTTCAAGGCCTGGGCCAGGATCATGTTGCCGGCTCGATGCTCGTGTTTCATTTGTCCATGGCTTGGCGACCCGGAAATGAAAACCACCTTCGCTTTATCTGCCGCATAGCTTGAAGCCGTAAGCGATAACGTGACGACCAGCATCAGCACATCAGGCAGCCCGAAAACACGTTGCCGTGAGCTCCTTGGCTTGGACATCAATAAGCTCCCATGCTGAGTTATTGGTCGTGATCTTGTACCCAAGTGTGGTCCACGTGAGGTACGACAACAATAGGGAGCGAGTCACGACCGGCAACTGCAGGCGGCCAGGCTCAAAGTCGGCGTGGCGATCGCCTTTCCGACTCAAACCAACTCAGGCATCGGCCGGTGTTCGCCAACCAGGTACTGGGGCCGGCCGGCAAGGTCAGTGAATTGCGTGGTCGCCACGTCAATCCCCAGTCGTTCATAGAGGGTCGCGAAGACCTCACGGAAATGAACCGGGCGGTCTTTTGGATCCTCGCCCCAGCGAGTCGTCGAACCGATCACCTGGCCAGACTGCAGACCACCGCCCGCCAGCAGAGCTCCCGCCACATTCGGCCAATGGTCACGGCCGCCCGTCGCATTGATTTTTGGCGTGCGTCCGAATTCACCCCAGGCGACAACGGCAATGTCGTCCAGCAGCCCGCGCTGATCGAGATCCTCGATCAAGGCAGAGAGTCCAAGGTCGAAGAGAGGAAGCGCGCCACGTGCTTCGCCAAAGCAGTCCTTGTGCCAGTCCCAGTTGTAGTCGTCTTGTGACATTCGCCCGAATGGCCAGCGACTGAAGGCCATGGTCACGCACCGCGCACCCGCTTCAATGACCCGCCTCGCCAGCAGAAACTGGTCCAGGTGTGTCTTCCCCTGGCGCTCATTCGGATACTCGCTCTCAAGACCATATCGCCGCCGCAGCGGCTCATCTTCCTTGCTGAGGTCAAGTGCATCCGCCATTCGTGGGGAAGTGAGAACATCGAAGGCCTGCTTCTGGAACTCGTCAATCCCGTCCGCAACCCCCTCACGGTCAGCTCGTCGACGGAATTGGTCAAAGCTGGTCAGTAATGCCCGCCGGTCAGCCAGCCGCCGTGGGCTGATGCCATTGAGCATGATATTGCGGCGATCGACCGCGCCAACCTCGAATCCGGCATGAGCTGTGCCGAGATAACCTGGCTGTGTCGGCGCAGTACGCATGATGAAACGTGCATCGGGTTCGACGGGAACCAGGTCGATGGCAGCCGGAACGCCAGGCACACGCGTACCAAACTGTTTGGACAACACCGAGCCCATCGACGGCCAGCCGCCAGGTGGAAACCCCGGCACCAGTGGCGAGGCTGGCATTTCCGCATGCGACTCCCAGCCGGTCGTGCACCAGTGTGTGTTGTGATCGTTTTGGAATCCGACCAGTGAGCGGATGAGTGCAAGTTTGTCGGCCATGCCTGCCAGTCGGGGCATGAGCTCACATATCTCCATGCCCGGGACCGTGGTGGCAATTGGCCGAAAATCCCCCCGGATTTCAATCGGAGCATCCGGTTTCAGGTCATACATGTCCAGGTGCGTCGGCCCACCTGGCAAGATCACCATGATGACGCCCTTGATCCGTTTGCGCGGCCCCCCCTGGGATTCGCCTCGCAAGATCTGCGGCAGCGTAAGCCCTCCCATCGCCAGGGAGCCAATCTGCAGCCAGCTGCGTCGCGACATTCCATCACAGAATCGCGACTTGGGTCCGGGGATGGTCAACATGGTTGCTTCCTTCAACAGCCGAGAATGGCATCCAGCAAACTCGATCTATACATATTCGGGAGGACGTCGAAATTACCTCTCTACACATGATATCGTCCTTTTCATGTTCGATGCCACATTAACCACGGAATAACACCCCGCTGACGTTGATTGCAGCGCCGGGCGATTACAGGCAGCACCGGGCCCTCGCTTTGCACGGAGAGCATGGCACCAGCAGAAGCGGCCCTGCGGACGGTTCTCTGCGCGATCGTGGCCAGGTCGCGGCAGCCGGGAATCTGCTGATCTGCCCGCCTATTTTTTCGCTTTGAGCAGCTTCAGCATCCCCTGTCCGAGGGATTCACCGACCAGCATATAGGTCTCGGCGTTTTGGTTGTAATGAAAACCCTGGTTCCTCGGCGACACGTCCGGATCTCGCCAAAAGTCGCGCGTCTCGACTGTCAGCACATTACCCCGGAACATTGGGTACGTGCCGGTCTTGCCGCTGACAGCCAATTGGGCTTCGGCAACCGTCTTGTGCGGTCCCGACATTGTCCATCCACCGAACCCGATCGTTGCAATGACGAAGGGAGCCTGCGGCGCATCGAACTCTCTCCGTAGAGTCTTGATAAGCTTTACGAGATTCTGCTCATAGCGACTGGCATGTGGCTCGCTGCCATCCTTGTGGCCTTGCCACCAGGCAAATCCGGCGATCTCGTAGCCACGACCCTTCCACTGCGGGAATTCCCTATCGAAGTTATCAAGCACTTCGTGGGCCGCAGCAAAGCAGTCGTCATACTGCTTGCCCGCGTACCAGTCTATCGGCTCGGGCTTCGTACCCTTCTCCCACCGCCCCGGTGAGTCCTTGTAGCCGGCATAGACATAGCCCTTGTCCTCGAATCGTTCACTGCCGGGCGGAAGAAAATCCCAGCCCAACGACCGATTGCCCTGCGATGCCTTGAGGATCAAAACTGGTTGATCGTGATAGTCACCGACGATATGACCAAAGCCGAGTTCCGGACCGATGCTGTTGCTGCTGGCACCGCAGCCGACACTCAGCCACTTGTTCGCACCCGCAGTCACAACGCCCTTGTACCAGACGTCCTTCCGCTCCACCCAGTTGCCTTGGCTGTCGACCAGGTAGGGAAACTTGCCGTCTTCTTTCACGACGGTGGCAAGAGTTCCGGGGATGTCCGTACGTGCAATCCAACCGAGCCCGTTGGCCTGATCTGTCAAATAAATGATCCTGAATGAGATCCTGGCACCGGCAGTCAGCTTGATCTGGGCATGAACCGCATCCTTGCCGGGCTCTTTGCGATAAACTTCCTCGCCATTGACATCCATGATGTTAAAAGTGGAGCCACCGTAGCCAGGATTCATCTCATAGACACCGGTCGTCTTGACCTGGATAAAGCCGCGTACAATCTGAGTCCCGCCGCCAGGGTAAGGTGTAGGCGTGGTCCCACCAAAGCTCTCGAGCGCCAGCGTCTTGATCGGTTTCATCTTCTCGTACTCGGTATCCGCATCGTACTTGCCGGGGTATACGGAAAGCACCGGGTCGATGAACTCTGATCCCCAGCGGCTACCTCCGCCCGTCACCTGGCCGATCCCGACCATGTTGGATTGACCGGAGAGGATATAGACCTTGACCGGCTTTTCAGCGGCTCTGGCCGGTACCGTCATCAACGCCAGAATCAGAACAAGAGGAAGTGAGCGGATGCAATGGCGACGAAAAGAACTCATGGCGTTACCTATCGGAGACCCTGGTGAGGATTCGAGTGTTAAGTGACTCAGGCTATGAGCCATTCTATCACTTCGATCACGCCAGGCCGGTCGACCCAGCAGCTTCTGAATCACGATTTGTCCTTGGCGGACTCAGTAGATTTGGCCGTTTCGCGGCACGCTTTCGCAATACGTCACTTCTGGCAGGCTCACCACGCGGTTCACGCCTGAGGCACTCCGAGGGGTGCATCCTGAGGCAGTTGCCTGGTGATCTATTGGATCGCCTGCTGGCGTCTTGACGATGACTGCCGTCAAGGCCATAGTGGCCTCGACTAACCAACATAGCCCCAGCATGGAAGCTTGTTTCGCTCGTTGGAAATCATCCCATGAGTGGAGAGCGGCCAATCCATTTTTCAGCGGTTGGCAGAGACTTTTAGCACGCGATCGGAGAAAGCATGAATAGCGAAAGCAAGTGCCCAATGATGAGCCCGGCTCATCGACACACCGCAGCTGGTTCTCTGGCAAACGGAGACTGGTGGCCGAATCAGCTGAAGCTGCAGATTCTCCATCAAAACTCTTCCCTCTCAGATCCGATGGGTGAGGAGTTCGACTATGGCGAGGAATTCAAGAGTCTCGACCTGGATACCCTCAAGGCTGACATCGCTGAATTGATGACAACGTCCCAGGACTGGTGGCCGGCCGATTACGGCCATTATGGACCGTTCTTCATTCGCATGGCGTGGCACAGCGCCGGCACCTACCGTATCGCCGACGGCCGGGGTGGTGCAAGCTCCGGAACACTCCGTTTTGCACCTCTGAACAGTTGGCCCGACAATGTGAACCTCGACAAAGCGCGGCGGCTACTCTGGCCTATCAAGCAAAAGTACGGCCGGAAGATCTCCTGGGCCGACCTGATGGTGCTGACCGGCAATTGCGCCCTTGAGTCGATGGGATTCAAGACGCTCGGTTTCGCTGGCGGGCGAGAGGATGTCTGGGAACCTGAAGTGGACATCTATTGGGGGCCTGAAAGTGAATGGCTGGGAGATGAACGCTACAGTGGCGACAGAGACCTGCAGAATCCTCTGGGCGCCGTTCAGATGGGCTTGATTTACGTGAATCCCGAGGGGCCCAACGGCACTCCGGATCCGCTTGCTGCAGCGACGGACATTCGCGAAACATTCCGCCGCATGGCGATGGATGACGAGGAAACTGTTGCCCTGATTGCCGGTGGCCACACGTTCGGCAAAGCTCATGGTGCCGCTGACGCGGATCAGCATGTCGGTGCTGAACCGGAAGGGGCCAGCCTGCAGGAGCAAGGTCTCGGCTGGACGAGCAGCTACGGCAGCGGCAATGCCGGTGACACGATTAGCAGTGGGCTGGAGGGAGCTTGGACGACCGAGCCAGCGAAGTGGGATAACAACTACTTCGAGAACCTGTTTGGTTACGAGTGGGAGCAAGTAACAAGTCCAGCGGGCGCCACACAATGGACGCCGACAGATGAGTCGGCGGTGGGCACCGTACCGGATGCCCACGATCCCGCGAAAAATCACGCCCCGATGATGTTCACAACGGACCTGGCGTTGAAGATGGATCCAATCTATGGGCCGATTTCCCGGCGTTTCTACGAGGATTCGGATGCGTTTGCAGACGCCTTCGCCAGGGCCTGGTACAAGCTGACGCATCGTGACATGGGCCCCGTTTCGCGATGTCTTGGGCCGCTGGTCCCCGAACCACAACTGTGGCAGGATCCTGTGCCCAGCGTCGATCATGATTTGATTTCAGAGCAGGATGTCGTGACGCTCAAGGATGCGCTGCTGGCAGCGGGGCTCTCTATCTCCCAGCTGGTGGCGACGGCGTGGGCGTCGGCCGTAACATATCGCGACACCGACAAGCGCGGGGGTGCCAACGGGGCACGGATTCGACTTGCACCCCAGAAGGACTGGGCAGTCAATAGCCCGGAGGACTTGGCAAGCGTCTTGCCGGTGCTGGAGCAGGTCCAGTCAGAATTCAACAGCGCACAGTCCAATGGGACGAGAGTCTCACTTGCAGACCTGATCGTCCTGGGAGGGTGTGCCGCCGTCGAGCAAGCAGCGAAAAATGCTGGTTGGGATCTCCAAGTCTCGTTCTCGCCGGGGCGTACGGACGCCTCCCAGGAGCAGACCGATGTGGATTCATTTGCCGTGCTTGAGCCGACCACGGATGGGTTCCGCAACTATGTCGGAACTGAGCATCCGCGGCCGGTGGAAGAGCAGCTTGTGGATCGAGCGCACCTGTTGACGTTGACCGCCCCAGAGATGACTGTTCTCGTTGGCGGCATGCGTGTCCTGAATGCGAACGCTGGTCAGTCGGCCGTTGGAGTCCTTACCGATCGGCCCGAGACATTGACCAATGATTTCTTTGTGAACCTGCTCGACAACAACACGACCTGGCAGCTGTCCGCCAGGTGCGAGCACTTCTTCGAGGGGCGTGACCGGAGTACGGACGAAGTCAAATGGACGGGAACGGCTGTGGATCTTGTCTTTGGTTCCAACTCGCAGCTCAGAGCGATCGCCGAAGTCTATGCATCGGACGATTCCGAGCAGGTTTTCGTACGTGACTTCGTGGCTGCCTGGGTCAAGGTGATGAACCTCGATCGTTTTGACATTGCCTGATCTTGGCGGGGGCATCCGTGGGTGATTTTCCGGCCACGACCGCCCCATCAACGCGAAGCAGAAGGGAGATGGCGGGTGCCATCGGTACCCTTTTTCATGATGTGCCGGACCTGATCGCACGATGTCGAGGCTCCTGGCCCAGTTCGATTTCCTTGCGATCGCTCTCCATTTCGGGAATTTCTATTCCCACCTATCGAATCGCATTCTAGAACCTGCAGTTCGTATTCCTGCTGGCCGCCTGTCACGGATGGTGCCACGTGGCGGCAGCGGAAATCGAACCCGCCTTGTGCGGACATGGCCGGCTCACGGCGAAAGGGGCTTCAGCCGAAAGCCGGTGACCAGGCTTCCGTCCTGATAATCGAAGGTCGCCGTCGAATCCTGCGACTGCACCCGTGTGATGCGGCCCGCACGATCACGAGCCAAACGAACGGGTGCGACCTTCAGGTCACCTCCTGGTCGCAGGACGTAAAACCTGACCTTGTTTGTGCCTTCGCTCAGGTAGTCGGTGATCAGCAGGAACTGGTTGATGTTTGAGCGATGTCCTGCATCCCAGCGTACTTTACAAAAATCGAGCATCAGCTGGCTGTCGGCAAAATACTGGTTAGCCAGTGTCGCAAAGGCTTCCTGCGGGGCGTTCAGGAAGAATTGGATATTGCCCCGCGTGTACGCCCGGTCAAAATCTTCCTGGCCCTTGAAGTAACGCAGCCAGGCTGCGTTCCAGCTCGCGTCATCACCGTCCCAGGCACCGATACTCTGAAAGTTCTTCCTGGTCGCCGCGAAGTCAATGCCGCGGGACTTGGGAGATCTGTAAACGACCTCGGAACCGGCCGCCTGTGCAAGGCCCTCAAACTTCCTTTCATACAATTCCGGGCGAGTCCTTCTGCCAACCGTGTCCAGCATGTTGTGGGCCAGTTCATGGGCCAGGCAGATAAGGTAGACATCGGTGACGCCAGGTCTTGGGGCGTCAGCAGCAAAGCTGTTCTCCGGGTGTCCCAGCGGTAAATCAAAGATGTTGATTCCTGACCGGGCGCGAATTTTCTGGGTCTTGATTGCCGGTCCCAGCCAACCAGCCGCCGTGATCATTTCAACATCCCACGTGCCGCGGGGCATCGCCATCATCAGCTGGTGCATCGCCGCCAGGTGTTCGGGCGTGGCGGTGTTGTTGTCGATGAACAGCACACCGAGATCAATCAGCAGCCTGCGGTACCCCGCCTGGAAGTCGAGGACATCTGCAACACGTCTGCGGTTCAAGATCGAATCGGGCAGCGACTCCAGTAGCACCACCCAGTATTGCCCAGCCAGGATTGGCACGTGGGGTCCAGACTCCAAGTCGAACCGTGAGCGGCGGAGCACGTCTGGGTACTGCTTCGCCAGCGGAGCAAGTTTCTTGAAGAGTTGTTCCCGGGATGATCGGGGAATCAGTTCAGCTGCTAGATCCGCCTGGATCGCTGCCAGAGATCCGAAGACCTGCCGGCGAACCGCTGCATCGTCGCGGAGCACCTGCCCAAGATTCTTCGAGTGTTCTGCCAGCAGTTTTTGAAAAGACTCCACGCGCGATGAAAAGCCCACGCCCCGCATGAAGAAGAGTTGTCCGTTCTTGCCTCCGCTGAGTAAATCGAGAACGCCGTCGCCATCGAGGTCTGCCAGCTCGGGTGTTGTGTCATCGCCATTTTCATTGCGGATATTGAGGTTTGTGCCATCCGGCCATTGAAACAGTCGGCTTTTGCCGAGGGACGGTTTCTTCCCTGTCCCCGTGTTGGAGTAGAGCGATACGGTACCCCAGTTCACCCCCAGCAGCATGTCCAGCCGGCCGTCCTGGTTGAAATCCAGGATGCGTGGGTGAGAATTGTAGGCAAGCGTGATATCGAAAAACGGTTCTCCCGGTCCGAATTGCGGCATCCCTGCCTGCCCCTGGTTCCGGTACCAGACCAGCTTTCCTCCGAACGATCCTGTGACAAGATCCATCCTCCCGTCACCATCCCAGTCAGCAACATCGAAGCGGCCCTGGCAATTCTCCTGAACCTGGAAGTCCAGGCCCGTCTCGACGAAGCTGGGAGCCCTGGCTGTGCCTGTATTCTGGTGAATCGTCAGCTGGTCTCCCGAGTGACAGACAGCCAGGTCGGGCAGCGCATTACCGACAAGGTTGGCCAGCACGCACCCCGTGTAGGACGTCCCCCAGCGATCGCGTTCACCGGCCACGACTGCTTCCTTCTCCTGGAAGCGAGCTATCTTCGAGGTCCCGATATTGCGATACAGCCACAACCGCCCGTCTCCACCGCCGACAAGCAGATCCAGATCACCGTCCTGATCCCAGTCGTGGCAGCGGGTCACGGCATGGTCTTCCAGGCGGATCAGCTCACCGTTGGCATGGATCGGCACGGGCCGCTCGTACGACATCGTCGGAATCGATCGCGACTCGTTATCGCTTGCAAGGGCCAGGTCAGAGCAGAGGCAGAGCATGATGGCTGCATATCGAAGCACGTCGACGACATGAATAACTCGCATCTTCGGCTCAATTCAAGGAAACGGATGATGGGCGGGGAACCAGAGGGACGCATCCGCCTGGCATAGTGCTGGCCCGAGTTACTTCTGCTTTTTTGCCTGGTTCTTTGTTAACGCCTGGGCGCCAACGCGCAGCATGCTGCGGCGAGAGTAGAGTTGAATTTCCATGTGAGATTCCCGTGGTGAATACCATAGCTTACCAGCACAAAATCATGAAACTAGCGAAATGCAGGACACGAATTCAGCGACTGCTTGACAAGACATGCACAACAGGGACATGGGCCCCGGCTGGAATTGCTGGCCAACGATCCAAGGATGATCATGACGGGCTGAGAATCATATCGACAATATTTTCGGCCGGCTCGAACGACCGGATCTCGGTCACGAGGTCCGAATCGGGACACGGGCTGCCATAACGATTCAGCCAGATGGCACGGATCCCCAGTCCAGCTGCTCCGAGAATATCAGATGACCAGGAATCGCCGATCATTACCGCTTTGTCCGCTGTACCGCCCAGTCGCGACAGGGCGGCTTCAAAAACCCTCGCATCCGGTTTGGCCACACCAATTTCTTCGGACACGACCAATTCATCAATGAATGGTTCGACGCCAATCCGAGCGACTTTCTTGACTTGTTCGGAGACGATGTGATTGGTCACGATCCCGACCGGACATTCCGCCCTGACCCGCTGCAGCACTTCGATAGCCCCTGGAACAGGCCGGTAGGCAGCATCGTATGCGTCACGATAAGAGCGCGCGGCCGCGAGCACATCGGCTTCGGTTGCGACGGTCTCGGCGCCAGACATCAACGCTCGAAATCGTTCGATGCGTGATTGCTCCGTCGATATGGACCCCTCGAGGACTTTCACGTGCCACTGCTCGAGCAGTTCGCGATAAGTGGCCTCAATTTCGTCGATCGATCCCAGGATGCGATCCGGATACGCTTGTTGGGCTGCCACAAGACCGGCACGGCTGCAATGCTGCTGATCGAACAAGGTATCATCGAGATCAAACAGGACTACCCTCATGATTCCACCAGCTCGACAACATCAACAGTATTTTTCAATTTCTCAAACTGGTACTCAGTGTATCGTTCGACGGACCTGCTTGGAATCGAGACGGGCTGTGCACCTCTCTGGGAGTGTCTCAGGAGTGAACCGTGCGGCGAACCGTGTTATATGCCGTCATCGGCTGGCAACAGGGTGACCATGGAACTGGCTGAGCTGATGACTGCCTGGCCGCTGCTCTGCGTGGCATGTGGACTGGCCTGGCTATCAGCTGACCCAAAGCAGGTGCAGGAGAAGTTGGGCACGTGCAGGACCGACGAGTTGAAGTCGCGTCTTGGCCTGGACGACGAAGCCGAGTCCTAATCTTTAGTCGACCACGCGATAACGCCGACGGCCCCCGTATCTTGTATGATTTCGATACTGGATAGACCTTATTGATGAGGTCGTTGGGCCGAATGTGCGGTCCTTTTGTCGTTCGGCCTTGGTCATCCTCGAGTCTTCGATCGGTTCCACAACCTCTCGCCCATGATTGCAATCACACGTCCACCACCAGATCCTCTCCGACCGGTTTTCGAACCCGGCCAATTGGTTCACCATCGGCGTTATGGCTATCGGGGAGTTGTCGTTGACCGCGACGACTTCTGTCGGGCCGATGAGAAATGGTACTCCAAGAACCAGACACAGCCAGACCGCGATCAACCGTGGTACCACGTACTGGTCCACGGCACCTCGAGCTGCACCTATGCAGCATCGGAGAGTCTGGTTGCCGATGCGAGCGGGCTGCCGATCGAGCATCTACTTTTGCCACACTTCTTCAGTGAGTTCAAAGAAGGCAGCTACATTCGCAACGACGAACCTTGGCCGGCGTGATATCAGCACTGTTGCACGAGAATGATCTGTCGCAGATGGTCGATTGATGACGTGTCGCTAGAATCGGGAGTGAGGAAGACCCAATGACGTACTCGCCAAGCATCTGGTTGTTATCGCTCGTGCTGTTTGCGGGCGTCGTTCCGCTGCAAGCTGAGGGCCTGAATAACCCAGGTTTTGAGGACGACGGCGGTTGGCAGGTCGTCACGCAAGGCAGCAGGTTTCAGGCTGCTTTCAGCGATGACACATCCCACACTGGCCAAAAGAGCTTTGCGGTTTCACTTGCTGGGGACACTCCGACAAAGAAACAAGACTTCGCTGGGATTGTCCAGGTCGTTGAGCTGACGCCTGCCGACAAAGGCATTTCGTTCTTTGTCAAAGACGATTACATGGGCAAGACCAAACGTTATCACTGGATGGAATTGCTCCTGGACGACGAGGTGATCTGGGAAGCGGACGTCGCTGGGGGCGATGCCGAGTGGCACAAGGTGTCCTTGGATCTGACCCGCTACTTGAAAGAGGGAAAACGTACGAGAATTGGGCGCAACACGTACCGAGCGGAAACAGGCTACAAGATCACCTTCAGGGTGTTTGAAAGGAACCCCGTCAACAGGTTTGGCGTTCAAGTGTGGGCAGACAACTTCACATTGTTGAGAGAAACACCGGCCAATCCACAGAATTGCGACAAGAAAACGGTCCCCCCGCAGCTCAACGAGTTACTGGTCTATTACGACGAAGACGACCTCTTCCAGCCGATTGCGACACCGCAGCATTTCAAGAAGAAACGCCAGCAGATCATCGACGGCATGTTGCAGGGCATGGGTCAGCTACCTGATCGCCCCACCCGCAGCAGCCTCGAAGACTTTGAGATTCGCGTGGTCAATTCGCAGCTACGAGGTCGGTATACCAAAAAGACGATCAGTTTTGAGGTGGCGGAAGGTGAGCTCGTCCATGCCTTTCTTTACGAGCCGCTCAACAAGAAACCGGGCGAGAAGCGCCCCGGCATTGTTGGCATGCACCCGACCGGTCAGGCAGGCAAGGGTTGTTTCGAAAGCTGGCCTCTGTGCAATTTCCCGATTGAATTGGCGATGCTGGGTTATGTCGTCATCGTTCCGGACTATCCGAGTTTCGGTGATTCACAGCCCTACGATTTCGACTCCGACCGATACGGCTCGGGAACAATCAAAGGCGTTTTCAACCACATGACCTGCGTCGATTTGTTGCAGGCACATCCGGATGTCGACCCCGATAAGATCGGCACGATTGGCCATTCATTGGGCGGACACAATGCCATGTTTCTGGCGGCCTTCGACGAGCGGGTCAAGATTGCCGTCTCCAGCTGTGGCTGGACACCATTCGCGTATTACGAAACGAAACAGGGCAGACTCAAGACCTGGGCACTTCCCCAATACATGCCGCCGCTGGAGACGCTCTACAAGTCGGATTACAGACAGTTCCCGTTTGATTTCCATGAAGTAGCGGCGGCCATTGCACCACGCGTTTTTTTTTCCAGCTCGCCGACCAACGACGGTGTGTTTCCCGGCTGGGGCCCCAAGGCTGCGGCAGCGCATGTCAAAGCCTTCTTCAAGGCCCACGGTGCGGAGAAGAATTTTCAGTTTCACCAGCCCGTCGCCCAGCATCGGTTTCCGTGGGAAACGCGTCAGGCAGCCTATCGGGCCATGAACGACACGTTCGACTACCACTTTCATGGAGAACTGGGATTGCTTGCCGAACGCGATGGAGAGAAGGCCATTCCGGTCCTGAAGAAGGCCCTCGCAGATACCAATCCCAAGGTTCGTTGGGCCGCAGCCGACATGCTCGGCAGATTGCATGACGCGAGTGGCCTGGAGCAGATGAAGAAAGATCTCAAGACCTTTTCAGCTGACCGGCAACAGGTGCAGCACGCCCTGGAGGTGGCCAGGGTGTTGGCCGAATTGGGCGACATCAGCGGCTACGAATTGGCAGCAGATTCAATTGTCAACGGAGCCACCCCTGGGCAACGCTGGCGTGCAGCCGTGGTGCTGGCCCAGATTGCAAATACGGACAAGACGACCCTGCAATCCGCGGGCATGGATCCCATCGCCGCGCTGAAAACCATGGCAGCCGAAGAGAAGCATGAGGGTGTGTTTTTCGTATTTGTTGATCAAGTGCATAAGATCCTGGAAAATCGCACGGACATGATTGATATTTTCGCCGTCGCCAAGGAATCGAAGCATCATACAGAAGCACCGCCGGGAAATCGTTTCCGCATGGCAGAGATCTTTCATTCCGTTGCGGTACGGGATAAGGACAGGACCTGGCGGTAAGAGTGATTGCCTTTGTCGTCTGATTGACGACGCCATAAAACAGTTTCTTGGTTCAGTCGTTGACGATCCTCCGCAACTGCCATCAAACGATGTCATCCAGCGCCACACTGCTTGTTGTCAAAAGTGTCATTCCTCCGGGCAACGAACCATTCGGAGGAAAGTTCCTTGATCTGGTCATACTGCTGGGTCCGGGAGGAAAGAAGAGGACCGAAGACGAGTACCGGACGTTGTTCGGCGAGGCTGGATTTGAACTTGCACGGGTCGTTTCCACCGGAACTGAGGTCAGCATAGTCGAGGGAATGAAGAAGTAGATGAACAACGAAGCCAGCTACATCTGCGATGCTTGCGGTGAGGAGATCGTGATCCCGATTGATTCGACGGCGGGGTCGAGCCAGGAGTATGTCGAGGATTGCCCCGTCTGCTGCCGGGCCAGCGTCATCCATGTGGAAATCGACGAGGATGGAGAAGCGAGAGTCTGGGCAGAAGCGGAGTAGAACATGAAACAGAGCATCTGCGAAATTTGCTCGCACATGACGGAAGTCACTTCCGGTACCGGCTCAAGATTTCTGCTGTGCCAGTTGTCCCAGACGGATCGCCGGTTTCCAAAGTATCCGCCGCAGCCGGTTATCCGATGCGAAGGATTCATAGATGGGAAAACCAGTAGGATCATGAACCTCAACTTGATCGTACTCCCTGAGACCATCGCCATCTGCCGGCTTGATGCCGATTCGCCTATCCCAGATTGGGCGATCGGCGAGTTTGTGTCGATCACTCGCACGGCCGACGAGCTTTCCATCGTCTGCCGACAGGATCAGGTTCCCAAAGGCGTTCAATGCGAACGGAGTTGGCGGTGTTTTCGAGTTGCAGCGAGACTCGACTTTACACTGGTCGGCGTGATTGCCTCGTTGACGGGAGCGTTGGCCGAGGCGGGGATCAGCGTGTTTGTGGTTTCGAGTTTCAATACCGACTTTGTGTTGGTCAGGGAGCAGGATTTGGCGAAGGCGGTCGGTGTGTTGGAAGAGGATGGGCACAACATCACCGGGAAGTAGAAGTTATTTCACGTTCTCACCCTGTTCGTCAGCTCAGGCGGGCAATCCGAGCTCATCTTCACCGACCCGCATGCACTGAGACGCTTCACAGTGCCGCTCAATCTCTTGGGTCAGAGCAGCGTGAACGTCGGGGAGCGTGGTTCGGATCTGGTGGGTTGAACGCCCAGGCTGGGGCGGGGAGAATAGGGGCTCCGTGTCCGAGCCTCAGGGCTGCGATGCGGCGCAGACCGAGTCCTGGTTTGGAATTGGCAATGGAGCAATGCGTGTTTAGTCGTCGTCTATCTGCCGCCCTGACATCTGTCGTTGTGGCAGTCGTTCTCGTCTTCTCGTCGGACCCCTGTCGGGCTGAAGACAATGGCGAATCGGACTGGAGAAGACCGTTTCAGCCCGATCAGCACACCGTTGTGCTCTACCATTTTGACGAGGGCCAAGGTGACGAGGCTCACGACGCGTGTGGCGACCAGGCACTGACACTGCGGGCTCACAAAACAGCGGACTGGGGTTCACGACCCGGGTTTGGGACCACGGCACGCTTTGCCCGTCGAGCCGACGACGCCGATTTGCGGGTGGGGCCAGCCGACAACGACAAACTTCATCTGCGGACCTGTACCCGCGAATGGACCATTGAGGCCTGGATCCGCTACACCGGACCGGGCGGGCAGGAACAAGGTGGCCGGACCTATGCGGTGATCTGCAGCACCGATGACGAGGGGTTTGGCCTTCCAGTCGGTCGACGCGGCGGTTTCAGCTTTACGCTCAACCTCGGCCGAGGTGGCGTCGGGAACCTCACGGACGGACTGCTGCCCGCCGCACGCTTCATCGCTGCGTCCAGTTCGACAAAGAACTTCGGTACCAGCAACTTCCTGTTCCCGGAACGTTGGCCCAACAAGACCAAGGGGCAGCACATCGCCGACCACCAATGGCACCATCTGGCCTGGCAGTTCCGCTACAGAGATCAGCTCAGTACTTTCTTCCTCGACGGAAAACGTGTCGCCCGGATCACTCTCCATGACCCCGCTTCACCGGGCATCATTGTCAACAACGTCAAAGATGTTGTCACTCCATTCATCGTCGGAGGCTGGATCCACTCGCAGGATCCACCCTTCTTTATCAAGTCGGGGAACTTTCAGGGTGAGATCGACGAGTTGCGGATCTCGAGCATCATGCGATATCCAGTCGCACAAACGATGGCCATCGTCGGCCAGAAGCTGCCCGACGCCTCGTTGAAGATCCCCTACTCGGTCGACCTGGCCACCGATGCCGCTGACGGCGATGTCGCCTGGAAGTTGTTGGCCGGAACGCTTCCCAAAGGACTCGATCTTGACGACACATCTGGTGTCATCTGCGGAAAACCTCTCGAGACGGTCGAGAACCGGACCGTCACGATCGGAGCGACAGATGCAGCCGGGCGGACAGACACGCACACCTTCTCATTGAGCGTTCTGGAAGGCCGTTTGATCACCACATCGCTCGCGCCGGCGTTTGTCGGCTCGTCCTACCAGGCCATCCTGCAAACAACTCACATGGCCACACCGCTGCGGTGGGAGTTGGTCGATGGGACATTGCCCGACGGTCTCACACTCGACGGCACGACCGGTCGATTGCAAGGTGTGCCGGTCGCAGGGGGGCACGTGCGTCCGTCGATCCAGGTCACAGACGCCAACGGGTTCCGGCGCAGTGTGGACCTGGTTCTTCGAGTGCTCCCAAGTCACCTCCGCGTAATCCAGCCCGACAAGCACACCGTCGTGCTTTACGACTGGCAGGGCCCCAATGGCAAGTTGATCCAGGACCGGATGGGCGACAAGCAACTTACCTTGACCTGGACCAACATGGGTGGGGACATGCGAATGTCGTGGCCCGGACGAGTGGGTCGGTTTCCCTACGACAACATGGGGCACGGTGAACACGGCTGGGGGATCAAGGGTACGGGCAACGCGAAGCTGGATCTGAAGACGTGCACGAAGGAATGGACCGTGGAAGCCTGGGTACGACGGGCCGGACCGATCCAGGGACATGGCACCAAGGTGGACCGCACCCACCAGCTTTTTGACTATGGACACATCTGTGGCAGTTACGACAATTCGAAACGAGGCGTCTGGGAACTCTACCTCTCGGACCACGATTCGCCCGACGGCAGCATGGCACCGGGTGTCCATTTCCTGGGCGCTCGGCCAGAAGAGGCGTTGATGGATCTCCATCCCTGGAAACGGCCCAGCGGGATCGTGGGGGATCCCAGTCAAGCGGGGATTCGGGACACCGAGTGGCATCACGTGGCCTGGCAATACAACTATGCTCAGGACCTGCACGAACTGTTCCTGGACGGTCAGCTGGTCTGGCGGATGAAGAGTCCGGACGGACGCAAACTGGTCAACAACCGCCAGCACCAAGCTCAGTTCAGCGTCAGTACACGGCTCAGCGGGTACTCGCGTTACGGAGGTGCCTTCAATTTCCTGGGTTTCGGGAATTTCTTTGGCCAGATTGGTGAAATCCGGATCTCCAACATACGAAGATACCAGTGAAGCACGGTTGATGGTTTCTGGATCGCGCGATGGCAGTAGGGCATTGAATCGCCCCGACGCATTCCATTTGATTCCCGACCAGTCGCGCCCTGTCACGTCGTGTCCCTTCGAATTCTCTTTACCCCAAAAAGAAAGGACCGGTCACAACGCGGTTTCTGTCGCGTCGTGACCGGTCCTGAGTCTTCAGGACAAGTTATTTTATCCAAGTGGAGGCGGCGGGAATTGAACCCGCGGGTCCAATCTCGTAACTCACTGATAGCCCAACGCATATGGAACATGCTGCAGGAAGTGGGAGTGGAACAATGACGCCAATCGTCAACCGATGGCACTCGGCCACGAAGAACTGGCCGACGTGATCACTGCCTGGCCGCTGCTCTCGGCCGATCTCAGGCAAGCCATCTTGGCCCACGTTGTTCTGCACAGTGACGCCGAAGATTCCGCGCGATTCAAGAATGTCCGCATCGCCGCGACTCGTGAAGCTCCGGTGAAAGCGAAAGCAGTCACAGGGAAAGTTGAGTAGGCTGAACAAGGAGCGAAGCGACGTCGCTCCGGCAATGGAATGAATGGTGAAGCCGGTTTATACTGACGGATCCGGAACGGCGATTCGCCTGGTCCGGCCTGCTTGAAACTGGCGTTGCGTTACCGGAGACGCATTCCCATGCACAGACTCAGGAGTTATTCCGCTGTTACACTATTTGGGCTATTGTCGTTCGCCAGCATAGCGACAGCCGAGGATTGGCCCACCTGGCGGCATGACGCCGGCCGTACGAATATCTCAGCCAACAAGATTCCCTCTCCGCTACGTCTGCAATGGAAGCGGCAACTTCCGCCGGTGACGCCCGCTTTCCGTAAGTCCCGGCTCCAATTTGACCAGGGTTACGAGCCGATTGTTCTGGGCGACACAATGTACGTGGCACTGCCGCACATCGATGCGGTTGTCGCCTATGCAGTCGAGACCGGTAAAGAGAAGTGGCGGTTCTACACTGCCGGTCCCGTGCGTCTGGCACCGGTTGCGTGGCGAGACAGGCTCTACTTCGGATCGGACGACGGCCATCTGTACTGTTTGAGTGCGACCGACGGAGAGCTGCAATGGAAGTTTCGTGCCGTCCCTTCAGCTCGGAAAATCCTGGGCAATGGCCGGTTGATTTCTGTCTGGCCTGTCCGCGGGGGTCCGGTGCTGGCCGACGAGACTCTCTATTTCGCTGCCGGAGTCTGGCCGTTGGAGGGCGTCTTTGTCTACGCGCTCAACGCCTGGTCGGGTCAGGTCGAATGGGTCAACGATCGCTGCGGAACATTGTATGGCAAGCAACCGCACGTGGGCGCCGAAGCGTTGGGAGGACTCTCTCCGCAAGGATACCTGCTGGTTAATGGCGATAAACTGCTCGTCCCCTGTGGTGCAGCGCGACCGGCCACTTTCAATCGCCACAGCGGCGAATTGCTCGACTTCACACTCCCGTCCGAAGGAACCGTTCCCGGCGGCTGGTTCATGCGGATGGACCCTCAACTTGCCCGCGATGTTCGCCGCGGCAAGATTGAGTTCGACAGTGTCGTCAATCGTGATCTGCATGAGGGGGGTCTGCGCACGGGCAAAGGAGTCGCCGGATTGCGGACACAGGTGACGCTCGGCGGCACTCTGTTGAAATACGCAGATGGAGTGAAAGGGGTCGATGGCGATATTCACAGCGTCGTCGCCGCCAACGGCCGGCTGTTCGTCACGACCCGCGAGGGAACGATTTATTGTTTTGGCGAACCGGAAGTTTCACCATTTTTTCACCCGGCACAACCTGCGCCTAAGCCCGACGTCGACAAGGCGCTGGCGTCTACCATCACCCACCTTCGGACGCTAACCCCCGTTCGCGACGGTTACGCGTTCGTCCTCGGTACGCGCGATGGCCGGCTGGCGGAGCAACTGGCTGCCGAGACGAATTTCCACGTCATTGCGTTAGCCCCCGTTGAATCCAATGCCGACGCAATACGGCAACGTGTCCTTGAACCCTCCGCGCAGGCCAGCCGACTGTCGATCGTGGCGGGCCAGCTTGAGGAAGTCGCGTTTCCGCAGTATCTGGCCGATCTGATTGTGGCAGAAGATTGGGGCGCGACCCGACTCAACACGGGTGCTGACTACCTCCTGACGTTATATGAACGACTCAAGCCATACGGGGGCGTCGCCTGCCTCGCCGTAGAGCCGACGCGCGACGAGGAAATCCGCATGTGGCTCCGGACGGCCGGACATAGCGAAGCCCGGGTTGAACGCCACGGAGACCTCCTGCTCGTCCGCCGGGCGGGCGCGTTGCCCGGTGCCGTCGATTACATAAACAACTGGAGTGCGCCCGACGCCCGCGTCCGGGCTCCTTTGGGTATCTTGTGGTTCGACGATTCCGTTGCACACTTCAAACGCGCCCCGCAACCGACGATCGCGGGCGGCGTCATGGTTTCTCAGGACAAGGACTGGCAGGGCAAAGTCGACAAGATGGGTCCCGTCAACCATCTCCATCGAAACGGGACCGGGCGGTTCCGTCTGCTCAATGCATCCTTCATGGACGTCTATACCGGCCGAGTCCTGTCGCGTGACGAAGCCGAGTCGCGGTTAGAACAAGTCCCCAAAACGCAGGGTTCCGATTTTCGCCCGCCATATCAATTTCGTCCGCCGTATGTCGAGAAGTATTTGCAGGAACTGGAGTCCCGGCGCGAGAAGCCAAATATCTATCCGTTCCAGAGGCAGGCCGACAAGGGCCAGATGACGAATCCGCTGACCGGGCTCGTCGAGCCGCGATGCTATGTCAAGAGCTACGGTTGCGACGGCGGTGTGGACTACGGCCACTTGATAACAATGCGTTCGGCGACTCCCGCCTTCTATGACAAACGAATCGAAAGCGGCACCATTAATATTGCCGGCCCACGCTCCGGTTGCACGAATAGTGTCATTCCGGCTAACGGCGTTCTGAACATGCCGTATTTCTACGAGGGCTGCACTTGCAGCTACCCGTTGCCGACCGGTGCCGCGCTGATCAGTATGCCGCAGACGTTCGAACAATGGACTGCCTGGGGCTCGGGCACCGCCAAACCACTTGTGCGTATCGGCATCAACCTGGGAGCGCCCGGCGACCGGATGACCCACGGCGGAACGTTGTTTCTCGACCACCCCAGCGTCGGCGGGCCTTCGCCCACAGTAAAAGTCACGACGCAGCCGGCGAGCCCTGACTATTTTTATCACCATTCCCTATTTATCCAGGCAGGAAAGGGCTGGCCCTGGGTCTGTGCCTCTGGCGCAAAAGGCATCGAGTCTTTGCGTCTGACGGAACTGAAGTCCGGAACGTTTACCGTGAGGCTCTACTTCGTCGAACCACAACACACCGCGGCCGGGGCCCGCGTGTTCGATGTCGCTCTGCAGGGCGAACCTGTGCTAACGGATTTCGATATCTTCGTCGCGGCCCGGGGCAGGATGAAGTGCCTGGTCAAAGAATTTACCGGTATCCAACTCGATGGCGACTGCACGCTCACCTTCACCGCGCACAAAAGCGAGAGCCTGCTCAGCGGAATCGAACTCGTATCAACGGGTTTGCCGCTCGACCCGCTACCGAAAAATGGGCCGAGGACACCGAAGTAGCACGTTGATTATGGTGACCAGCCGAACAACCGTTCGGTTCTGCTTCGCACCGGAATGATTTCCGCGCGCTGAAGGTAAGGCTGAATTATACTGAAATCGGCGCTGCGTTTGGTCAGGCTCTGGCTAATGCAAAAGTCGCCCCGGAAAACATGCACGGCGATATCTGCCATGGCTGTGCCGAGCGGCACGAAGGCATCGTCCATTGAATACCGGATCACCCTCGACGGGGATCTCTCTGAATCTGGCAGGTTGAACGCCTCCAGCCTCGCCCGCACGACCTCTCCGAACGCGATCTTGTTCTGCGTCTGAGTCGAGATCTTTTTCTTGGAGGACTTGTCTTGTGCCATCTGAGAACTTCTCCGGGCGGGTGTTGATTCCGAGTCAATTTTAGAGCTGCTTTTCAACAAAAACACGGACTGAGATTTTCTCTCCGACGTCCCAACCGGGTTCCGTTTCTTCGTCAATTGCGTTTCGTGCTGTCATCACACTCCGCAGATTCTGTTATCCATAACAACAGCCGCCGGGCGTCAGCCGCCCCTCAACTTCAGGAGTGTCTCAGGAGTGAACCGTGCGGCGAACCCTGTCATGTGCCGTCATCGGCTGGCAACAGCGTGACCATGGAACTGGCCACCGTTAAC